>CAMHDT010000031.1 GCA_946183985.1 uncultured Prevotella sp.
TATGGCTTATTTTTGAAAGATTTTTGAAGATTTTTGTTTTTTGACACACCCTCTTACACCACTTCCATTGCTCATTATTAGAATGGTATGCCGAGCAGCTTCTCTGGCGTGATGTCGAGGGGTGGCGCATCGGGCTCAATGCCACTACCACCAGCACCGCCCCATCCGGGTGGCTCGGAGATGTCGCCACCGCCACCGCTGACTATCAGCAGGTTCACACTATTGAGCTTTATCTCCTCCACGACGGGAGTCATATATATTGTTTCTTTATCATGTTTATCCTCCTTCGCTTTACTTAATTACTACTTTCTTACCATCACGTATGTAGACTCCCTTCTTCGTCGGGCGGTCTGTCTTCATGCCGTTCAGGTTGTAATACGTGCCGTCATCGGTGACCACTTGGATGCCGTCAACCTTTGTTACCTTTTGCTTGTCTACTGTGACGAGTTTTGATACTACAGATGCGCCGCGGTCGAACACTTCCTCTGGCAGGTTAAGTTTCAGCCCTATATAGCATTCACCCTCATTATCATAAGTTATCGTCGACACACCTGTTGCATTGTCGTAGCCTAAGGTGAAACCGTTCAGATAGTCATATTTCTTGGAGAATCTGCCATTAGTGGCCCAATAGTCGTCATAACGTCCAGGGAAGTTCTTCTCGATATACTCAAAGAGGCCATAATCCTCTATCTTCACTACATCCGTACCTCCAACGTATGTGTTAACGAATTGCATATCGTCCTTCCAGCCTAGTTCACAATTGTACATATTTTGGTACTTGTTGTCGAACTGGCTGAAGTAAGAGGCAGGAGTAGCCTTGTTGATGTGAATGACAGAGTCTCCCCTATATCCGAGATAGTACTTGAAGGTGTAGTTCTTGGCTTTTCCCTCTTTGTCAATCACCATCTTGTGGTCGCCAGGTAGTGGAATCTCACCATCAGCCAAGCGCCAGGTGGGTTTCTGCGTCAACACGCTCTCGTCGTCATCCCCCCTGAATCCGGTGTAGGTGAACTTAGCCTTTTCAAACATATTACACCAGTCTATCGAAGAATAGTTATATTGGCTTGCATCTGCCCACAGTTCAGCTGGTTCCACCCTGAGCGTGGGTATGTAGTAAACCTCATAGCCAGAGTCACCATAATAGTATGTATTTCTGGCTTCCTCGGTATCCAGTCCGATGTGTACAATCAGGGTGTCCTTCTGTAGCAGATGGTCGCCGGCATCGAGTTTGTCTTCTATGTTTATAACCCAGTTTCCGTTCTTTGCCCGCACTTGATAGACTGCGTACCCCTCAGGAAGTTCTTCCGATGGGAACTGGTCGAACGTCGACTCATTAGGTATCAGGATGGCATCATTAGAACCGTAGGTGGTAGTCAGCAAAGGTCCTCTGGAGAGTTGTATGGTGTCAGGTACCACATTTAGATGCCCATATTCCCGTCTTAAAGGTGAAAACTCCTCTGCTTGTGGAAAAACAAGATGATAACAGTCGTCCTCGCCTCCGATAGGATAGTAGCTTTCATTGGATGCCAAGCCTGTTATTCTACCTTCGTCATCAAAGAGGTAATATTCGCTGGGAGTCGGAGCCTTGTCGATGACGCTGACATCCTCACCATTCTTGAAACCGATATACTTGAAGAATTCTGGTTTCCAGAAACTGCGATAGCGCAGCGTGGTATCGCGGGCTATCACCAGCAGGTTGGCTTTCTTCACAGTCAGCAAGCCAGGTTCTATGATTTCAAAGCCGTTGTATCCCTTCAGTTTTCCGCCGATGACGCTGATGGGATAAGTACCAGGCACAGATGTCTTTGTGGCATCAACGGTGATGGTGGGCAACTCCTCCCACTCTGGCTCGCAGCTGCCTGCAGTGGTATAATGATGATTCCCGTTTACATCCACCGTGTCAATGGCTGCTACCCGTGGTATCAAGCCTATCTGTATGACTGGGTTGTCATCGCCGTATTCTCGTTCGTAGTTGCCAACAATAATCTGTGCTATGCCCGGGTCAGCGGGTGCTTCTACCGTCATGATACCCTCTTCCACTGTGAAATCATAGTTCACGGCTTTTATCGCGTTCTTGATAGTGATGGGATAGGTTCCTGCCTTGCTGTCACTGATTGCCTCGCAGACCAGTTCTGGCTTGAACAGCAGCACCTCTTCGGTGTCCCCATTCTTCAGTCCTGTGATGTCGTATGTCAATGCGGGGTTTTCCTCTCCCGTCTCTCTGGTCACGTCACGAGGTTTGATTGTTGCCTTGGCAGGTTTTATCTTCATAATATTGCCACGATAATCACTAATAGGAATATTACCCTCGCCGCCACTGACAAACACATCATAGACACCTACAGGCGAATCGGCATTAGCCGTGCATTCTATCGTCGGTGGTGTCGTCCACTCGAAAGTCTTCCCAGGGCAACCTCCACTCACCCTGATTTCCGGCACCACGGTTTCACCATACTCACATTCCGACGGCAGCACGGAAACGATGACTTGGTTGTCTACGACGGGAACATCGAAACAAAGATTACTGCCCGACACAGGAATCTTTGTGTGATTCCCATAACTGTCGGTGACAACAGCATAAAGTCCTATCGAAGCGTCGTTCGCCTCGAATTCTGCGGGTATGGTGACAGGTATGGTTCCGTATGCTGTTGCGAGAGGGCTAATCGTGACAGGCACCTCGGGCGACAACTTAGCATCTTGTGCTAAGCCGCTAACCTCCCTTCCGTGATAAATAGCCACCGTACCATTGAAGGTGTAGAATGGCGAACGGTTCAATAAAGAATACTTCAAGTCGGTTGTAGCGCCGCGCACCAGGACGTTGTCGTCAGCAGCGAAATGATAAGTTTCGTTAGCTACAAAAACTTTGTTGTCTTGTGGTTCTGATTCAAATTTGTATTCATCTAAGCCGACACTATCTAATGCCATTACCGGGATGAACTCGTTGTCGCCAAGAAGGGGATATACATGTTCAAGCACCTTGAAGTAGAGCTTCATATAACATTTACCCATAGGGCGAGGAACGTTGCACGAAGCATTCCAAAACACTCCCCTTGCGGACTTTTCATCTTTAGAACCATAACTCTGTACTCTCGTAGTATAGAGAAGGGTTTTACCGGCATCATATATCTCTGTGATGGTGGAGTCGACTGGAGGAGGAGTGATGTATCGTCCCAACTCGTCTTCGAAACTGAAACTAAAGTGGACATCGGGTGTTTCCCTTTCATCATAACCACTAATGGAATACCAAAAACCGTTTTTGTAATTGACAACCAATGAGTCAGTATAATCGCTATAATCGCTAACGAAACTGCCAAACCTGAAGTTAGGGAACTGCTCGTAATGCTTTGTCTCCACCGTGTCTGCATAGAAACGGTAGGCTCCGCCTCTGACATATCGGTCTTGATCAAGATATTGAAGGCTTTTACGAATACTCTTTCCTAAATCGCTAAGATACATCGCATGGGCTTTACCTTTATAGACTTCTTCCTCTTCACTACCAGAATGAGCACGGGCCATTAGCTCATAGACACCAGGTTTAAACCACTGCAATTTTTCGTGTAAGCCTTGATATTCGGCGTGCAAGTACAGTTGGTCGCCTGGCTTTTTGCTCTCAAACTTATTAGTGTAAGTATAAGACTCCTTGGGGGCAAGGGTCTTCTCTACTATCTGAAGAGTGTCAGTAGCAGGGTGGTATAGTGTATCAGCACCGGGGAAATTGGTGAAGAGCAGGGCTATCCTCTTTGGCTCACTGCTTGGATTATACACCGTCACGTTATAACCACTTTGGCACTTCGGATAAAGATAATGCTTAAACCCACTGGCAATGCCTTCAGGATGGCCACCCCATTCAACATTGTTGATGTCCCACGGTCTGTTGTCATCAGCTGTCCACCAGAATTTCGTGATGTAGGGAGCGGCTATTTCATCTGCTTTTTCTTCATCAAGGATTCTGTAGCCTTCCCAAGAAGAAGATAAACCAGAATAATAAATATTATCGTAATCTGTCAGCAATTCGAAGGTCTGCTCCCCATCCTTCCTAATATATATCTTGCCCTCAGCACGTGGGAAATAAGTGCCGGGAGGCAGGTTGTCTATCGTTAGGTCAAACTCTTTTTGGTTCATACCTGGTTTGGTCGACACATAGACATCCTCCAAGATGGTGGAGAAAACGGTCTTCTGGTCTTCATGGCGCACCATCTCAAACTTTACATCGCCATGGAAGGGTACTCCCTGTTCATCGTTTAGCAAGTTGAACTTCACTTTGACGTTTCTGTTGTTGCTCAGGGTATGTGTAGTAACCGGATGATAACTGCCGTTCACGAGAATAGTATCTGTCTTGTAAGCAAATGGGTCCTCCTCTTCGGGGGCAAGAGATGCACTGGTCATTGTTCCAACCGCATACTTCATGTTGAAAACTCCCTTGGGTGCAACCTTGATGGTGAGTGGCTCTGCGAGGACTGGTGTATCGGAAAGGGAACTCGGATACTTATTAGGTAACTGCCACTGGCCTTCGGAGAGATAGACCATGGCAAGCTGATAGGTGATTTCTTCGGAGGTATTGTTGTCGGGCACATAGAATGTGGTCTTAATACCTTTCAAGTCTTTATATCCAGTCACATAATTGACGGCTTCTGGGTTACCCATTGCATCATATTTATAATAGGAAAAGGACATATATTCAACATAAGTGTCTATCGGAACACTCTTACTGATGAAACTAATTATTTCAGAGCCGTCCATAATGGCGAGTCCAACGCTGTCAACGCCATGCTCCACGTTTGTAACCGTGAACTTGCTCTCAAAGGTCTGCTGAGAGCCGGGAACCAGAGTCTCCGTCACGTCACAATCTACAAGTTCTTTTACGTACTCTCTGACCGCTGGATGTATTTTGTCAGCAGGAGGAGCAAGGCCAATATAAGTGACTATAGCCCCGTCTTCTAAATACCCCACGTCGTTGTTCACGTACATCTTGAACCAACCGTCGCTATTCCCATTCCATCCCCAGTTGACGTGGAAGCTACCATCGTTTGCATAGCCGTCAAGAACAAAGGCATGACTTCCGTTTGCTGTAAAGATGGGACGGCCATTGTCAAGCTCCTTACAGAGGATTTGATGACCCGTATCTTCATACTGTGTGGCATTCTCAATCCGATAGAAATAGGCGAAGGGGTCATAGCCGAGAATTTCATAATAATACTCCGCCATAGCAGGAAGGCCTGCCATAGATGTTGTTCCGCTAGTAGTATATGTGCCTGTTGAAATATCGAGGAAGAAAGAGCCTATATTGTCAGCCTCTGAGGTGGAAATGGTGCTGATATCGTTATAATGGTCTTTGAACGAAGCGTAATCATACAAATGTGTTGTGCTCTCCACAGGAATTTTGGGGTAATAATACCATCCAGCATAAAAAGTTATGCGGTCCTGGTTGTCTCTCCTTACGCAGTTAGGGTATTTGTAGTAGTTGACAATTTGTGCTATAGCGGTATTTACACATCCAGTCGGCAACCCATGCACCTTAGAGTTGTAAGGATACCCCTGTCCCCACGTAGTGGTCAGCAACTTATCCACCACGATACTGCCTGCCTCGGGAGCTCTTCTGCTGGCTCCTTTGTTTCCAGAAGTTCGGAGCGACGCTATCTGCTTAGCATACCTGTTCAGCATAAACTGCAGGCCATCGGGTATGTCGTCAGGGTCAAACGCACCAGAGAAGCTATAGCCGATAACGGGGTCGGCAGCATCGTCGGCAGAGATGATGACGAACCCAGAGTTGTCATCAGCGTTATACACATAGAAGCACGGTGACACTGGTGACTCATTACTTCCTGATGCCCTTCTGGTATGAACATTCGCGTGTTCAGTATTCACCGTTTCAGAGGAAACTGGCGTTGTGCCTACATACACCAGCTTGAGCGATGTAGTTGTCACAGCAGCAGCACGACGTGTGCCCTGCACTTGCTGATGGCTGTTAAAGAACTGTTGTGCCTTATTCAAGGCCTGCTGTTCAGTTACCTCGCCTGCTTTTGCCGTCATTACGACGATAAGCATGATTAAATGTAATAGTCTACCCTTCATTTCCTTATATGTTAGAATTATTCGACTTCCTACATAGCAAAAGCGCGGGACTGCTTTTTGCCAGTTCCGGATGGAGGTCCTAGGAAAACCTGTAATAAGAAATTGGAGACACAGCCCCACGCATTTATGCGCGGAAGCCGTTTTGCCCTCCTGCTTTAATCAGCCTTGCCTGTTGAAAATTTCCTAGGTTCTCATTCCGCAAGTTTGGAGCATAACACTTCTTCTGTCGAGTGGGTCCTTCCCACTCTCGGTACAAAGATAAAAAGAAAAATCCGAACCGCCAAGCGATTTGGATAAAAAGTGAAAAACGAAAGGGTTTGCGTATTCCGTATGGATATTATACTCAAAGGAGTTTAGGAGCTAAGGAGTGGCACTACGTGCCAATGCTCCGTCTGTTGTCCATCTAAGGATTATAGGATTTAATGTCTATCGCCTCAGCGCGCGCATGGCATTCAGCACGGCAAGCACGGTGACCCCCACATCGGCAAACACGGCCATCCACATGGTGCCCAGCCCTAGGGCGGCCAACACCAGCACGGCCACCTTGACACCAATGGCAAACCACACGTTCTGGTGGGCGATGGCCAGCGTGCGCCGTGCCATGGCAATGGCTACGGCTATCTTCGACACCTGATCGTCCATCAGCACCACATCGGCGGCCTCGATGGCGGCATCGCTGCCCAGTGCGCCCATGGCAATGCCCACATCGGCACGGGCCAGCACAGGCGCATCGTTGATGCCGTCGCCCACGAAGGCTATCTTTGAGGGGTGAGGGGTGAGGGGTGTGAGGTAAGAGGATAGTTTTTCTACCTTGTCGGCGGGCAGCAATTCGGCATGATACTCATCGAGGCCCAGTTGGCTGGCCACCCGCTGTGCCACATCTTCGCGGTCGCCCGTCAGCATCACGGTCTTTTTGACGCCCAGTGCCTTCAGACGGGCAATGGCCTCGGCACTGTCGGCTTTCACTTGGTCATTAATCACGATATGCCCGGCATAGGCACCATCGATGGCCACGTGAATCACCGTTCCTTCGTCACCGTGGTCACAATGATGCCACCTTGCACCCACCAGGTCCATCATCTTCGTATTACCCACAGCCACGCTACGCCCACCGATGGTAGCGCGGATGCCCTTGCCTGCCACCTCTTCCACATCGGCAACGCTGCAACCGTCGGTAGCCTCGTCGGGGAAGGCATCACGCAGGGCAGCCCCAATGGGATGGGTGGTGAAGTGCTCCACGTGGGCAGCCAGGTGTAGCAGTTCGTGCTCGTTGCAGGCGTCGGGATGCACGGCCTCTACCACAAAGCGACCGTGGGTCAGCGTGCCCGTCTTGTCGAAGACCACCGTATCGACCTTGGCCAGCACATCCATATAGTTGGCACCCTTGATGAGAATGCCACGGCGCGAGGCTCCGCCAATGCCGCCAAAGAAGGTGAGGGGCACGCTGATGACCAGGGCACAGGGGCACGACACCACCAGGAACATCAAGGCGCGATAGAGCCAGGTGGAAAATAATGGATAATGGATAATGGATAATGGATGATGGATAATGGATAATGGATAATGGATAATGGATAATTGTGAATTGTATAATGCCATTACAATAGGGGGAACGATGGCTATGGCGATGGCCAGGAACACTACGGCAGGCGTATAGACACGGGCGAATTTAGTGATGAAGGCCTCACTCTGCGACTTATGCTCGCCAGCATCCTCTACCAACTTGATAATCTTTGAAACGGTACTCTCGCCATAACTCTTGGTGGTACGTACCCTCAGCACACCACTCATGTTGATGCAACCCGAGATAACCTCGTCGTGTTCCGTCACTTCACGGGGCACACTCTCGCCCGTCAGCGCCATCGTGTTAAGACTCGACACGCCACTCACCACGATGCCGTCCAAAGGCACCTTCTCACCGGGACGCACCTCAATCACACTGCCGGTCTCCACCTTTTCCGGACTCATGTCCACCACCTCAGAATCTCTTCCACCAGATGAGGCAGGTGTAAGCCTTACATGTGCCACATCGGGCCTGATATTCATCAGATGTGAAATGCTCTCGCGGCTTTTACCCTCAGCATAGCCCTCGAACAACTCGCCTACCTGGAAGAACAGCATCACAAAGACGGCCTCGGGAAACTCGGTCTCGCTACCGGGCAGGAAGCCGATGGCCAGTGCGCCGATGGTGGCTACCGACATGAGAAAATGCTCATTGAACGCATGGCCGTGGGCCAGGCCCTCCAGTGCTTCCTTCAGCGTATCGTGGCCAATGAGCAGATAGGGCACCAGATAGACAAGCAGCAACTGCCATGTGGCCAGTGTTGTAAAATGTTCTATGGCCACGGCCGCCACCAGCAGCACGGCAGTGACGGCAATGAGCCACAACTGGCGCTTCACGCCATGCTCATGATGATGATGCTCATGATGCTCATGGTGATGATGTTCATGATGATGATGCTCATGATGTCCACATTGACCATGCTTCTCGTGTTCACAGCAATGTCCGCGGTGTTCATATACAGAATTTGCCATACTTTTACAATCGTTCTTTTGTTTTACGACTGCAAAGGTATGGCAAAAAGCGTGCAACTCAGTTGCAATGTTCAGATATTAGGCTCGTCCCACACTTTTGTCTTCGTGCAGACAACACCCTGTGTCAGCCGTCCCACTTTCAGCACAAAGTCGCCCTCCTCCAGACGCCAGCGGCCGTCGGCACCCACGAAGGCCAGGCTCTTGGCTGGCAGGCGGAAGGTCACGGTCTGCTGTTCGCCGGGCTGCAGCAGAATCTTCGTGAACTGTCGCAGACGCTTGTTGTCGGGCACGACAGAAGCCACAAGGTCGCTGCTATAGAGGAGTACGGCCTCCTTGCCTGCACGCTGACCGGTGTTCTTCACATCGACCGTCACCATGAGCATATCGTCGGCCTTGAACTGCATCTTGTCTACCCGCAGGTTGCTGTATTCAAAGGTGGTATAACTCATGCCATAGCCAAAGGGCCACTGCAGCGACACCTTGGCATCGTAGTTATAGGCGCCGTCCATGGTGCCCACCTCCTCGCTCACCTTATAGTCGTAGGTGGCCAGAGAGTTGATTTCACGGGGATAGGTATAGGGCAGTTTTGCCGAGAAGTTAGCATCGCCACTCAGCAGGCTGGCCAGTGCGTCGCCGCCATAATTGCCAGGAAGCAGGACATCGACCACGGCCTTGGCCAACGGTTCAATATCGGCAATGAGGCGCGGACGCCCCTCGTTGAGCACCAGGACAATGGGCTTGCCCGTGGCGGCCAGTGTCTTCACCAGCGACCGCTGGTTCTCCGACAGCCACAGGTCGGTCAGGTTGCCGGGCGTCTCGCAGTAACTGTTCTCACCAATGCAGGCAACAATCACATCGGCATTGGCCGCAGCAGCCACCGCCTTGTCAAACTGGGGCTTGTTCTCCTCCCAGTATTGTCCGTTCTCCTTGTAGGTCACGGCCTGCTCCAGCACCACGTTGTCGCTGCCAAACTTGTTGCACAGCGCCTCATAGATGGTATGATAGCGCTCTGCCATCTGCTCTATCTTCGAGCCTTGCCAGGTGTAACTCCAGCCGCCGTTGAGACACCGCATCTGATTGGCATTGGGCCCAGTGAGCAGAATCTTTGTACCCTTGGCCAGCGGCAGGATGGCACCGTCGTTCTTCAGGAGCACCTCGCTCTCCTCAGCAGCCTGCAGGGCCTTGGCCGCAAACTCATCCGAGCCGAACTTCTCATAGCCCTGACCACCAGTGTTAGGATGGTCGAAGAGGTCCAGGCGGTACTTCAGGCGAAGGATGCGTCGCACGGCATCGTCAATGCGGTCGCGGCTCACCTTGCCTTCCTCCACCAATTCTTTTAGCAGTGTGCAGAAGTCGGTGCTATAGGGTTCCATCGACATGTCAACACCGGCATTGATGGCTATGCGGATGGCATCTTTCTTGTCTTTTGCCACCCGCTCGCGGGTATAGAGGTTGTTGATGTCGGCCCAGTCGGTCAGTATCATGCCGTCCCACTGCAGGTCTTCCTTCAGCCACTTGGTGAGATACTCATAACTGGCATGGACGGGCACACCGTTGATGCTCGACGAGTTGACCATGATGGTCAGGGCACCGGCCTGTATAGCGCATTTGAAGGGCTCGAAATATTTTTCACGGATCATGGCGGGCGACAGATAGGCCGGCGTGCGGTCCTTGCCGCTGAAGGGAGCACCATAGCACATATAGTGCTTCACACTGGTAGCCACGTTGTAGGGGCCAATATGGTTGGGATCGGCGCCCTGATAGCCTTTCATCTCGGCCTCCACCATGCGGGCATTAACGATGGCATCCTCGCCGAAACTCTCCCAGATGCGCGACCACCGCGGGTCACGACCCAGGTCGAGCACGGGGTTATAGACCCATGGGCAGTTGCCGGCACGGCTCTCATAGGCCGCCACTTCGGCCATCTGCTGCGCCAGATCGGTATTAAATGAGGCGCCCAGGTTGATGGGCTGCGGAAAGAAAGTGGCTCCCTGCGTGTAACTGGCCCCGTGGTTATGGTCAAGTCCATACACCGTGGGGATGCCAATATGCTTCATCGACGATGTCTGGACGGAATTTATGATATGCTGCCACTCGCCAAGGGTACCGGCACGGCCGCCAGGGGTGTTCAGCACCGATCCGATTTTATAGGTAGCAATACAGTTGTCAAGACTCTGCTCATTGAGCATCCACGCAGGCGGTGTCTTCGTCTTGTCGGTGGTACCAAACACTTCAAGTGTCAGTTCGAGCATCTGACCGATCTTCTCGTCAAGCGTCATGCGCGAGAGGGTCTGCTCCACATTCTTCTCAATGGCTTCGTCGCGGGGAATGGCAGGTGTCTGGGCACAGAGCGAGACACCACAGCACGTCATCAACATAAGGGTCAACAATTTCTTCATTATTAAAAATGATGATATAGTTTTGTTATTGTTCTGCTTGCAAATGTACATAAAAAAAGCGAATCTATAACATCTTCCCGTCAGTTTTTTGGCTGTTTTTCGTCAACAATGTCACATTTTTAGACTGTCAGATGATATATCTCGTTTTTTTTGCATAATTTTGCAGCATGATTTATCCCAAGAACTACGAACACAAGATAGGCTTCGACGAAATAAGAACCTTGCTCAAAGAGCAGTGCCTCTGCCCTTTGGGAAAGGAGATGGTGGACAACATTGAGTTTTGCGACGACTACGGGCAGGTAAGCGAATGGCTGCAGCAGACAAAGGAGTTCAGACGGCTGAAGGAGACGGCCGACGACTTTCCCATGCAGTATTTCTTCGACATGCGACAGCCGGTGGCACGCATCCGTCTGGCCAACACACATCTGGAAGAGGAAGAGGTGTTCAACCTGCGACGCTCGCTCGACACCATCTGTAAAATCGTGGACTATCTGAACGACGGCGAACGACAGGAACCTGACGACGAGGAAACGGTCTCTGCCACACAATATGACTACCCTGCCCTGCAGCGTCTTACGGTGGGCGTGACCACCTTCCCCGCCATGATACGCCGCATAGATTCTATCATAGACAAATATGGCAGGGTGAAAGACAGCGCCTCGATGACGCTGGCAGGCATCCGTCACGAACTGTCGCAGATGGAGGGAAGCATCTCGCGCACCTTATATAATATATTACACTCAGCACAGCGCGACGGGCTTGTGGACAAAGATGCCACCCCCACCCTGCGCGACGGTCGATTGATGATTCCTGTGGCACCAGGGCTGAAACGCAAGATAAACGGCATTGTACACGATGAGAGCGCCACGGGCAAGACGGTGTTCATCGAGCCGGCCGAGGTGGTAGAGGCCAACAATCGTGTCAGGACGCTCGAGGCAGAAGAACGGCGCGAGGTGATTCGCATCCTGACGGTGTTTAGCGATGAAGTACGCCCACACGTGAAAGAAATTCTCGACTCCTATCATTTCCTGGCTGCCATCGACCTGATACAGGCCAAGGCATCGCTGGCCAACATGATGAAAGCCATTGAGCCCACCACCGAAGACAAACCTTTAATAGACTGGATCCACGCCATACATCCGTTATTGGCCATGTCGCTCGAGAAGCAAGGCAAGAAGGTGGTACCGCTGGAAATAAGACTGGAAGATGAAAGATTAAAAATGAAAATACTCATCATCTCCGGACCCAACGCCGGCGGCAAGTCGGTGTGTCTGAAGACAGTGGGATTACTGCAATACATGCTGCAATGCGGTCTGAGCATTCCCGTGGGCGAGCGCTCCACTTGTGGCATTTTCCGAAACATCATGATTGACATTGGCGATGAACAGAGCATTGAAGATGACCTGTCGACCTATTCGTCGCATCTGATGAACATGAAGCAGATGATACGCCACGGCGACAGCCACACGCTGCTGCTCATCGATGAATTCGGAGGCGGCACCGAACCCATGATAGGCGGTGCCATTGCCGAGGCCGTGCTGAAACAGTTCTGGCAGAAAAAAATGTTCGGCGTCATCACCACGCACTATCAAAACCTGAAGCACTTTGCCGACAACCATGAGGGTGTGGTAAACGGTGCCATGCTCTATGACCGCCATGAGATGCAGGCGCTGTTCCAGTTGTCCATAGGTCAGCCAGGCTCGTCGTTTGCCATTGAGATTGCACGCAAGACGGGCCTGCCCGACGAGGTTATCAACGATGCATCGGACATCGTGGGCCGCGACTACATCCAAAGCGACAAATACCTGCAGGACATCGTACGCGACAAGCGCTACTGGGAAGGTAAGCGACAGACCATTCACCAGCATGAAAAATCGCTGGAAGGGCGCATTGCCAAATATGAGAACAGCATCGAGGAAATCGAACAGGAGCGTAAGGCCATCCTGCGGCGTGCCAAGGAGCAGGCCGAGGAACTGCTGCGTGAGAGCAACCGTAAGATAGAGAACGCCATCCGCGAGATTCGCGAACAGCAGGCAGAGAAAGAGGCCACACGCCGCATACGCGAGGAGATGGAGACCTTCAAAAAGGAAATGGCCAGCATTGACACGCAGGCTAACGATGAACTGATAGAACGGAAGATACGCCAGATAGAAGAACGGAAAAAAAGAAAGGCCAAGAGGAGAGAAGAGAGAGAAGAGAACGGTTCCACCGCTCCAAATGCCGTGTCTGACAATAACCCTGGCCCCTCCCCTCTCTCCCAGCCCATCGTCCCCCTACAGCCTGGTTCTACCGTGCGCATAAAAGGGCTCACCACCATTGGCACCATTGAGAGCATCGACGGTAAAATGGCCACCGCCGTCTTCGGCGGCATGCGCACCAAACTGCGACTGGAACGCCTGGAACCAGCCAAGGACACGAAGATGCAGAGCAAGACCGAAGAACGCAACACACAGATTGTAGGGGCCTACGGCAACCTGTCGAGCGGCACCCGTGCGGCCATCGACTCACGCAAACTCAACTTCCGGCAAGACCTTGATGTGCGCGGAATGCGGGGCGACGAGGCCATCAACGCCGTCACCTATTTTATTGACGATGCCATACTGGTAGGCATGTCACGTGTCCGTATCCTCCACGGCACTGGCAACGGCATTCTCCGGCAACTCATACGACAGTATCTCCACACCGTGCCAAATGTCATTTCATGCCGCGACGAGCATGTACAGTTTGGTGGTGCAGGCATCACCGTGGTGGAACTGGGGTAATTTCCAGTTTGTTTCCACAAGAGAAAGTGCTACGCCGTATGAAGTATTTTGATTTTTCTACATAAAAAATCTTAAAAAACAACTGCCATTGCACCATTTGGTACTATCTTTGTAGTCTAATTGATGAATACGAACCTCAATTATTAATTAAACGATTATGGGAACATTTGGAATTATCGCCATTGTAGTCATTGCTTTAGTAGTGATTATCGCACTTTGGGCTATCAGCCTCTACAACAATTTTGTGAAACTGCGCAACAATCGTGAGAATGCTTTTGCCAACATTGACGTGCAACTGAAGCAGCGCCACGACCTCATTCCGCAACTCGTGGCCACCGTGAAAGGCTATGCCAGCCATGAGAAGGAAGTGCTCACCCGCGTGACCGAGGCACGCGCCGCTGCCATGCAGGCCACTGGCATCGACCAGAAAATTGTCGCAGAAAATCAACTGTCAAGCGCCCTGGCCGGACTGAAGGTGTCGCTTGAGGCCTATCCCGACTTGAAGGCCAACCAGAACTTCCTGCAACTGCAAGAAGAGATTGCCGATATTGAGAACAAATTATCAGCCGTTCGCCGCTATTTCAACACCGCCACCCGCGAACTGAACAACGCCGTGGAGACCTTCCCCGGCAACCTGCTGGCAGGTATGTTTGGTTTCAAGCGTGAGATGATGTTCGAGGTGCCCAGCGAAGAGCGCGCTGCCTACGACAAGGCCCCCGAAATACAGTTCTAACACTACATCATCCCCATCACACCCAATGAGATACGTAGGCATACAAACACAAATCCGGCGCAACAACATGCTCAGCATCTTGTTGCTGCTGGGTTTTCCCGCCATTCTGCTAGGCATGGTGTGGGTATTTCTGTTTGCCATCAACACTGCGAGCGGCGGCTATATCGATGCCTACGGCAACACCGTCACAACCATTGACATGGACACAGTGAACCATGAGTTCCTGCTCACACTGCCCTGGGTGGTGGCCGGCGTAGGCATCTGGTTTGCCATTGCCTATTTTTCCAATGCGTCGATGATACGTCATGCCACGGGCGCACGGCCGTTAAACCGCCGCGATAACCCGCGCGTATATAATATAGTGGAGAACCTGACCATGGCCTGCGGCATGCCCATGCCCATGGTAAACGTGGTAGACGACCCGCAACTCAACGCCTTCGCCAGCGGCATCGACGAGAAATCGTATGCCGTGACGGTGACCACCGGCCTGCTCAACACCCTCAATGACGAGGAACTGGCCGGTGTGATAGGGCACGAGTTGACCCACATACGCAACCGCGACACGCGACTGCTCATCACCTCCATCATCTTTGTGGGCATCATCTCGACCATCACATCGCTCACGGCACGCATTCTGTGGAACACATTCATCTACGGCGGAGGCCGACGGCGCAGCAGCAATGGCAAGAACGGAGGTGCTGCCATCATCGTGGTGCTGCTCATTGGACTGATATGCGCTGCCGTGGCCTATTTCTTCACCATGCTCACGCGCTTTGCCATATCGCGCAAACGCGAGTACATGGCCGATGCCGGAGGTGCCGAACTGTGCGGGAACCCGCTGGCTTTGGCCTCAGCACTGCGCAAGATATCCAACAATCCCGGTCTGGGACGCGTCAAGCGTGAAGACATTGCACAGATGTACATCATCCGCCCGAGAAACATGGCACAAGGACTAATGGAGAGCCTGAACCGCATGTTCAGTACCCACCCCAGCACCGAACGCCGCATACAGTTGCTCGAGCAATTCTAAACAATTTCATAGGGGGCATTAAACCATCAGCAACGGTGACCATCAAATATAGGAAAGTATTTCCAAAAACCGAACGATGGACTTCCGACGCTATCTCCTCTCGCTTCTGATGCTACTGGCACTTCAGGCAAGTGCACAGCGCGATGCCATTTCTGGCCACATCATAGACGAAGAAAACAAGACACCCCTGGAAAAGGCAACGCTGCAACTCTACAAGATTACCCTTAAGAAAAACAATGCAAACGACACCACATTTGTTGGAGGCACGCTCTCCGACAAACGTGGTGCTTTTGTTTTCAACAACGTAAGCGCAGGTCCCCATATACTGAAAATATCATATCTGGGCTATCAGGAACAGCACCGCAGCATAACAAAGAGCCGCAGCCAAGCCCTTGCGCTGGGCAACATTGCGATGAAGATGAACAGCGTTGAGATTAGCGAAGCCGTAGTAACAGCCAACATTCCAAAGATGGTAATCAAGGACGACACTGTGGTATATAACGCCGATGCTTTCCGCGTGCCAGAGGGATCGGTCATCGAAGCACTGGTAGAAGTGTTGCCCGGTGCTAAGATTGATGACGATGGAAAAATCAGCATCAACGGTAAGGAAGTGAAGAAGTTCAAACTCGACGGACGTGACTTCATGACCGGCAACAACGATGCCGTAATGAAGAACCTGCCATCGTATGTCATCGACAAAGTAAAGGCTTACGACGAGAAAAGCGATCTGAGCCGCATGACGGGCATAGACGACGGCAACGACGACTTCGTGCTGGAGTTCACCATCAAGCGCAGTGCACGAAACGGCATACAGGCAAATCCCGATATAGGCTATGGCACCGACCGCCGCTATGGCATCCGCCTTACGGCCATGAAACCCTTCGGTGCCATGCGCTACACCTTTATGGGCAATGCCAATAACGTGAACGGCCGCAACTTCTCAGGCCGCGGCGGACGAGGCCGTGGCAATGGCAGCGGCCAGCGGCACACAAAGACCAGCGCACTCGACATCAGTTATGAGAAACAGAACAAACTGAAGATGAGCGGCCGCGTAACCTGGGACCACAACAACACTAACAACTGGAACCGAACAGGCTCGGAGAGTTTCGTCAACACGCGTGGCGGTGCGTTCTCCAACAGTGTGAGCCAGAGTTATTCGCGCAATAACAGTTGGACGGGCAACATGAATCTGCAATGGACCATCGACTCGCTCACCACCCTGTCGTTCCGTCCTAATGTCAGTTTCTCGTCCAACGACAACCAAAACCACTCTAATTCCGCCTCGTTCAATGCCAATCCCTACGACTATGTCACCAACCCGCTGAGCACCGAAGGTCTGCAGGACCTGAACAAAGACAGCCTCGTGGTGAACAGTCGGCAAAACAAATCACTGGGCTATGGAACCAATAAGAACCTGAGTTCACAGGTGCAGGTCTACCGCCGTCTGAACAGCAACGGACGCAACGTAGCCATCAGTGGGAACATCAACTATAGCAGCGGCGACAACCAAAATGCCAACCTCTCGGGCGTACATCTCTATCAGCGCAAGAATGCGGCAGGACTGGACTCCACCTACCAGACGAACCGCTACACCACTTCAGAGAGCAACAACTTCAGTTTCTCGTTAGGCAGTACCTATACCGAGCCTCTCTATATCTTCCCACGAAAAGAGGAGCCAGAGGACACGCTTCAACGCGGACGCGGTCCCTTCGGCAATCGTAACATGCGCCGTATGGTAGGGCAGGAAGGCATCTTCCTGCAATTGAACTATCGGTTCAACTATCACTATCAGAAAAACGACCCGCAGACCTACGACCTGCTGGACATCAGCGAACTGGAATTCCAGCAGGCCATTGAAGACTACCGCGACTTCGGATTTCTGCCCGATGACTTCGAGGAGCGGTTGTCCACCAATCTGAGCCGTTACTCAGAGCGCACCGAATATGGTCATAATGCAGATGTACAGATACGGCTGAACCGCCAGAAATACAACATGAACATAGGCATAAACATACAGCCACAACGTTCACACTACATACAGCAATATCTGGGACGCCCGGTAGACACCGTGCGTACGGTGGTCAACCTCTCGCCCACCCTCAACTTGCGTTACCGCTTCGACCAGCAGACCAACCTGCAAGTGCAGTTCCGCGGCAATATGTCGCAACCCTCCATCACACAGTTGCTTGACATCTACGACGACACCAATCCTCTGTCGGTCACCATGGGCAATCCCGGCCTGAAGCCCTCGTTTACCACCAATCTAAATTTCAACTTCCAAAAACAGCGTAAACCCACCATCGTGGAAGACAGTCTGGGTTTCCTTGTACCAAAAGCCCAGCGCCATTGGAGTTACAGTTCCAACGGCAGTTTCCAGCGTACCACCAACTCTATCGGCAATATTGTCACCTATGAAGAAGACACTGGACGACGCATCAGCCGTCCTGACAACTTCAACGGTAACTGGAGCACCAACGGCAGCATCTCGTTCAATATGGGTCTCGACACTCTGAATCGCTGGGACATCAGCGGCAGCATCAGCGGTAGTTACCGTCACCAGGTGAGTTATGTAAACCTGGAGCGTACGGCCACGCCCGAACGCAATATAACCCACAGCATCAACGTGAGGCCGGACCTGTCGCTCAGTTTCCGAAACAAGTGGCTCTACGTATCAGCCAATGTCCAGACCACCTACGCTCACACCAAGAACCGTCTGCAGGCATCACGCAACCTCTCTACCTGGAACTTCTCCTATGGCGGCAACACCGAAATCACCTTCCCTTGGAATACCAGACTCTCTACCGACTTCCACTGCTACAGCAAGCGCGGTTATAGCGACGCTACGCTCAACACCAACGAACTGCTGTGGAACGCCCAACTGTCGCACAGTTTCCTACGTGGAAAGAAACTCACCATCATGCTACAGTGGTATGACATCCTGAACCAGCAGTCGAACTTTACACGCACTATCAACGCCAACGGCTGGCGCGACCAAGAGGTGAATGCTATCACCTCATACGCCATGTTGCACGTGAGTTATCGCCTCAATGTCTTCGGAGGGCGCGGCAGCAGCGGATGGGGAGGCGGCGACCGCGAACGCGGTGATGGCAGCCGCTTCGGTGGACGCGGTGGCGGTCGTGGCGGCTTCGGTGGACGCCGCGGTGGCAACTTCTAATCTATTGGCAAACGGCTGGGACGCAAGAATC
>CAMHDT010000032.1 GCA_946183985.1 uncultured Prevotella sp.
ACCCCGACCTGAAGTGGGAGTCTACGGGCATGTTGAACATCGGTCTCGACTTCGGCTTCCTGAAGAACCGCATCAACGGTACTGTTGAGGTCTATCACAAGAAGACCAAGGACCTTATCTGGGATTATCGCGTGTCAACCATGGAAGGCTACTACATCTACGATCAGACTCGTGCCAACGTGGGCGAGATGACCAACAAGGGTATTGAACTGACCCTGAACATCGACGCTATCCGCACCAAGGACTTCAACTGGATGACCACCATCAACCTGTCGCACAACAAGAACACTGTGGACAAGATGCAGAACGACAAGTTCCACACCACGACCCTTACTCAGGGCGATCCCATGGTGTCGGGTGTGTCGTCCGCTGGCTGGACACAGAACATCATGGAGGGCGAGTCGCTCGGTACGTTCTACACCTATCAGTATGCCGGCACCGTGAACGGACGCTCGGAATACTATGTGCTCGACGAGAACGGCAACCGCACAGGCGAGACCACCAACAACCCCTCGCTGAAAGACCGTAGCATCACCGGTTGCGCTCAGCCTAAACTCAACGCAGGCTGGAACAACACGCTGACCTATAAGAACTGGAGTCTGAACGCCTTCATCACTGGCGTGTTCGGCAACGATGTCTACAACAGCCCGCGTGCTCACTACAACAGTGCACAGATGTTCTCCGACGGTAAGAACGTGCTGAAGGAGTTCCTCACCTTCCCTGCTGGCGACGCTTCTGGCTCGCTGCCCTCTGACCGCTGGATTGAAAACGGCTCTTATGTACGTCTGCAGTCACTCTCGCTGAGTTACACCTTCAAGGACTGCTTCAACGACTGGATCAAGGACCTCACCGTCTATGGTACGGCCAACAACCTGCTCACCATCACTGGCTATAAGGGTCTCGACCCCGAGGTGAACATGGGTGGCATCGACCCCGGCATCGACTATCGCTGGAGCCGCTATCCCCACACTCGCACCTTCATGGTTGGCGTAAAGGTTAACTTCGGTGGCGGCAAGGCCAAGAAGGCTACCGCTACACAGTATGTCGACAGAGAGGTCATCAAGGAAGTTCCCGTGGTGAAGGAAGTAGTGAAGGAAGTGGTGAAGGAAGTTCCTGGCAAGGAGACTTTCGTTCAGAGCACATATGTTGTGACATTCCCCGTGAACTCTGCCGAGATTGGAAGCACCAGCGAACTCGACGGCATCCAGAAGGGTGCTAACGTTGAGGTTGTGGCTTACGCTTCACCTGAAGGCAGCAGCGATGCCAATCAGGAACTCTCGCAGAAGCGTGCCGATGCCGTTGCCAAGTATCTGCAGGACAAGGGCGTGAACGTGACACGCATTGTTGCCAAGGGTGCTGACACCAATCATGCTAACCGCATTGCTATCGTGACCGTAAAGTAAAATCATTTAAAAGATTACAAGAATATGAAACTGAATAAGATATTTCTTGCAACAGGCTTATTTGCTATAGCACTTAGCAGTTGTACAGACTTGGAACTCGCTCCGGAATCTCAGTATACGGAGGATCCAAGTACGAATTCTGGCGTTGATCCCATGATTGTGGTGGAGGCAAAGATGAGCGATGTCTATTTCCACCTGGCAGGAACACTGGGACGCCGTTATATGGAAGCACAGTGCCTTGCTTCTGATGAGTTTACAGGCCTTTCCTTCGATGGCGGCTACTACGACAGTGGTACCTATGCCCATCAGGCCCTGCATTGCAGTTCGCCTGAAGACGCTTCGCTCGACTGGTATGACGGTGAATACGGTGTAACATCTGGCATTACCAAGGCCAATGTCATTCTCGAGGAACTGGGCGATGGTGCCTCTACACAGATGACGGCACCGGCACGTGCCATGCGCGCCTATTTCACCTGGATTCTGATGGACTGCTTCGGTGACACCCCCATTCTGGACCATGTGACCAAGGAAGGCGAGGAGATTGTGCGTGCACCGCGCAAGGAGGTGGCAGAGTGGCTGGAAAGCGAACTTCTCGACATTATCCCTGCCCTCACTGAGGATGTGACGGAGAACACCTACGGCAAGCCAACGAAGTGGATGGCTGAGGCCCTGCTGATAAAAATCTACATCAACTGGGCTGTCTACACCGCTGAGTCGGTTGACCAGTACGACGCCGCCACCGCTACTAACCCCAAACTCGACGCATGTATCGAACTTTGCGACGACATCATCAACAGCGGCAAATTCAACCTCGGCTCCGTAGACTATCTGCATAAGTTCTCTTATGACAACAGTTGGAAGGTGGAAGACTTCATCTATGCCATGCCATACGATGCCATCAACCTGCAGGGCATGCAGTATGCTCGTCCCCGCTCGTTCAAGCAGTTGAAGGGCATGCTGCCCAATGTCTATGGCTCAACTGAGAAGTTCACACAGTCGTTCGGTGGCAACATGGTGGTCACACCTGAGTTTGCCAAACTCTTCTGCCTCGAGGGCGACATCCGCAACCTCTGCATCCTGCAGGGCGATGTCTACATCCGCGACCCGAAGACTTTGAGGCCCACCACCGAGCCGTTCATGTATAATGGCAAGCAGGTGCACTTCACCACCGACATTACCCTCATCAAGCAGGACAACACCCTCGATGTGGGCAACGACGACAATGCCTTCCAGCAGGGTGCACACTCCATCAAGTGGTTCATCGTGCCTCAGGATTACAACAACGGTCGTAACCAGTCTAACGACCTGCCAATCTTCCGTTTTGCCGACATTCTGCTCACCAAGGCTGAGGCACTCACCCGCATCGGACAGAGCGGTGCTAAAGATCTCTTCAACCAGATTCGCACCTATGCCGGCGCTCCCACAATTTCTGCCGAGCCTACGCTCGATGAGATTTACGACGAGCGCGGACGTGAGTTCTTCGACGAGAACTGGCGCCGTAACGACATGATCCGTTTCGGACACTACGAGGATGAGTTCTTCCCCCACTATGCTAACTTCCCCGACGCAAGTTTCGACAAGCGTCATCGTATCTTCCCGATAAAGCAGTCTGTGATGGACCTCAATCCGAATTGGGTACAGAATCCTGGCTATTAATTTGAAGACAATAGTAATATCTCTATTATTCTGGCTGTGTCAAATATAGACATCAGTCCTCATTAAACTAACAAAAATCTTCAAAAATCTAGCAAAAATGGCTATCGAATGGCTTATTTTTGAAAGATTTTTGAAGATTTTTGTTTTTTGACACACCCTCGTTTTTTATGTATATTGGCTGGCAATGAGAGAAAGGATAAATCGTAAATTGTTTGGTGTTTTGCATGATTTGTGCTATCTTTGCAACATGAAGATAAAAACCTTTTCTCTGACCCTAAGTCTGTTTTTCGTTTCCGTGAGCATGGTGGCTCAGGTGTGGCCATACGTTGACCCGCGTATTGGCAGTGTGGGGGTGGGGCGCACCTTCCCCGGACCGTCCATGCCCTTCGGCATGGTAAAGCCAGGACCTGACTGCGGCGCTTCGGCAGCCACGATGCCCAATGCAGGGTGGGCTCCCCTGCCAGAGCCTGTGATGGGCTTCTCGCAGACCCATGTGAGCGGCACAGGTGGCGGACAGAAGTATGGCAACATCCTCATTCAGCCCTGTCTGGATAGTGACGAGAGAGAACTGGTAAACAGCGACAAGCGTGTGCAGCGGCGTGTTGCAGAGACCTTCGCTCTAGGTTATTATGCCACCACCTACGAGAACGGCATCTGCACCGAGATCACCACCGACGAACGTTGTGCCTATTACCGTTTCCATTATCCCGGCAAAGGTGCGCTTCTGGTTGATGTGACCCACTTCCTGGGAAAGGATTCCATTCCCAATCTTCGCGAGCGCCAGCAGTTTGTGGATGCAGGCTACGAGGTCGTCTCTGACCATGAGGCAAAGGGCTTTTCCTGTGTGCGTGGCGGCTGGAACAACGGCGATGCCTATACCGTCTACTTTACGCTGCAAAGCGACAAGCCGTTCACGGCAGAAGATCATATCCTGTATTTCTCTGATACGCTCGTCAACGTGAAGGTGGGCATTTCCTATGTCAGCACCCGTCAGGCCCGCAAGAACATAGGGCAGCGTGGCTTCGACCAGCAACTGCAGCATCTGCGCCACACCTGGGACGGGCTGTTGCAGAAGGTTCAGACGGAAGGTACGGAGCAGCAGAAGCGCATGTTCTATACCGCCCTCTACCACACCATGCTCATGCCTGTGGATAAATCGGGCGAGAATCCACGCTGGAAAGACAAACCATACTACGATGACTACTATGCCATCTGGGACACCTATCGCACCTCTTCGCCCCTGCTCACGCTGCTCTGTCCGGAGCGGCAGGTTGCGATGGTCAACACCTTATTAAATATATATAAGAACGAAGGCTACATGCCCGATGCCCGCAGCGGCGACTGCAACGGTCGCACGCAGGGCGGGTCGAATGCCGAGGTGGTCATTGCCGATGCTTATGCCAAGCACCTGAAAGGCATTGACTATCAACTGGCCCTCGAGGCCATGCTGAAGGATGGCGAGGCTGACCCCGGGAGCGACCATGAGAAGTATGGCCGCGGCGGACTGGAGGAATACAAGCGCCTGGGCTACATACCTTATGGTATACCACGTGCAGGCAACCGCACGGTGGAGTATGCCTTCAACGACTGGTGCATAGCGCAGGTGGCCCGCGGGCTGGGCCGCCATGATGTGGCCAGCCGCTATGAGCAGCGTTCGCACAACTGGCGCAACCTGTGGCGCAGCAACTATGAATACGATGGCATGCGGGGCTTCATCATGCCAAAGGATGCCAATGGCCAGTGGCTCGACTCGGTGCCCTGGGGACATTCCAAGGTGTTTCGCCCCACCATTCCCTATACTCCTACTACAAAGGTGGCACCGTGGTATCTGCCCTGGTGGGACACGTTCTTCTATGAGGCCACCAGCGAGGAGTATTCTCTCAGCATTCCACATGATGTGGAAGGCCTCGTGGAGGCCTGCGGCGGGCCTGATGCTTTCCGCCGGCGGCTTGACTTGTTTTTTGAGAAAGGCTACTATAATGTGCAGAACGAGCCCTCGTTCCTCTCACCTTGTCTCTATCACTGGATTGGGCGTCCAGACCTCAGCACCAGCCGTGTGCGCCATATCGTGGAAAACCATTACTCTGACACCCCCGACGGGCTGCCGGGCAATGATGACAGCGGGGCCATGTCGTCGTGGCTGGCCTTCCACATGATGGGTCTCTACCCCAATGCCGGCCATAGTTACTATCTGCTCAATGTGCCGTTGCTGCCGTCTTATACTTTTGCGCTTGCCAACGGGCGCACTCTCAGCGTCGTCCGCAAGGGCAATGGCTGCGATTTCGGCCGTGTGCGCTTTAACGGTCGTCTCCAGACCGATGCCCGCTTGGAGCATAGCGACCTGATGCAAGGCGGTGAACTGGTGTTTGAAACAGTACAGGAAGAAGCACCACAGGCATTTGACGCCACCATCCACTACATCCTCAACCGCCAGTTCCGCTCATGGCCGTTGCAGTTCCAGTGGCAGGCTGACACGTTGCAGGTCACATGTAAGCAGACCATCTATCGTATACCGCGGCAAGAGGTTGAGTCGGCAGAAGGCTTCTGCTGGCTCACGCCCCAAAAGGACGGCACCGTGTATCATGGCGTTAAAGGCACCTTTGCTTTTCTCTCGCGCCGTGCCATGGCGCAGTTGAAGGCCAATGGCATGTTTGTTTACGACGGTATCACATGGCGCCAAGTGGCACAGGAGAACTCGTTGAGCCATGTGCGGGCCGATATCGATGGTACGGAAATGTGGATTTCCACCCTCGGCGAGTGGCCGTTGGTGGTTGAAATGCGTCATAACCCGCTTGGAATAGACTGGAAAATTACTGGAGATGAGAAGAAATAGTGTTTTGATGCTGTGCCTGCTGTGGGCTGCTCTGGCCTGTGCACAGCAACAACAATTGCCAGAAAGTCAGCAATTGTCGCCCGAACAGACGGGTGGCGTGTATTATGCTTATCCTGTGACAGAGGCGGAGAAAGCCGTTTTTCCTGATGGCTTCGCTGTCTTTTATATATCCCACTATGGTCGTCACGGTTCGCGATGGCTGCCCGACGAGGCCCGCTATGAATGGGTGAACCGGCAGTTCGACGATGTGGAGAACCTTACGCCTCTTGGTCTTGATGTCAGAAAACGACTGAAGAAGATTTGGAACAATGCCCGTGGCAATGCCGGACAACTCACGGCACTCGGTGCCCGACAGCACCGCCAGATAGCGCGGCGTATGGCCCATCACTATCCAGAGGTCTTTGCCGATAATCCCACCATTGTGGCGCGTTCCAGCACCGTGCCTCGTTGCCGTGCTTCCATGCTTTCTTTCTGCAGGGCACTGCCCTGTAAAGACATCAATCCAGAGACCGATGCCGCCTTCATGGCCTATATCAACTATGAGTCGCCGGAACTGAAAGCACTATCGGCCCGCACCCGTGGACAGGTCAATATCTCGCCGGAACGCTTCATGCAGTCGCTCTTTAAAGACCCATCGAAGCATCAGGTCGATGCCCTTAAACTGCTGTCGGAACTTCATACCATTGCTTCCGACATGCAGGATATTCCTTTGAAAGTAAGCCTTTGGGATGTGTTCACCCCAGAAGAGATGATGGCTGTGCATGCAGCGAACACAAAACGCATGACCATGATCAACGGATTCACGCCGCTCAACGACGGTATTCCCGCCCGGTCGAGCATTCCCCTATGGCGTGATATTGAGCAACGGGCCGATGCGATGATTGCCGCCGGAGGTCACGGCGCTGCCCTGCGCTTTGGCCACGACACAGCACTCTTCCGACTGCTGACACTCCTGCAACTGTCGCTTCCTGGACAGGGAATGGAACAGGTGCTGCCCATGGCGGCTAACCTGCAAATCATCTTTGCCCGAAATGACGGGGGCGAGGTGTTGGTGCAGTTCCTTCACAACGAGCGGTTGCAGCAGTTGCCCATCCCGTCGGTTAACGGTTGCTACCGTTGGAACGATGTAAAAACCTATATGCAGCAGCACATCCATACCTTGGAGCATGTGCAGCAACTGGCCAGTCTCAATACCATGGTGGGCACGGCACCGGCCAACACCCGCACTGCCGGTCTCTTTGGAAAGGGTAGTGAGGAGCATGGACAGACGCTTCCTGCTGTATTGGTGCCCAACGGGCAGACTTTCTGGACACCGCAGACCCGCGATACAGAGAAAAAATGTGTGGCACCTTATTACTATACCGACTCGCTTTTTCAGGGTTTTCGCGCCAGCCACTGGCTGGTGGGCGGCTGTACGCAGGACTACGGTTCCTTTTCGCTTGCCGCACTGGGTGGAAGTCTGCGCCTGACGGCTGCCGAACGGGCCACGCCTTTCAGCCATGCCGACGAGGTGTCGCATCCATACTACTATGCCGTGAACCTGCGTCAGGAGCACCTTACGGCCGAAATGACTGGGGCCAGCCATGCTGCCGTGCTGCGTGTGACTCCTCACAAAGACCAGATGGTGCACATCGTGCTGCAGGTGAACAGCGACGAAGGGCAGGGAACGATAGACATTGATACCCTTCACCATATGATATATATGCAGAATCCCGTGCATCGCATCTATCAGGGATGGGGGCAATGGGCAGGTTTCAGCGGTCATATGGTACTGAGATATACCGATGAAATGGTGGGTTTTCATGCCTTTGATCAGGGCGTTGCACTTACATTTCAAGGCCACAAGGGCATTCCCCTGTGCTTTCAGATGGCCACCTCGTTTACCTCATGCGACGGAGCCCTGCGCAATCTGGAGGCCGAGGCTGCTAGTTTCGAGCAGATGATGCAGGCCAACATAGACAAGTGGACGACCCGTCTGCATACCATTGATGTGGAAGATGCCGATACGGCACGTGTCAATCAGTTCTATGGTGCCCTCTACAGAATGTCGTTTCTGCCGCGTCTGATGAGCGATGTGGATGGGAAATATCCACGGTTTGCTGGAAATGCTGGAATATCCCAGACAGCGCAGATGCGTTATGGTGACTTCTCAATGTGGGACACCTATCGCGCCGTGCACCCATTGCTTAACATTATTGCCCCGAAGATGTCGGCCGACATGATGCAGTCGCTTGTGGGCATGTATGAAGAAGGCGGCTGGCTGCCCATCTTTCCCTGCTGGAACAGTTATACGGCGGCCATGATTGGCGACCACTGCTCGTCGGTTCTGGCCGATGCCTATATAAAAGGAATCCGTAATTTTGATGCCGCTACGGCCTATGAGGCCATGCGTAAGAATGCCATGGAGAGTCCTGCATCTCCCGATGCCTATAAGAACGGCATGGGGCGCAGGGCTCTTTCGTCGTATATGAAGTATGGGTTTATTCCGTTGGAAGATCCTGTGGCCGATGCCTATCATACGCAAGAGCAGACCAGTCGTACGTTGGAGTATGCCTATGATGACTTCTGTGTAGCCCAGATGGCCCGTGCCTTGGGCCATGAGGCCGACTATGAGGTGCTGATGCAGCGCAGTGGCAACTGGCGCAATGTGATTAATCCGCAGTCGGGCTATGCCGATGGTCGCCATGCCGACGGCCGGTGGGAAAACAATCGCGACCTTGTGAGCCGCCAGCCCTATATCACTGAGGGTGCCACCTGCCACTACACATGGTATGTGCCGCACGATGTGGAAGGGCTGATAGACTATCTTGGCGGTGCAGAGGCGTTCACGCAGAAACTTGACTCTATGTTCTTGCCAATGCAAGCGGCCTCAAAGGCCGAGCGTACCTCAGTCCGCTACTGGCACGGCAACGAGCCCTGTCATCAGGTGGCGTGGCTCTATTCGCTGGCAGGTAAACCGGAACTGACAGTCCAGCATGTGCGCCATATACTGGATACAGAGTATAACGACACCCCAGGTGGACTCTCTGGCAACGATGATGCCGGTCAGATGTCGGCCTGGCAGGTTTTTGCCTCCATGGGTTTCTATCCTGTTTGCCCAGGCACCGATCGTTATGTGCTGGGGGCACCGGTCTTTCGCCGTATTACGATTAACGGCGAAGGGCAACCGCCTTTCGTGATTGAAGCATGTGAAGGGAAGGCCGGCCGCTATGAGTTGAACGGCCAGTTGCTGTCGCGTCCGTGGCTCACGCATGAAGAACTGATGCGGGGAGGGGTGTTAACAGCAGGCGAGCCACCTGCGCCGTGTTCTCTGCCCACAGCAGGGTATAGGCATCATCGGCCTGATCAGGAAGGTCAACAATAGTCAGATGCTGTGCTTGTGCCATGAGCGTGAGCATCTGTCCGATGCTGGGTTTTTGCTGCAGACGGTGCAGATAGGCTTCTATGGTTTGCGGATTGATGCTTAACACGGTCTGCCCGTCAAACGGAATCTCCAGCCATGTAATCTCTTTCTTTGTCACATCGAGCACGCCGAAGATAAGGCCTTTCGACAGATTGGCCTCGGTGATGCGCACCATGTGGTCTACGGTTGACGGGTCGTAGGCCACGCCAGTCTCGTTGTTGACGGTCATAGGCTTGTCAGCGCTCATCCATCCTACCATGAGGTTGGGCGAGAGGCCGCCCTTGGTATAGGCGTTGCTGGTGAAGACCACGCGCCGTGCCCCCCGTTTCTGCAGTTCCGACAGCGAGAGTTCCACATATTCGGCCGTTCCCACCATGTCGGGTATGCGCTGGATGTCGCCAGAATGCTGTGCTCCTGGTGTCTGCAGATTGAAGTAGGCGCATACATCGACCTCGGTATCGGTGAGGATATGACAACTCAGGTCCATGTCGAGGTGCTGTGCCGGCAGCCCTTTTCCCCATTGAAGGAACAGGCGCACGTGGTCGCCCTTTACAGGGAAGCGTGTGCCCTGCAGTGCCGCCGAGGTGTCTTGCACGGTGTTGTTGCGGTCGCCCACAGCCATGGGTATGTTGAACAGTTGCGGGTCAATATAGATAGTGGTGTGGCCTTCTGTGGTAGGCATGGCTTCGAAGTGGTGCTGCATGGCCTCGATGAAGAGGCTTCTGACGGCCTGCTGCATGGCTTCGTGCTGTTCGGCACTATAGTTCTGTAGCAGGGGGTGTGGGCCAATGGTTTTCATGATGCCGGTCAGCGGGCGTGCCAGGCGCATCATTTCTGGGTTGAAGTATGTCTCGGCCTGTGCGCTGAGGCTGAGCAGCAGACGTGGCGGCACTTGGTCAAGAATCTGGCGGAAGGCATCGACAACCTCATCCGGTCCAAAGTGGAGCATGGTAGAGAAGAGACAGCGGGCAAAGAGTCCTGGTCGCTGCTGCAGCAGTGCGAGTGTCTCGGTCAGTCGGTGCTGCCGGCGACAGGTATCCACGTGCCCCTGCCACACAGTGTATTGCTGTTTGTAGAAGGTATCAATGAGTGCAGCCAGGTGCTCATAGCCTGGCTTGTGGGCATACTCGGCCAGTCGCAGGGCGCGTATGAACCTGACCCACATGCCGCGTTGCGGATGCATGGCCTCGAGTTGGGAATTAATGGGCATGTCGATGGCGTTGAGCCAGCGTGCCACACGGCGGCACCAGGGACGCGGATATTTCAGTTTCAGTTCCTGACGCTTTGCCTCTACGGCAGCCTCGCGGTCGGCCTCGGTGGTGCATTCGTGGCGGTGGTTCTTGCGCTCGGTGTGCAGCAGTGTGGCAGGCTTGATGAGCAGCACCTGTCCGGTGTGGCGGTACCACAGGTAGCGCAACACATCGGCTGGGCTGTTGAGCCATTTCATTGCCTCGTCGTCGTGCCCGTTGTTCGCCAGTGCATCGATAACCATGAGGCGTGTTTCCTTCATGGCAATGTCGCTGATGTCCGTTGGCAGGTCAAAGGTGCTGAGCAGCGTGGCCAGTGAGGCCCGCTGGGTGGCATCGAGGGGCACGGGCGACTGCAGCAGGTCGGCATAGTAAGCCTGCATCTCGGTGTCACCCCAAAGATTGAGCAGTTTCACCGATGTGCCTTGGCCGTAGTTGACATCGTGGGCCGTGATGAACGGTGTGCCGCAGAAAGGACAGCCATTGTAGCGCTCAAGGGGAAAGGTGCCTTCGGGAATGAAGTGGCCGCAGGGCAGTGTGATGCCCTTGAGGCTGAGGTGGTTGGGAGTGAGGTTGGCCATGGACGTGATGAAGTGGTCCCACGGTGTCTGTCCTGTGGGAATGAGCCACTCTTTCACCAGCGAGGCCCAGTTGAGGTCGGTGCCCATCACCTCGTTCATGGCGTGGACAATGGCTTGCTGCTCCTCGTCGTCAAGAGCGTCGACGGCATGTAGCAGTGGCTCAGAGGGCACAAATCCCAGTTTGCGCCACTCAGCCACAAGTGCCAGCGTGCGGTAGGAAACAGTGTGGTGGTGGGATGCTGCCTGTGACAGGTAGATGGCTCTCTGTCGGAGCGACACTTTTAGCAGTTCTTCGTTCATAGGCCTTAGTGCATGGGAAACAAGGTAATTGGGGGACTAAAGAAAGAATCGAAATCCTAGGAGAAGTAAGTCCCCCTTGACCTTGTGTGTGTTACGAATGAGTAGATATCTTAATCGTATTCCTCTTCCGGACGGTCTTCCTCGATAACTAGGTTGTCGATGATGAAGTTCTGACGCTCAGGAGTGTTCTTGCCCATGTAGTATTCCAAGAGTTTCTGCACCTGGTCGGTCTTGTGCAGGGTGACCTGCTCCAGGCGGATGTCAGGGCCAATGAAGCCGGCAAACTCCTCTGGACTGATTTCGCCAAGACCCTTGAAGCGTGTAATCTCGGGGTCGGGTCCCAGATCGCGGATGGCGTTCACCCGCTCGTCTTCGCTATAGCAATATTTCACGATGAAATCGCTTTTTTTACCACCCTTGGCATCTTCTTTTGCAATGACCTCCTTGTTGCGAATCTTGGTGCGGCGGTTTCTAACGCGGAAAAGTGGCGTCTGCAGCACATAGACATGACCCTCGCGAATGAGTTCGGGGAAGAATTGCAGGAAGAACGTGATGGTGAGCAAGCGGATGTGCATGCCGTCGACATCGGCATCGGTGGCCACGATAACCTTGTTGTAGCGCAGCGTGTCCATGCCTTCCTCAATGTCGAGGGCTGCCTGCAGCAGGTTGAACTCCTCGTTTTCATAGACCACCTTCTTCGTCAGCCCGAATGTGTTCAGAGGTTTGCCCCTGAGGGAAAACACAGCCTGCGTGTTCACATCGCGGCTCTTTGTGATGCTGCCGCTGGCCGAGTCTCCCTCGGTGATGAAGATGCTTGACTCTTCCTTGCGGTCATTCTTCGCGTCGCTGTAGTGGATGCGACAATCGCGCAGTTTGCGGTTGTGCAAGTTGGCTTTTTTGGCACGCTCCCGGGCCAGTTTCGTCACACCTGCCATGGCCTTGCGCTCTTTCTCGCTCTCCTGAATCTTCTGTAGCATCACCTCGGCGGTGTCGGGGTTCTTGTGCAGGTAGTTGTCCACCTCTTGTTTGATGAAGTCGCCCACATACTTGTTGATGGAGGGCGGAGTCGGATGGTTGGCATCAACGGTGGTGGGCATGGGTGCCATGGTGAGCGAGCCGAGTTTAATCTTTGTCTGACTCTCGAACATCGGTTCCTCAACGTTGAGGGCGATGGCAGCCACAATGCCCGTGCGGATGTCGCCATACTCAAAGTTCTTCTGGAAAAACTCCTTGATGGTCTTGGCTATATGCTCCTTGAAGGCACTCTGGTGGGTGCCGCCCTGCGTGGTGTGCTGGCCGTTGACGAATGAGTAATACTCCTCGCCATACTGGTTGGCATGGGTGAAGGCGATCTCAATATCCTCGCCCTGCAGGTGGATGATGGGGTAGAGGGCATCGGCACTCATGCGGTCTTTCAGCAGATCCTCCAGACCGTGACGTGAGAGGATGCGGCGGCCGTTGTACATAATGGCCAGCCCAGTGTTCAGATAGGTATAGTTACGCAGCATCGTCTCTACGATGTCGTCGTGGAAACGGTAGTTCTGGAACAGCGTGTCATCGGGTTCGAAATAGATATAGGTGCCGTTTTCATCCTTGGTGTCAGCCGTGTTGTCGCTGACGAGTTTGCCTTGTTCGAACGTGGCAGTGCGCACCTTGCCATCGCGGTAGGAGCGTACCTCGAAATGGGTGCTCAGCGCGTTCACTGCCTTCACGCCCACACCGTTGAGACCAATGCTTTTCTTGAACGCTTTCGAGTCGTATTTGCCGCCAGTGTTCAGCACGCTCACAGCCTCGATCATCTTGCCCTGTGGAATGCCGCGGCCGTAGTCGCGCACCGAGACACGCAGGTTGTCGTCCACATTGATCTCTATGCGGTCGCCAGCCTTCATCTTAAACTCGTCGATAGAGTTGTCGATAACCTCCTTCAGCAGCACGTAGATGCCGTCTTCGGGCAGCGAGCCGTCGCCCAGGCGGCCAATGTACATGCCAGGACGCAGGCGGATGTGCTCCGTGCCGGTAAGGGTTCGGATGTTGTCGTCATTATAATTGACGGGAGAACTGTCGACCACAGTTTTGAGGTTGTTTTCTTCTGCCATTATAGTTGTTTTTTATAACACCTGCGACGCTTGTGCTGCTCGTGGTCGAAATAGCCCCACTGGCTCTGTACTTTGCCATTGGTCTCCATCTCAACATGGGTCTCGCCCCACTTGAAGCCGTACTTCTGATAGATGGGGATGAGGTCGTAGAAGAGCAGGGCGTTGGCACCCTTGGCACGATATTCGGGCAGCACGCCGATGAGCAGACAGTCTACCACATCGGTCTTCTTAAACTTCAGGGCTCGCATGAGGTGCCACCAGCCAAAGGGCCACAGGCGCCCGTTGCGGCATTTCTGAAGTGCCTTGGTCAGCGATGGGATGGTAATGCCCACACCCACGCAGTCGTGATCGGGCGTGTTCCAGTCTTCTATGATGCACAGCAGTTCCAAGTCAAGGTACTTGAAGTACATGTTCACGTATTCGTCCATCTGCTTTTCCGACATCTCCGAGTAGCCATAGAGATGGCCGAAGGTCTTGTTGATAACCTCGAACACACGGTGGCCGTACTGTCGCGGGCCGAAAATCTCATCCTTCTTCAGTTTCTTGACATGGAGGTTGTAGCGCTGCATGGTCAGTTCGGCCACGCGCTTCATCTTCTCGGGCATACCCTTCTCGGGCACGAACACCTTGTACTCCACATAGTCGTTGTCCTTCTCATAGCCTTCCATGTGCTCCATGAGGCGAGGATAGTAGTCGTAGTTGTAGAGGGTAGCCATGGTACCCAGTTGGTCGAAGCCGCCAATGAGCATGCCTTCTGGATCCATGTCGGTAAATCCAAGGGGGCCGATAATTTCTTTCATGCCCTTCTGGCGTCCATAGTCCTCAACAGCGGTGAGCAGGGCGCGCATCACCTCCTCGTCGTCAATCAGGTCGAGCCATCCGAAGCGCACGCAGGGGCGTTGCCATTGCTCGTTGTAGCGGTGGTTGATGATGGCAGCCACACGGCCCACCACCTTGCCTTCGCGATAGGCCAGGAAATATTCGGCCTCGCAAAACTCGAAGGCCGGGTTGCAATCGCGGCTTAGTGTGTGTAGTTCGTCGCTGTATAAGTTGGGTGCATCGTAGGCATTGCCCCGATATAAGTCATAATGCAACTGTATGAAGGCGTCAAGCCCCTTCTTGTCAGTTACGCGTTTGATGTCTATTGCCGGCATGTTTTTCTTTTGCTTATTGAATTGGATGTACAAAGGTAAGCATTTTTTAGGATATAACGGCAGAAAAAAACTATTTTTAGCAACTTTTCTTGTCAATTCAAGAAAATTTATTATCTTTGCACACAGATTATGAATTCATAAAAAATTAAACTCTAGAGTAATGAAAACCAAAAGACTATTCTTTACCGCAGCCGCTGCGCTGCTCGTGGCTGGTGCTGTTCAGGCTCAGACCAATGACTGGAAGTCATACACCTACGTGGAAGCACAGGGCGGTGTACAGTTGACTGCCGACCATCCCGCTATCGACAAGTTGATTACTCCCACGGCGGCGCTCTCCCTTGGTCACTATTTCACTCCCGTGGTAGGTGCCCGTCTGCATGTCAACGCATGGCAGTCAAAGGCAGGCTTCGATGCACTCGACCAGTATTACAAGTGGAAGTATGTGACACCCGATCTCGATCTGATGCTGAACCTTACCAACCTGTTCAGCAAGACCAATAACCATGCGCTTAATGTGATTCTCCTTGGCGGCGTTGGCTTGAACTATGCATGGGACAACGACGAACTGAAGGCACTGAACCTTCCTGCCGATCGTGTGCCCTTGGCTTGGGACGACAATCATCTGAGCCACAACCTGCGTGCCGGCCTTCGTTTGGAGACCAATATGTCGAAGCCTGTGGGTGTTTCTTTCGAAGTGAATGCCAACTCGCTTGACGACCGTTTCAACTCGAAGACCAACGATAAGGACGACTGGATGTTTACCGCCATGCTGGGTCTGAACGTGCGTTTTGGACAGAAGAAGGCCGAGCCTAAGTACATCACAAAGTTAGTAGATGTGGTAGACACCGTATGGGTTGACGAGCCCACCACCATCACCGTGACCGAGAAGCGTCCTGTGGAGAAGATGGAGAAGAAGAGCATCAACGAAACCGTGTTCTTCAACATTGCCCAGAGCGATGCCAACAAGGCTGAAGGCATTGACGCCGCCATCAAGGATATTGCCGATCTGATGAAGACCAGCGAAGATGCCAAGTTCACTGTTACCGGCTATGCCGACAAGGGCACTGGCACACCCAGTATCAACAGAAAGTATGCCAAGCAGCGTGCTGAGGGCGTGACCAACAAACTCGTGAAAGAGCATGGCATTGATGCATCGCGCATCACCACCGACTCTAAGGGCGATACCGTCCAGCCGTTTGCTGAGAACGACAAGAACCGTTGCGTCATTGTCACTGGCGAGGGAACCTTCAAGGTAACAGCCTATGAAGATGTGCAGGTTGAGAAGCAGAGCACCAAGAAGGTGATGAAGACCCAGACCCGTCAGGTGGAAGTCAAGGAGAGAGTTGACTAAGCATCAGACAGATTTCCATAAAAAATCCGAGCCAATCACATTGGTTCGGATTTTTTTATGCTATAAAGATGTCACTTTAGAAGTAGATGCCCACTGCAACAGACTTGAACTCAGGACCGGCATTCTTCTTCAGCACGCTCATGGGCGAATACTTGCCATAGATGCCAATGCCGTGGATGTGGGCAATGGCCATCACATCGACGGTGAACGGACGATACTTGATGTCCTTGGTGGTCACGTCAATCTCGTCGTCGCCCAGGGCGTAGTGGTTGCCCAGTGTGCCGTAGACATTCCAGTTGAGTTGTGCGCCAACCGAGAGGCTGAAGTCCTTGCAGATGCGCTGGTTGAACAGCAGCGGCATGGTGATGGCGGCAGTGTGGATGTTTGAACTGCGGTTGTCGGCATTGTTGGGGAAGATGTCCAGGCCAATCACATCGGTGGCGGGATCCTTTACCATCATCAGCCTGTCCTTGTCTTTCAGACCGTATGAACGCCAGTTCAGTCCAAGACCAACAGAATAGGTCTGCGAGGCACCTTTGGGATGGTAGTCGTACTGAGCCACCGTCCAAGCGAACTCCCATGAGCGGAAAGGGGCAAATTCATAGCCGTTGGTAGCATCAACAGGGATGTTCACGCCCACTGCGAAGTGCATGGTCCAGTCGTGGTTGCTTTTCTCATCGAGCACGACGCCGTTCTTTGTGGCATTGTCCTCATCTTCTGTCATAGGGTTGGCATTGGCGGTCATGCAGAGTGCCAGCAATGCCATAGTCATCAGTTTTTTCATAAATGTTAAAGTTTAAAAATTGAATTCGCTGCAAAGATAGTGTTTTTTCTGTAAAAACAGAGTAAACAGGAAGAAAAGTGCCAAAAATGCTGTATTTTTATGCTTTTTGGCAAATGATGAGTACGTGTTGACCCGATGACAGGGTGGTGGCAAAGATATAGTGGTGGCCTCCGTCGGCCAGTTTCAGTTTCTTGCGCAACTGTGCCACCGTCAGGGGGAAGTTCCTCACCGCCACGTTGGCCTGCGTAATGCCTTGCAATGCTGTCTTGAGTTCCTGTTTGTTCATTGTTGTCATGTGTATGATACGGAACCGGCGGCCGGGGAAGGCGTCCACTGCCTCTTGTGAAACAAAGAGATGGCTGTTCTGTGCGAGCGGGCTGACGCCAAAGGCCTGTGTCACTTCGGCCCAGCAGCCAGCCTTCATGATAGAGGCGTTGGGCTCGTAGAGGAAGATGAAAGATGAGAGATGAAAGTTATGATTAGAACTGATGGGCGATGGGTGGTATGAAAATACGGAGTCGTCATTGACGCAATATACGGTGAGGGATTCCGCAGGTTGCTGTTGCATGACAATGAGCAGTTCCTTACATTCGTTATGCACCGAAACTATGTGCACCTCTTTTATATATAGGCTCCCCAGGTCGCTCACGGCCTTGCGCCAGTCGAGCATGGGCGAGAGTTTGAGCATCACAACATCGGCCTTCTGTAGCAGTTCGTCTTTGAGTTCCAATACATTAGGCGTGCAGTCGCTGATGCCATAGGTGCGTGCGCCGTGGTCGTCGCGCCGTGCAGGGTCCAGAAACAGCATCGTGGCCTGGTCAAGCCGATGCAGGGTGTCAATGGCATCGTCATTGATGCAGTGTGCCTGTGGACAGAGAATTCCCATGTTGGCCGATGCAATGGCAAAGAGGCTGCTGTCGCGCTCCACGTAGGTGCCTTCGTTGAAGGCTTCGCTCATGAAGGCGAAGTCTACACCGAAACCGCCAGTGAGGTCGATGAGGGCAGTATGGCTGTCTAGGCTTTTCTCTGATAGCAGGCGGCGGCAGATGTCAGCCTTATAGCGGGCTGTGGCTTCGCTCGAGCACTGCTCCATGTTGAGATGAGGCGGATAAAGCAGCCCGTCACGAGCCGCCCATGAGGGCAACTTGCGACGGGCTGTCTGCCATCCCGCTATCTGGCGAATCGCCAACTCCATGTCCACCTCTTGGTCGCGACAGCCTTTCAGAGCCAGTTGACGTATGTCGGCATCGAGGTTTTTCTCAATGAAATCGCGGGTTTTATCGTTCATTTATTTAATAATCACCTTTCGGCCATTGATGATATAAAGGCCCCTTACGGGGTTCTTTACGCGGCGACCCTGCAGGTCGTAGATGAGTTGACTGTTTACCGTTGACAGTTTAATGTCTTGGATGCCTGTAACTTCATTTGCGGCCAAGGATACCTTCACGGAACTCATCTTGATATGGTTAGACTCTGAACTGAAGGTCACGCTGTTTGTCTTGCCAGTCCATGTATAGCCCTCTACTGAGCCTCCACCATTCACAAGCAGGAGTTTCTTACTGCTGTCGATGGTGACGAACTCCAGTTTAACCATTTCGCTGCTGCTAGACTCTACCTTCAGTTCGTTGCCGCCATACATGCGGATATGTTCGTTGTTGCAGAACATATTAGCACTGGAACCAAGCGAGTAGGTAATGGTGATACCATTCTCAGTACCAGAGATGGTTGTCTCAGCATTGTTGGGTCTTGTACCACTCCAACTCACGCCAAAGAACGTGTTGTTGAGGCTGATGGTGCAGTCTGCGGGCTGTTCTGG
>CAMHDT010000033.1 GCA_946183985.1 uncultured Prevotella sp.
CATTGAAGTCCGAAACAGGTTCCATTGAAGTCCGATACGGCCTCCTTTGAACCATGACGGCATATTCCGATGGAAATGGAATTATCAATTATTTTGTACCTTTGAACTTCGTTCTTAGGTAGGCTGCACCTCGAAAATGAAAATAAAAGGGTTTTTATTTTGCATTTTGCTCGGTTTGCACTACCTTTGCACCTTGAAGCACTGCCCCGGCTTGCCGCTGGCGTCTCTGAAAGGGGAGGCGAGAGGAAAGTCCGGGCAGCACAGGACACTCCACTTCTGAAAATGGAAGCAGTCGGCGACGGCTGGTGAGGGAAGAAGAAAATAACTGCCCGCAAGGGTGAGGGTGAGAAGGTGGTGTAAGAGACCACCAGCCGGCGGGCGATCGCCGGGCTGTTCCCGCTGGAGGCTGCAAGTTCATGTATACCATCGACATGTGAGGGCTGTCCGCCCGAGTTTCTCTTCGGGGGATGCGGTGGAGGGTAGAACGCTAGAGACGCATGGTGACATGCGTAGTAGATAAATGGCAGGCACCGGCAGCAATGCCGGCACAGAACCCGGCTTACAGGGGCAGTGCTTCTTTTTTTTAGTGGTTAGAGGTTAGAGGTTCTTGGACGAGCCAAGCGGCTGCTCGACCTTTGGTCGCTAGAAAGCCGAGCGAGAGGTTAGTGGTTAGAGTTCAATGATCAATGATCAATGTTCAATGTTCAATGTTAAAGGGTCTGATACGGTTTTTGCAGGTGGATATCTGGCGGGCAAAGGAGAGTGACTTGCCTGCCGTGAAGCGCATCTGCTATATGGTGCTGAAGACGGCCATGCTGACCATCCGCTTCTTTACCACCAAGCGCGTGGTGAACCAGGCCTCGGCGCTGACCTATTCCACACTGCTGGCCATCGTGCCCATCCTGGCCGTGGTGTTTGCCATTGCCCGTGGCTTCGGCTACAATAAGTATATTGAGGTGTGGTTTCGCGATGCCTTCTCGTCGCAGCCGCAGGTGTCGGAGGTAATCATCGGCTTCGTCAACAGTTATCTGGTGCACACCAAGAGCGGCATCTTCCTTGGCGTGGGCCTTATCTTCATGCTCTACACGGTGATGATGCTGGTGAACAACATTGAGGTGACCTTCAACGAGATATGGCAGGTGAAGAAGAAAAGAAGCATCTTCCGCACCATTACCGACTATCTGGCCATGTTCTTCCTCTTTCCCATCCTCATCGTCATCTCGTCTGGCATCAGCCTCTTCCTGGCCACCATGGCCGACTCTATGGCGGGCTTCCAGTTGCTGGGATGGGCCGTGAAGGGGTTGATTGACCTGTCGCCCTATATTCTCATGTCGCTCATGTTCATTGGCCTCTATGTCTTCATGCCCAACACCCACGTGAAGGTGAAGAACGCCATTGTGCCAGGCATCCTCGCGGGCATTGCCATGCAGTTGGTACAGTTCTTCTACATCCATTCGCAGATATGGGTTACGGGCTACAACGCCATCTACGGGTCGTTTGCCGCGCTGCCCCTGTTTATGCTTTGGGTGCAGATTTCGTGGACCATCTGTCTGTTCGGGGCCGAACTGACCTATACCTCGCAGAATCTGGACTATTATGACTATGACGCGAAGACCGACGACATCAGCCACCGCTATCAACTGATGCTCGCGGCGCTGCTCATGTCGCATGTGTGCAGTCGCTTTGCCGAGGGAAAGAGTGCGCTCACGGCCGATGACCTGCGGAGCAGGACGGGCCTGCCCATACGCATTGTCAACGACCTGCTCTACAAACTGATGGAGGCAGGCCTGCTCATTGAGGTGTCGAGCGACGAGAAGGGCGAGGCATCGAAGTTTGTGCCTGCCGAGAGCCTCGACAACCTGAACCTGGGCGTCATGGTTGACCGCCTGGAGGCTCAGGGACGCTGGCAACTGGACTTACCTGTGGCCGACATGCTTGGCAGCGAGTGGCAGAAGGCCATAGCCCTGCGCAGCCGCTATCTCAACGATTCGCGCAGCATCAGGCTGGAGCATCTCATCAACCTGACGGCGTAAGGGTGTTATGCCAGCCGGCGGCGAAGGAAGAACCTGCGTGTGCGGCTGAAGAACAGGGCCACACCACAGCCATTGACAGCCGCCACGCACCAGAAGGCTGCCGCATAGCCCAGATGCTCGGCTACGATGCCTCCCAGCAATATTCCCAGTCCCATTCCAATATCCCACGACACCAGTATGGTGGAGTTGGCTGTGCCACGCTCGTTGTGGTGCGCCATGCTGACCATCATGTTCTGAAAGGCTGGCCACATGTGGCCGTTGCCCAGGCCTATGAGCAGGGCCGAACCGTAGTAGCCCAAGGCAATGGATAATTGAGAATTGATAATTGATAATTGAGAGAGGGTGGGCATTAATATAAATAAGGTGTAGCCCACGAGGGAGATGACCATGCCTGACGCGGCATTGAAGGTGAGACGGCCCTGGCGCAGTGCCTTGCCGCCCTGCAGACGCGACAGGATGAGCCCCACGGAGCACAGCATGAAATAGGTGCCCGTGCCGCCGGTGATGCCCATCGTCTCCTTGCTGTAGATGGCCAGATAGTTGCTCAGCACACCGAAGCAGAAGCCGAAAGCCACCATGTTTACGCCCAGCAGCCATCCACGCGTGAGAAAGAAACGGTCAAGGGATAGTTTCTGTCGTTTCGTCTCGTTGTTACAGCCTGTCTGCTGGCTGCTCTCGGCTTTGGTCTTTATGCTGGCATCGGTGAGCAGTCCTGCCACAGCCACGATAAGTGCCAGCCAGAACAGAAGTTCAAAACTTTGTGTGTGGTGATAGACGAAGATGCCGATGGTGGGAGCCAAGGCCATGGCCAGGTTGTTGCTCAGGCCATAGTAGCCTATGCCCTCGTTGCGCCGGCTGGCGGGCAGCACATCGATGGCCATGGTTGAGTTGGCCACCGTGAGTGCACCGAAAGGTCCGCCGTGGAGTGTACGAACGATGGTGAACATGAGTAGGGTGGAGGCAGCCAGATAGCCTGCAAAGAAGATGGCGAATGCCGTGAACGACAGCAGGAGCACTTGCTTGCGTGGAAAGGCGTCGACCACATAGCCACTGAACGGACGGAAGATAAGGGCGGTGATGGTATAGCCCGACAGCACCAGGCCTATCATATCCTTGCCGGCATCAAAGCGGTCGTGCAGGTAAAGCGGTAGCAGGGGTGTCAATAAATAAAAGGCGAAGAACAGCGAGAAGTTCGCCGTCATCACCTTTATATAATTGCTGTTCCAAAGACGTTCAGTCTTCACTTTTCATTTTCACTATTCCCTTTTCCTTTTTATAGCGGAAGCAAATTTTTCACTTTTCACTATTTCCTTTTCCCTTTTTATAGCGGAAGCAAATTTTTCATTTTCACTATTCCCTTTTCCCTTTTTATAGCGGAAGCAAATTTTTCACTTTTCACTATTCCCTTTTCCCTTTTATAGCGGAAGCAAATTTTTCACTTTTCACTATTCCCTTTTCCCTTTTTAGTTGGCTGACTCAAACTCGCGCAGGAAGCGGGTGTCGTTCTCCGAGAACATACGGAGGTCGGAAACGCGGTATTTCAGGTTCGTGATGCGCTCCACACCCATGCCGAAGGCATAGCCGCTGTAGATGCTCGAGTCGATGCCGCACTGCTCCAGCACGTTGGGGTCGACCATGCCGCAGCCCAGAATCTCTACCCAGCCGGTGTGCTTGCAGAAACCACAGCCCTCGCCGCCACAGATGAAGCATGAAATGTCCATCTCGGCACTGGGCTCTGTGAAGGGGAAGTATGAGGGGCGCAGGCGTATCTTGGTGTCGGCTCCGAACATCTCGCGGGCAAACGACAGCAACACCTGCTTCAGGTCAGTAAACGATACGTCCTTGTCTATATACAGGCCCTCTACCTGATGGAAGAAACAGTGGGCACGGGCTGTGATGGCCTCGTTGCGATAGACGCGCCCGGGGCAGATGACGCGGATGGGGGCCGTGAGTTTGCCGTCGTCGGTGTGCATGTGCTCCATCACACGGGCTTGTACGCTGCTGGTGTGCGAGCGCAACAGGATGTTCTTCGTCACATCATCAGGATGCTGCGATACGAAGAAGGTGTCTTGCATGTCGCGGGCAGGGTGGTCGGCGGCAAAGTTCATCTTCGTAAACACGTGCAGGTCGTCTTCTACCTCAGGACCGTCGGCCAGCACGAAGCCCATGCGGCTGAAAATGTCGATAATCTCGTTGGTTACGATGGTGAGCGGATGGCGCGTGCCCATGGCAACGGGATAGGGGGTGCGCGTCAGGTCAACGCTGTCGTCGCCGCTCTCCTGGGTCATCGTCTCTTCGCGCAGCAGGTTGATGCGGTCGGTGAAGCGCTGCTTCAGTTCGTTTATCTTCATGCCCACCTCTTTCTTCTGCTCTGCGGGAACGGAACGGAAGTCGTTCATCAACTCGGTAATCAAGCCCTTCTTGCTCAGGTATTTCAGTCGCAGTTGCTCTACTTCCTCGGCGTTTTTCGCCTCCAGCGTGTCGGCCTGCAGAAGCAGTTCATTTATCTTTTCGAGTATCATCTTTTTGTGGTTTTATTGCAATTTGGGTGCAAAGGTAATAAAAAAAGGTAAAAGTGAAAAGTGAAAAGAGAAAAATTTGAGTGATTCACAATTCACAATTAACAATTAACAATTAACAATTCACAATTCACAATTCACAAATCGTAATTCGTAATTCATAATTCGTAATTCACAATTCACTGGCGAAGCGTAAAATATGGGTTCATGGTGGTTTCATCGCCTATGCGGGTGGCAGGACCATGACCGGGGTAGGCAATGGTATCGGCGGGCAGCGGGGCCACCTTGTCGTGCAGGCTCTTCATGAGTTGTGGCCAGGAGCCGCCAGGCAGGTCGGTGCGTCCCACACTCATGCGGAACAGGGTGTCGCCCGTAAATACAACATGCTCGGTTTCGCAATAAAACAGCACACCGCCTGGCGAATGACCGGGTGTGTGGATGACCCTCAGCGTATGGCTGCCGAAGCCGATGTCATCGCCGTCGCTCAGCAGGTGGCCTATGGGCGGCGACGGACGGTCGTAACTCATGCCTATGTTCATGGCCGCACATTGATCTGAAAGATTCTCAATAAATGGGGCATCGGCAGCATGTATCTCTGGCATCAGACCAAACAGCGCATAGATGGTGTCGTTGCCGAAGGTGTGGTCGAAATGACCATGTGTGCACAACAGATGAACAGGGCTGAGATGATGCTGGCGGATATGGTTGGCCACGGCCTCGCGCTCTGTATCGTAATATGCACCGCAGTCAATGATGACGCACTCGCCGCTCTCATCGCTCACAATATAGCAGTTCTCCTGCAGCGGATTTACCTGGAAAGTCTTAATGTTCAGCATCGCTCCTTTTGACTTTTATCTTTTTCCTACGGGAACATAAAGCACATGCTTGGCCTTGAACCATTCTTCGGCGAAGTAATCAGACAGTTCGGCACTCATGGCTATGTGGCGGAAGGGCTGGGTTTCGCCCTGAAGATCGCCGCCTTTCAGACAGATGACTCCGTTGGGCATGGCATTGCGCTGCTCATTGGAGATGTTTTTGCGCACAATCTTCATCAGGTCGGGCAATGGCATCACGGCACGGCTCACCACAAAGTCGTATTTGCCCTTCTCGTCCTCGCCGCGCAGGTGCTCGGGCTGGCAGTTGGTCAGGCCGATGGCATGGCATACCTCCTGGGCCACGCGAATCTTCTTGCCCGTCCCGTCAATCAGTTTGAACTGGCATTCGGGAAACATGATGGCCAGGGGAATGCCGGGGAAACCACCGCCTGTGCCGAAGTCGAGCACATGGGTCTGGGGTCTGAACTTGATGAAGCGGGCAATGCCCAGCGAGTGGAGTACATGGTGCTCATACAGGTTGTCAATATCCTTGCGGGAGATGACATTGATTTTCTCGTTCCATTCATGATACAGCGCATCAAGGGCAGCAAACTGCTTGTGCTGTTCGTCGGTAAGTGTGGGGAAATACTTCTCTATCAGTTTCATGCTGCAAAGATAGAAAATAATTATGAATTATCAATGGTCCGCTTGAATAAATTCGCTTTTCACTCACTTATTCGTACCTTTGACCTATCGGTCTTAGGTAGGCTGCACCTCGGAAAAATCCAAAAACATTTGGTTTTTCGCTCGGTTTGCACTACCTTTGCACCCGATTTTTAAAGAAGCAGAGAATGAAAGTACTAAAAGCGGCTTTGTTTGACCTCGACGGCGTGGTGTTCGACACCGAACCGCAATACACAGTGTTCTGGGGCAGCCAATGCCGGTTATACCATCCTGAGCACCCTGGGCTGGAGCATGAAATAAAGGGCTCTACGCTTGACCAGATTTACGATAAATGGTGGAATGGCTCACTGGTGCAAGAGCGTGAGGCGGTGACACAACGACTTAACGACTTTGAGGCCCGGATGGATTATACGTATATTAAAGGTCTGGAAGACTTTATTGCCGACTTGCATCGCAATGGCGTGAAGACGGCAGTGGTGACCAGCAGCAACCAGCCAAAGATGCAGAGCGTGTTTCGTGCGCATCCGGAGTTCAAGAGTCTTTTTGATGCGATCCTCACCAGCGAGGATTTTGCCGAGAGCAAGCCGTCGCCCGACTGCTATCTGCGCGGTGCGGCGCGTTTTGGTGTGAGTCCTCAGGAGTGCGTGGTGCTGGAAGACAGTTTCAACGGACTGAAGTCGGGGCGTGCTGCCGGCATGTTTGTCATAGGCTTGGCCACTACCAACAAGAAAGAAGATATAGAGCCGCTATCGGATATGCAGATGGTTGATTATCAGGATATTAATTTTCAAAAGTTAAACAAAATATGGCAGGATATTTAGTAAGTGATGAGCGCAAGGTAACTACCCATCGCTTTATTGAAATGAAGCAGAAAGGTGAGAAAATTTCCATGCTCACTTCCTATGATTTTACGATGGCTGGCATCGTTGACCGGGCTGGCATCGACGGCATACTGATAGGCGACTCAGCCTCAAATGTGATGGTGGGCAATGCTACTACGCTACCCATGACGGTCGACCAGATGATTTATCATGCCCGTGCGGTGGTAAACGGTGTGAAGCGCGCCTTGGTGGTGTGCGACATGCCTTTCGGCTCCTATCAGACTGGTGTGCACGATGGTGTGGTCAATGCTATCCGCATCATGAAAGAGAGTGGCTGCGACGCTGTGAAGATGGAGGGCGGCGTGGAGATTCTCGATACCGTGAAGGCTATTCTCGACGCTGGTATCCCCGTGATGGCACATCTGGGACTCACGCCTCAGAGCATCAATAAGTTTGGTACTTATGCCGTGCGAGCCAAAGAGGAGAAAGAGGCACAGAAATTGCTGGGCGATGCCAAGGCATTGAGTGAAGCAGGCTGTTTTGCCGTAACGCTCGAGAAAGTGCCTGCTGCACTGGCAGAACAGGTGACCCGCGAAATAGACGTGCCTACCATTGGCATTGGCGCAGGCAACCATTGTGACGGACAGATACTTGTGGTGGCCGACATGCTGGGCATGACACAGGGCTTCTCGCCACGTTTCTTGCGCCGTTATGCTGACCTGAACACGGTGATGACCGATGCCATTGGCAATTATATCACTGATGTGAAGAGTGGCGACTTTCCCAATGAAAGTGAATCTTATTAATTAATAGTATTGTGAACACTCAGAATACTGCCGTACATATACACTTGTGGCACAGGGAGTTCTGGCTCATGGCAATAGCCAACTTGCTATTGTCCATGTCGGTCACTATGCTGATTCCGTCGTTGCCTGTATGGCTGAGGGCTACCGTTTCTATGGACGACACATTTGTTGGTCTTGCCATGGGTGCCTTTGCCCTGGGACTGTTTCTGCCGGGCCCGTTTTGCTCGTTTCTGGTACAGCATTATCGCCGTAATATCGTGTTTATGACCAGTGTCCTTTTTCTGGCACTGACGATGGCCTTGCCACTTTTCCCTGTTCCTGCTTTCCGTTTGCCTGCTGTTATCATTGTCTGGCGTGTGGTGCAGGGGGCTGCTTTCGGTCTGGCACAGATGGTGCTTACTTCTACCCTGATTATCGACACCTGTGAGTCGCATCAGCGCACGGAGGCTAACCATTCTGCTACCTGGTTCGGCCGTTTTGCCCTTTCACTGGGGCCTATGCTGGCACTGCTGCTCATGCAGTTGTCGTGGTTCATCTGCCCGATTCATGTGGCTGCCGAAGCCTGTGACGACCACCAGGCGGCTCTTAACGTGTTCTTCATGTCGGTCGTAGGCTGCCTGCTGGCAGTGGTGCTGGTGTTTTTCATCAACTTCCCCTTCCGTGTGCCTGAAGATAAGTTGCATCTGATGAGTCTCGATCGCTTTTTCCTGGTCAATGGGATGCCCCTCATGCTCAACATGATGCTCATTACCGTGGCCGTGGGTATGATGATGTCGATGGCTATCACCGCCAAAGCCTATGGCATGGTTATGGTAGGCTTCCTGCTTGCTCTGCTTGCCCAGCGCTTCGTGTTTCGCGATGCGGAACTGAAAAGCGAGGTGGTGACAGGCCTCCTGCTCATAGGGGCGGCCCTGCTCATTCTCTATAGTCAGCGCGAAGCCACGCCTGAGGCCCATTCGGTGCTGCCGTCGCCGCTTATAGGCTTGGGCCTCGGCATTGTGGGGGCACGCTTCCTGCTGTTCTTCATCAAGTTAAGCCGCCATTGCCAGCGCGGCACTTCGCAGAGTACCTTCATGCTGGGGTGGGAGAGCGGACTGGCCATCGGCGTAGGCATAGGCTATGCCTGCTTCGGCAGCAGACACGACTTGCTGCTGCTTGTGGCTTTTTGCCTTGTGATGGCGGCACTCCTCCTCTATGTCGTCTATACCCATCGCTGGTTTGTGAAGCATAAAAACAGGTAGGAGACAGTAGGGATGGGGACTGAAAACTCATGTTTTCAGAAAAGCAAAAGAAAAACCGCTTTTTCTTTTGCTTTTCGCTCACTTTTTCGTACCTTTGCAATCGCATAAGATAAAAACCACTTAAAACAATACAAATCAAACGCATTCGTTATGAAACAATTCAATGACAAAAACTTTGTGCTGGAGACTGAAGTAGCCCAGGACCTGTACCACAACCATGCGGCTAAGATGCCCATCATTGACTATCACTGCCATCTTATTCCTGAAATGGTGGCCAACGACCACAGGTTCAAGAGCATTACGGAATTATGGCTGGGCGGCGACCACTATAAGTGGCGTGCCATGCGCACTAACGGTATAGATGAGCGCTATTGCACAGGCAAGGATACTAGCGACTGGGAGAAGTTTGAGAAATGGGCCGAGACGGTGCCCTATACCCTGCGTAACCCGCTCTATCACTGGACTCATCTGGAACTGAAGACGGCCTTTGGCATTGAGAAACAACTGAGCCCCAAGACCGCACGCGAGATTTTCGATGAGTGCAATGAGAAACTCAAGCAGCCCGAATTCAGTGCCCGTGGGCTGATGAAGCATTATAACGTGGAGTGTGTATGCACCACCGACGATCCCGTTGATGACCTTCACAACCACATTGAGTATGCCCGCAACAAGGCTGCCGACGATCCCATGATGATTCCCGCATGGCGTCCTGACAAGGCTATGAACATTGAGAAGCCTGAGTTTGCCAAGTATGTGGAGCAACTGGCACAGGTGAGCGGGGTTACGATTACGAAGTTTGCCGATATGGTTGATGCCTTGCAGAAGCGTCACGATTTCTTTGCTGCCAACGGCTGCAAACTCTCTGACCACGGCATTGAAGAGTTCTACGACGAGGAATACACCGACTCGCAGATTGAGACCATCTTCGAGAAGGCTATGCGCGGACAGCAACTCTCTAATGTGGAGATTCGCCAGTATAAGAACTGCTTCCTCACCATGATGGCCGAGATGGATGCTGAGGCCGACTGGACACAGCAATTCCACTATGGTGCCATTCGCGACAACAATACGAAGATGTATAATGCCCTTGGCCCTGACACTGGCTTCGACTCCATTGGTGAGTTCAACACGGCCAAGGCTATGTCGAAGTTCCTCAATAAGTTGAATATGGAGGACAAACTCACGCGTACCATATTATATACATTGAATCCCTGCGCCAACGAAGTTATTGCTACCATGCTGGGCAACTTCCAGGGTGGCGAACCAGGAAAGATCCAGTTTGGTTCGGGCTGGTGGTTCAATGACCAGATGGATGGCATGATTCGTCAGATGAACGCCCTTTCGGTGCTTGGACTGCTGAGCCGTTTCGTGGGTATGCTTACCGACTCGCGTTCGTTCCTCAGTTATCCGCGTCATGAATATTTCCGTCGCATCCTCTGCAACCTTCTCGGCAATGATGTAGAGAAAGGCTTGCTGCCCGACGACCGTGAACTGCTGGGTAAGATGGTTGAGGATATCTCATACAACAACGCACGCAGATACTTCAAATTCTATTAATTAATAGATAATAAAAAAACAGGAGGGGTTTACAAAAAACTCCTCCTTTTTTTGCGTATGTCGAAAAATAACAGTAATTTTGCACACTGAAATAAAAAAATTAGCGAAATGAAACTTCTTAATAAGTGTCTTCTGATGGCAATGGCCGTGGTGATGCTTGCCGGTTGTGCAAGCCATAAAAACGTGGCTTATTTCCAGAATTCGGAAGAGATAGATTTAGCAAAGTCACGGTATCTGTATGATGCACGCATCATGCCTAAGGATCAGTTGAGCATCACGGTGAGTACTACTAACGACGAGGCAGCCGTACCTTTTAACATGACGGTGCCTACGCCAATGACGGTTAATTCGCGCAGTTCCTATTCGCAGGCTATGCTGCAGACCTATTTGGTAGACAACGATGGAAACATTAACTATCCCATTCTGGGGCAGATTCACGTAGGTGGACTGACGAAATCGGAATGTGAGAAGATGATTCAGGAGCAGATAAAGCCATATATGGCGGAGGCAGAGAATCCCATCGTAACGGTGCGTATGACAGGCTATCAAATTTCGGTGATTGGCGAGGTGGCCCGTCCAGGCACATTTACGGTGTCGCGTGAGAAGATATCTATTCTTGAGGCGTTGGCACAGGCTGGTGACCTGACTATCTACGGACAGCGTAAGAATGTGCAACTGATACGTGAGGATGCTTCAGGGCAGAAGTCCATCCATACGTTTGACCTGACTGATGCTGACATTATCAATTCACCGTATTTCTATCTGCAACAGAACGATGTGATTTATGTGACCCCCAACAAGGTGAAGGCTCAAAACTCCAGTGTGGGTAGTATGACGACGCTATGGTTCTCGGCAACATCAATCCTTATTTCGTTGACCTCGTTGCTTTACAACATACTCAAATAGACAATATAAGAGATTGAGATTGGTTTCTCAGTCTCTTTTTTTTAGTCAACACAAAAACACTGTTTGTAACTAAAGAATAAAAACTTTGATATTATGTGTGGAATAGTAGGTTATCTTGGAAAGCGCGAAGCCTTCCCCGTACTCATTAAAGGCTTGCGCCGTTTGGAGTATCGCGGCTATGACTCGGCTGGCGTTGCTCTCCTCAATGGTAAGGAACAGTTGAATGTCTATAAGACGAAAGGCAAGGTAGATAATCTTGTGGAGTACTGCTCAGACAAGGATGTCACCGGACATGTGGGCATTGCTCATACACGATGGGCCACCCACGGCGAACCATCGTCAAGGAATGCCCATCCGCACTATTCAGCCTCGAAGAACCTGGCCATTATCCACAATGGCATCATAGAGAACTATGCCGACATCAAGCGCAATCTTCAGAACAAGGGTGTGAAGTTTGTGTCAGACACCGACACCGAGGTGCTTGTCCAGTTGGTGGAATATATCATGGAGCGTAAGAGCCTTGACTTGCTCACGGCCGTACAGGTGGCTTTGCACCAGGTAATAGGTGCCTATGCCATAGCCATCATTGACAAGCGCGACCCCAACCAGATTATTGCGGCACGTAAGCAGAGCCCGCTGGTGGTAGGCATTGGCGACGGCGAGTTCTTCCTTGGCTCCGATGCCAGCCCCATCATTGAGTATACCGATAAGGTGGTGTATCTGGAAGATGGCAATATTGCCGTGATTCGTCTGGAAGAAAAACAAGAGTCAGACGAGCAGGATGAGTCGAAAACAGGGTTGAAGGTGTTGAGCATCCTTGGCGAGGAGCAGTCATTGGCCGTGAAAACCGTTGACATTGACCTGGGACAGATAGAGAAAGGCGGCTTCCCGCATTTCATGCTCAAGGAAATCTTCGAGCAGCCAGACTGTCTTACCAACTGTATGCGTGGACGACTAAGCGTCGATGCCAGTCATGTAACCCTATCGGCTCTGATTGACCACCGGCGTCAACTCCTTGCTGCCAAGCGTGTGGTCATCGTGGCCTGTGGCACATCGTGGCATGCAGGCCTCATAGGTAAGCAAATCATAGAGTCTTTGGTGCGTGTTCCCGTTGAAGTGGAGTATGCCAGCGAGTTCCGCTATCGCAATCCTGTTGTCGGAAAAGACGATGTGGTGATAGCCATCTCGCAGAGTGGCGAGACAGCCGACACGCTTGCTGCCGTCCAGTTGGCAAAGGAGAAGGGGGCTTTCATCTATGGCATCTGCAATGCCATCGGTTCCAGCATTCCTCGTGCTACGCATACGGGCACCTACATCCATGTGGGACCGGAGATTGGCGTGGCATCGACGAAGGCCTTTACCGGTCAGGTTACTGTGCTTACGATGATTGCACTGGCCATGGGTGAGGCCAAGGGAACCATTGACCGCGATGAGTATCTGGAAATTGTCCGTGCCCTAAGCGAGATACCGGAGAAGATAAAGGAGGTGCTGAAGACAAACGATAAGGTTGCCGATCTTGCACGCACCTTCACCTATGCCCACAACTTCCTCTATCTGGGTCGTGGCTTCAGTTATCCTGTGGCTTTGGAGGGCGCATTGAAGTTGAAGGAAATATCCTATATCCATGCCGAAGGCTATCCTGCTGCCGAGATGAAGCACGGTCCCATTGCGCTGATTGACTCTGACATGCCAGTGGTGGTCATAGCCACGCATAACGCCATGTATGAAAAGGTGCTCAGCAATATTCAGGAAATCAAGGCCCGCAAGGGTAGGGTTATTGCACTTGTCACTAAGGGTGATACTACCATATCGAAGATTGCCGATGAGGTGATAGAACTGCCCGAGGTGCTTGAGTGTCTTGAGCCGCTGGTGGCTACTGTTCCTCTTCAACTCTTGGCTTATCACGTGGCTGTTTGTAAAGGTAAAAATGTGGATCAGCCAAGAAACCTGGCTAAGTCTGTTACCGTTGAATGAGATAAGGGCGATTCGTTTTCTAAGCGTATCGCCTTTTTTATGTGAGCAATATCCAAAAAACCGAACAGTATAAGATGAAAAAAGTGACATTAGTCCTGCAAGACGGAACAACGTTTGAGGGAAAGAGTTTCGGCTATGAGCACCAGACCGTTGGCGAAGTGGTGTTCAACACGGCCATGATGGGCTATCCCGAAAGTCTTACCGACCCTTCCTATGCTGGTCAGATGATGGTTCTTACCTATCCTCTGGTTGGAAACTACGGTGTTCCACCGTTTACCATCGAGCCCGATGGCATTCCCACATTCATGGAGAGCGAGCGTATTCATGCAGCAGCCATCATTGTGAGCGACTATAGTGCCGAGTATTCACATTGGAATGCTTGTGAGAGTCTGGCCGACTGGCTGAAGCGTGAGAAAGTGCCTGGCGTTACGGGCATTGATACGCGGCAGTTGACCAAGGTGCTGCGCGAGCATGGTGTGATGATGGGCAGACTGGAGTTTGCTGAGACTGATGAGGCCCAGAAGTCCCATGAGCCCTATAAGTCCTATGAAGACATCAACTGGGTGGAGCGTGTTTCCTGCAAGGATGTCATGCGCTACAACGAAGGGGCTGGCAGAAAAGTGGTGCTCGTGGACTGCGGCGTGAAAAACAATATTATACGGTGCCTTGTGAAAAGGAATGTCGAGGTGATTCGCGTGCCTTGGAACTATGATTATACCTCTATGGACTTCGATGGACTCTTTCTTGCCAATGGCCCTGGCGATCCTGACAGATGCAGCGAGGCTGTTGATATCATAAGGAAGCAGATGGACATGAGCCGGAAACCCATTTGCGGCATCTGCATGGGCAATCAATTGCTGGCCAAGGCCGGCGGTGCCACTATTTATAAGTTGAAGTATGGCCACCGTTCGCACAACCAGCCTGTGCGCGAGGTGGGCACTAACCGCTGCTATGTTACCAGCCAGAACCATGGCTATGCCGTTGATGCATCAACGCTTGGGCGCGAGTGGCGTGAGTTGTTTGTCAACATGAACGACGGCAGCAACGAGGGTATCCGCCATCAAACCAATCCATGGTTTAGCAGCCAGTTCCATCCAGAGGCATGTTCCGGTCCCGTAGATACGGAATTTATGTTTGACCGTTTTATTGAAGCATTATGAAAGACAGCAATATAAAGAAAGTGCTGCTCCTTGGCAGCGGCGCATTGAAGATTGGTGAGGCCGGCGAGTTTGACTATAGTGGCAGTCAGGCGTTGAAGGCACTGAAGGAAGAAGGCATTGAGACGGTGCTCATCAATCCCAACATCGCCACCGTTCAGACATCAGAGGGTGTAGCCGATCAGGTTTATTTCCTTCCTGTCCAGCCCTATTTCGTGGAGCGTGTCATAGAAAAGGAACGCCCCGATGGCATCCTGTTGGCGTTTGGCGGACAGACGGCCTTGAACTGTGGCGTGGAACTCTATCAGAGTGGTGTGCTGGAAAAATACCAGGTCCGTGTACTTGGCACGCCGGTGCAGGCCATTATCGATACCGAAGACCGTGAACTGTTTGTGAGGAAACTGGATGAGATTGGCGTGAAGACCATTAAGAGCGAGGCCTGTGAAACGATAGAGCAGGCCCGCAAGGCAGCCACAGACTTAGGCTATCCTGTTATTCTCCGTGCAGCCTATGCCCTGGGTGGCCTCGGTTCGGGCTTCTGCGACAACGAGGAACAACTAAACCGCTTGGCCGAGAAAGCCTTTGCCTTCTCGCCGCAGGTGCTGGTGGAGAAGTCGCTGAAGGGCTGGAAGGAAATAGAATACGAGGTGGTGCGCGACCGCTATGACAATTGCATCACCGTGTGTAACATGGAGAACTTCGACCCGCTTGGCATCCATACGGGTGAAAGTATTGTCATTGCGCCTAGTCAGACCCTCACCAACAGCGAGTATCACAAGTTGCGTGCGCTTGCTATCAAGATTATCCGCCACATCGGCATCGTGGGTGAGTGCAATGTGCAGTATGCCTTTGACCCGGAATCTGAAGACTATCGCGTCATCGAGGTCAATGCCCGCCTGAGCCGCTCGTCGGCGTTGGCATCGAAGGCCACGGGCTATCCTCTGGCTTTCGTGGCAGCCAAGTTGGGCATGGGCTATGGGTTGTTTGAACTGAAGAACTCTGTGACCAAGACTACCAGTGCTTTCTTTGAACCGGCACTCGACTATGTGGTGTGCAAGATTCCTCGCTGGGACCTTTCGAAGTTCCACGGCGTTGACAAGGAACTGGGCTCGAGCATGAAGTCGGTAGGCGAGGTAATGGCTATCGGACGCACGTTTGAGGAAGCCATTCAGAAGGGGTTGCGCATGATAGGGCAGGGTATGCACGGCTTTGTTGAGAACAAGGAACTGCAGATTGCCGATATCGATGCTGCCTTGCGCGAACCTACCGATAAGCGCATCTTCGTCATATCAAAAGCCATGCACTTGCCAGCATACGACATTGACCGTATTCATGAACTCACGAAGATTGACAAGTGGTTCTTGCAGAAACTGAAGCATATCATCGATATTGACGAGCAGTTGAAGAAACACAATATCAACACCCTTGAAAAGGATTTGCTCCGTGAGGCCAAAGTCTACGGATTTACTGACTTCCAGATTGCACGTGCCATCGGATTGGAGGGTGAGAGCCGCAGCATGCACGATGCAATGCTGCTGGTGCGCAACTGCCGCAAGCAAATGGGTATCATGCCTGTGGTGAAGCAGATAGATACCCTCGCTGCCGAATATCCTGCTCAGACCAACTATCTCTATCTCACCTATCAGGGTACTGACTATTCCAGACATTCCGCAGCCCATGACATAGCCTATGAGAACGACAAGCGAAGTATTATCGTCCTTGGCTCGGGAGCCTATCGCATCGGCTCATCCGTTGAGTTCGACTGGTGCGGCGTGCAGGCTCTGAACACCATTCGCAAGCAGGGGTGGCGCTCGGTGATGATCAACTACAACCCCGAAACCGTTTCCACGGACTATGACATGTGCGACCGTCTCTATTTCGATGAGTTGACATTCGAACGTGTGCTCGACATCATCGACCTGGAACAGCCTTATGGCGTCATCGTGTCTACCGGCGGTCAGATTCCAAACAACCTGGCTGTCTATCTTGATGAGGCCGGTGTGCGCATCCTGGGCACACAGGCATCAGACATCGACGGTGCTGAAGACCGTGCCAAATTCTCGCAGATGCTCAGCGAACTGGGTGTGAACCAGCCAGAATGGAGCGCCCTCACCTCGATGGAAGACATTGACAGGTTTGTAGAGAGGGTAGGCTTCCCCGTGCTGGTGCGTCCTTCCTATGTGTTGAGCGGAGCCGCCATGAATGTCTGCTCTAATCGCGACGAACTGGAGCGCTTCCTGCAACTGGCTGCCAACGTGAGCGAAGACCATCCCGTGGTGGTTTCGAAGTTCATTGAGCATGCCAAGGAAATCGAGATGGATGCCGTGGCCAAGGACGGCGAGATTCTGGCCTATGCCATTTCCGAGCATATTGAGTTTGCCGGCGTCCATTCCGGCGATGCCACCATCCAGTTCCCGCCGCAGAAACTCTATGTTGAGACGGTGCGCCGCATCAAGCGCATCTCGCGTCAGATAGCCAGGGCCCTGCATATCAACGGTCCGTTCAATATCCAGTATATGGCTCGCGACAACGACATCCTCGTCATCGAATGTAACCTGCGTGCCTCACGCTCATTCCCCTTCGTGTCGAAGGTCTTGAAACTCAATCTCATTGACCTGGCCACGAAGGTCATGCTGGGAATGCCCGTGGAAAAACCGTCGAAGAATCTCTTTGACCTTGACTACGTGGGCATCAAGGCTTCGCAGTTCTCGTTCAACCGTCTGCAGAAGGCCGATCCCGTGCTGGGTGTTGATATGGCTTCCACGGGCGAGGTGGGCTGTATCGGCGACACAACGCACACGGCTCTGCTCAAGGCCATGCTTTCCGTAGGTCACCGCATACCGAAGAAGACCGTGCTGCTCAGCACCGGCGGTGCCAAGCAGAAGGCCGACATGCTCGATGCGGCACGGATGCTGGCAGACCATGGCTATGAACTCTATGCCACAGGAGGCACCTCAGCCTATCTCACAGCCAACGGTGTGAAGAACACCCGCGTTCTATGGCCCAGCGAGGAGCCTGGCACCGACGGCTCTGCTCCTGCAGCCCTCGACTTGCTGCACCAGCACAGGATAGACATGGTGGTCAATATTCCCAAGGACCTGACCACCCATGAACTGACCAACGGCTATAAGATTCGCCGTGCAGCCATCGATCTCAATGTGCCGCTGATTACCAATGCCCGTTTGGCAGCCGCCTTCATTGAGGCCTTCTGCACCGTGGGCATCGAGGGCATCGGCATCAAGTCGTGGAGCGAATACAAGTAGTGTTAATAGTTGCTTTGGCGCTTCATGGCCCATACGTGGCAGACGATGCCTGAAACGATGAGGAAAAGCGGAATGAGCAGCAGCATGTTTACAAATGTAACATGAAGCACATGGAGTGTCACCAGCAGCGCGACACCAGCCAGAATCAGCCCCAATCCTATGTATTTCGTCAAAAACTTCATGTAAAATCGTTAAATTTCCTGCAAAGATACGAAAATTTTAATGTTTAATGCTTAATGTTTAATGTTTTTTTTGTACCTTTGCACCTGCAATTTGCAAAAATAACTTTTATAAACAATTATTCAAACGTATGAATCAGTACGAAACCGTTTTCATTTTAACTCCCGTTTTGTCTGACGATCAGGCAAAGGAAACGGTCGCTAAGTTCAAGAATGTGCTCGCCGATAATGGCGCAGAGATTGTGAGCGAAGAGGCCTGGGGATTGAAGAAACTGGCTTACCAGATCGAGAAGAAGACCTCCGGCTTCTATTTCCTTATCGAGTTCAAGGCCGAGCCAGCAGTGATTAAGACATTGGAGACCGCCTATCGTCGCGACGAGAAGGTGATTCGTTTCCAGACAGTTAAACTCGACAAGTATGCTGTAGAGTACGCTGAGAAGCGTCGCAACAAGCTTGGCGCAAAAACAGAGGAGGCTTAATTATGGCACAGGACACAGAAATCCGTTATCTCAACGCTCCTTCTATCGACACGAAGAAGAAGAAGTACTGCCGCTTCAAGAAGAGTG
>CAMHDT010000034.1 GCA_946183985.1 uncultured Prevotella sp.
TCTTTCCGTCGTATACAATGACGCGTACATCACGGGCATAAGAACCTGTCAACGGTCCCTGCTCCATACGTTCCATCACACCTTTCAGGATGGCGGGCATGAAGCGCATGTCAATGGCACCACCTACCACGCTGTTGATGAATACGAGTTTGCCGCCCCATTCCAGGTCTTTCTCTTCCTTAGACTTGATGTTCATCTTGAACTCCTGACCGTTGATGGTGAACGAGGTAGGATCGGGCATGCCCTCTGCGTAAGGCTCCACAATGAGGTGCACCTCACCAAACTGGCCTGCACCGCCCGACTGCTTCTTGTGACGGTAGTCGGCACGTGCCATCTTCGTGATGGTCTCACGATAAGGAATCTTCGGCTCCAGGTATTCAATCTTGATCTTCTCGTTGTTCTCCATACGCCACTTCAAGGTGCGCAGGTGGAACTCACCCTGACCATGAACGATGATCTGACGCAACTCCTTCGACTGCTCGACAACCCATGTGGGATCTTCCTGGCGCATCTTGGTCAAGGCCACCATCATCTTCTCTGTCTCGGCTTCGTTCACGGCCTTGATGGCGCGGGAATACTTCGAGTTAGGATATTTGATGAAGTCGTAGCGCCACTCGCAGTCCTTTCCATTGAGGGCGTTGCCAGTCTTTACATCCTTCAGTTTCACGGTACAGCCGATATCGCCAGCCTTCAACTCGTCGACGGCAATACGGTTGGCACCGGCACAAGCATAGATGGTACCGATACGTTCCTTCGAACCACGGTCGGCATTGGTCAGATCGTCGCCAGACTTCACGCTTCCGCTCATCACCTTAAAGTACTGTACCTCACCGATATGTGGCTCAACACCAGTCTTGAAGAAATAGAGAGAGGTAGGACCGACAGCATCTGGGTTCACCTCTTCACCACGGGTGTTACGTACCTTTGGCATCTCGCTCACAAATGGAACAACATTACCCAGGAACTCCATCAGACGGCGTACGCCCATGTCGCGACCTGCACAGACACAGAATACGGGGTAGATAGAACGTGTGACGAGGCCCTTGCGGATACCTTCGCGCATCTCGTCCTCTGTAAGGCTCTCGCTCTCGAAGAACTTCTCCATCAGGGTGTCATCGTTGGCGGCAGCAGCCTCTACGAGTGCAGCATGCAGTTCTTTGGCCCTATCCATCTCTTCGGCAGGAATCTCCTCGATGATGGGAGCACCGCCTTCAAGCTTCCAAGAGTATTTCTTCATGAGGAGCACATCGATAACGGCATTGAAGCCAGCGCCTGTAGCAATAGGATACTGTACAGGTACGCACTTGTCGCCGTAAATTTCCTTCATGTTGTTCAGTAGAGCGTCAAAGTCGCAGTTGTCGCGATCCAGTTGGTTCACCAGGAAGATGACGGGCTTCTGCAGTTTGTCGGTATAGCGGAAGGCATTCTGTGTACCTACCTCTGGGCCATACTGACCGTTCACCAGGATGACGGCCTGGTCTGTGACGTTGAGGGCTGTGATAGCACCGCCCACGAAGTCGTCTGAGCCCGGACAGTCAATGATGTTCAACTTTTTGTTGTTCCATTCCACATGGAAAACAGTTGAGAACACCGAATAGCCATACTCCTGTTCTACAGGGAAGTAGTCGCTCATGGTGTTCTTACCCTCTACGGTACCGCGGCGCTTGATGATGCCTGCTTCGTAGACCATTGCTTCGGCAAGAGTCGTCTTGCCGCTACCCGCACTGCCAAGCAATGCAATGTTTTTGATTTCGTTTGTCTGATAGACTTTCATGATAATTATAATTTTAGGTTTATTGATAATATACGGTTTTGTGGGCTCGAAATTAGTCATTTTCTGTGAAAAGACCAAAGAAATCTTTTAAATATTAAGCAAAATTAGTAATTAATCCGTAACTTTGCACCTCAGATGGCAGGAATCTATATACATATACCTTTTTGTAAGAGCCGTTGCATTTACTGCGGTTTCTACTCTCAGACATCATTGTCGCTCAGGCAGCGATACGTCAATGCCTTGTGCAGGGAGATGGAGATACGGGCTCATCAAAAAGAATATGCAGGTTGGTCTATTAACACCGTCTATCTTGGAGGCGGTACCCCGTCGCAGTTGACGGCTCACCAACTCCGCCAACTGTTTAATCATATTAATAAGGTATATGGCCTTGCCTTGTCAGATGCCCATCACCATCATCTTGAAGTGACAATAGAATGTAATCCCGACGATGTGACGGATGCCTTTGCAGATGCCTTGCGCAGTCTGCCTGTAAACCGTGTGTCCATGGGCGTACAGTCGTTTAGTGACGAACGCCTGCGCTTTCTTCACCGTCGCCACAATGCTACTCAGGTGGTGCAGGCCATAGAGCGCCTTCGTAGCGCAGGCATAGACAATATCAGTATTGACCTGATCTATGGCTTCCCGAATGAAACTGTGGAACAGTGGCAGGCTGATGTCGATGCGGCAATTGCACTCAAGGTGGAGCATCTCTCGGCCTATGCTTTACAATATGAGGAAGGGACGCCGCTCTATGCCATGATGAAGAGGGGAGAGGTGCATGAGATTGACGAGGAACTGTCGCGCCGGATGTACTATATGCTGAAAGATCAGTTGGCCGATGCAGGCTATGAGCATTACGAAATCAGCAATTTCGCACTTCCTGGGCGTCGTTCCCGCCATAACGGCAGTTACTGGAATCAGACTCCTTATATTGGACTAGGTGCTGCTGCACATTCTTTTGATGGTAGGGACCGCCAGTGGAATGTGTCAGATATTCAGAGGTATATAGAGGGAATGGAGAATGGGAATAGTGTGGCGGAGAAAGAGAACTTGACGGATGATAACCGCTATAACGAACAAGTGATGACAGCCTTGCGTACTTGTGAAGGCTTATCGCTTTCATCGCTCAGTTCACAATATCGCGACTATTGCTTGCTCCAGGCAAAGCCTTATCTGGATGGTGCGTTGCTGACAATCGCTGATGACCATCTCCGACTTACCCGCAACGGGCTTTTCGTCAGCGATATGGTCATCAGCGATTTAATGATGGTGTGACCCTTGGTCAGAATCCTATGCGCTGCAGTTCAATGGCCATTTCCTGTTGCAGTTCGCGTGCCTTGTTGCCTGCCACCTCGGCGAAATGGTCGTCGTTGGAGGCATAGATAATGCCGCGGCTGGAGTTGACCAGCAGGCCACAGTCTTTGTTCATTCCATATTTGCATACTTCCTGCAAACTGCCTCCCTGTGCGCCGACACCAGGTACGAGCAAGAAGTGGTTAGGAGCCACACGGCGAATATCTTCGAACATCTGTCCCTGGGTAGCGCCTACCACATACATCATGTTTTCGGCGTTGCCCCATTCCTGACTTTTCTTCAGCACTTTTTCAAACAGACGCTCACCTTGTGCATCTTCCGTCAGTTGGAAATCGTGTGAGCCCTTGTTGCTGGTCAGCGCGAGAAGAATCACCCATTTGCCTTCGTATTGCAGAAACGGTGTCACTGAGTCCTCGCCCATATAGGGAGCCACTGTTAAAGCGTCGATGTCATACTCTTCAAAAAAGGTGCGTGCATACATCTGGCTAGTGTTGCCTATGTCGCCGCGCTTGGCATCGGCAATGATAAGATGGTGGGGATGGTTCTCCTTGATATACTCGCAAGTCTTGACAAAAGCCTCCATGCCTTTGATACCATAAGCCTCGTAGAAGGCCAGGTTAGGCTTGTAGGCTACGCAATAGGGCGCGGTGGCATCGATGATGGCCTTGTTGAACTCGTAGATGGGGTCGTGCAGGTCAAACACACACTGGGGCATCTTCTTTGGGTCGCTGTCGAGCCCTACGCAGAGGAAACTCTTCTTCTGCTTGATTTGTTGTATTAATTCTTGTCTTGTCATATCTTGGGTCTTATGGGTCCTATAGGTCCTATAGGTCTTATGAGCCCTATAGTTCGCTTTCTTTCATGCGCTCGGCGTTTTCAGCCACGGTGAGGGCATCGATCATGGGCTGGATGTCGCCGCCCAGGAAGCCTTGCAGGTCGTGGGTGGTAAAGCCGATGCGGTGGTCGGTGACACGGCCCTGCGGGAAATTATAGGTGCGAATCTTGGCACTGCGGTCGCCAGTGGAAACAAGTGTCTTACGGCGTGAGGCAATGTCGTCCATATATTTCTGGTGCTCCTTGTCGTAGATGAAGGTGTAAAGACGGCTCAGGGCACGCTCTTTGTTCTTTGGCTGGTCGCGTGTCTCCGTGCACTCAATAAGGATTTCTTCCGTCTCGCCCGTGTTGGGATTCTTCCACATATAGCGCAGGCGTACGCCCGATTCTACCTTGTTCACGTTCTGGCCGCCGGCGCCGCTGGAACGGAAGGTGTCCCATTTTATCTCGCCCTCGTTGATGTGTACCTCAAACTTGTCGGCCTCGGGCAGCACGGCCACGGTGGCAGCACTGGTGTGCATGCGACCCTGGGTCTCGGTGGCTGGCACGCGCTGTACGCGGTGTACGCCGCTCTCATATTTCAGCGTGCCGTAGACATCGGCTCCGGAGACGGCAAAGTCAATCTCCTTATAGCCGCCGACGGCACCTTCCGAGACGCTGGTGACGGAGAGGCTCCAGCCCTTGGAATCGCAGAAACTCTTGTACATCTTGAAGAGGTCGCCGGCAAAGAGACAGGCCTCATCGCCGCCGGTGCCTGCGCGGATCTCCATCTGCACATTTTTCGCATCTTCGGGGTCTTTGGGAATGAGTGCTATCTTTATCTCTTCTTCCAGTTGAGGCTGGAGGGCTTCGTTGGTGGCCAGTTCCTCGCGTGCCATGTCCTTCATCTCGGGGTCGTCCTCGTTGGCCAGGATGTCCTTGGCTTCCTTGATGCTGTTAAGACAGGCAATATATCGCTTGCGGGCATCCATGATGTCGCCCAGGTCCTTGTATTCCTTTGTCAGTTTTACAAAACGCTGCTGGTCGGCAATCACTGCGGGATCGGTAATCAGTGTCGACACCTCCTCAAATCGGCTCTCCAGACCATCGAGTTTCTGTAGAATGCTGTTGCTTGTTTCTGCCATTATTTCTGTGGTTGTTGGTGTAATATTAATTCTTGTTTTTTCGGGCTCGCGTAACGATGGCACTTTCGGGTGGTAACGATGGCACTTAATAGTCGAAAGTGCCGAACTCACTTCTGATAGTAAGTGAGCGCTGTCCTTCTTCTATATGGCCAACGACCTGTGCATCGATGTTGAACGACTTGCTGACGGCAATGACCTGATCGGCAATTTCCGGGCGCACGTAGATTTCCATGCGGTGGCCCATGTTGAACACCTGGTACATCTCGCGCCAGTCGGTGCCGGAACACTCGTGGATGGCACGGAAGAGTGGGGGCACGGGGAACATGTTGTCCTTAATCACACGGCAGTTGTCACCCACGAAGTGCAGCACCTTGGTCTGGGCACCGCCAGTGCAGTGCACCATGCCGTGTATCTCGGGACGCAGTTTGTCGAGCAGTTGCTTGATGACGGGTGCGTAGGTGCGGGTGGGCGACAGGACAAGTTGGCCTGCGTTGACGGGAGAGCCGTCGACGGTGTCAGTCAACTGATACTTGCCGCTGTATACAAGGTTGTCGGGCACAGCATGGTCGAAACTCTCCGGATATTTCTCTGCCAGATATTTGGCAAACACATCGTGGCGGGCTGATGTGAGTCCGTTTGACCCCATGCCGCCGTTGTAGTGCTGTTCGTAGGTGGCTTGTCCAGTAGACGAGAGACCCACGATGACATCGCCCGGCCGGATGTTGGCGTTGTCAATGACCTCGCTGCGCTTCATGCGGCAGGTCACGGTGCTGTCTACAATGATGGTGCGCACCAGATCGCCCACATCGGCTGTCTCGCCACCGGTGGGCCAGATGCCGATGCCCATGTTGCGCAGTTCTGCCAGCAGTTCGTCAGTGCCGTTGATGATGGCCGATATGACTTCGCCTGGCACCAGCATCTTGTTGCGTCCGATGGTACTGGACACAAGGATATTGTCTACGGCACCCACGCAAAGCAGGTCGTCGGTGTTCATGACGATGGCATCCTGTGCAATGCCTTTCCACACCGAGAGGTCGCCCGTTTCTTTCCAGTACATGTATGCCAGACTCGACTTGGTGCCAGCACCGTCGGCATGCATGATGTTGCAGTATTCAGGATCGCCCCCCAGTATGTCGGGAATGATTTTGCAGAAAGCCTGTGGGAAGATACCCTTGTCAATATTCTTGATGGCGTTGTGCACATCTTCTTTTGCAGCACTCACGCCTCGCATCATATATCTATTATCCATAATTATCAATTGTCAATTATCAATTTTCAATTATTTCTCTTGCCAGAACTCCCACGAAGCAAAAGCCTGCAGCAGGAGCATCTCCAGTCCGTTCTTGACATTGGCGCCTCGCTGTGCTCCCCGTTTCATAAAGAGCGTTTCGTCGGGGTTGTAGATAAGGTCGTAGAGAATGTTGTGCTCATCCATAGCCTCGTAGGGCAGGCGGGGGCACTCTTCTGTCTTTGGAAACATGCCCAGGGGGGTGCAGTTGACAATGACATTGTATTCCTTCACTACCTCAGGGGTCACATCTTCGTAGCAAATGGTTTCAGGGCGCTCATAGCGGCTTACGAACACCGTTTCCAGTCCAAGCGACCTCAAGCCGTAGTCAATGGCCTTCGATGCGCCGCCCGTGCCAAGGATAAGTGCCTTCTTGTGATAGTCTTCCAGCATGGGCTCGATGCTTTGCGTAAAGCCAATGACATCAGAATTGTAGCCTTTCAGTATGGTTTCATTCCCCTGATGCATGACTTTTATCACGTTGACGGCACCGATGGCACGTGCTTCCGGACTTATCTGGTCAAGATATTCCATGACCTTCTGCTTATAGGGGATGGTCACGTTCAGTCCTTTTAGTTCGGGATTGGAGTCGAGCACCTCTGCCAGGGCGTCGATGGTTGGAATCTCGAAGTTGTAATACTTGGCATTGATGCCCTCGTCAGTAAATTTCTGGTTGAAATAGTTGATGGAGAACGAATGTCCTAAGGGATAGCCAATGAGTCCGTACTTTTCCATATGCAGGTAAGGTTTTATTATTTGGTTGCGAAATACATGGTGCAGATGCCGAAGGTGAGACGCTTGAAGGTGGCTTCGCTGAAACCGGCCTTGTGCAGGATGGCCTGCATCCGCTCGCCTTGCGGAAAGGCCTCGATGGTCTTGGTGAGATAGGAATAGGCGCTGGTGTCCTTGGATATGAGCCGGCCGTAGACGGGTAGCACCGTGTGCGAATAGATGTGGAAGAGTTGCTTCATGGGGAAAGACACGGGTGTCGTCAGTTCCACAATGCTCAGATGGCCGCCGGTTTTCAGCACGCGGCACATCTCGGCAAGACCTTTGTCGAGGTCGGCAAAGTTGCGAATGCCGAAGGCCGCCGTCACGGCGTCGAAGGTGTTGTCGTCGTACGACAGGTGCAGGCAGTCTTCCTTTGCAAACGAAATGGTGTCTTGCAGCCCCATCTGCTGCACCTTTTTCCGTCCAATCTCCATCATTCTCTCGCTGATGTCGGCACCGATGAGGTGCTTGGGATGCAGCATCTGTGCCGAAAGGATGGCAAAGTCACCTGTGCCGGTGGCTATGTCGAGCATGGCCTGTGGCTGGAAAGGAGCCAGTTGCTGTATGGCTTTCTTACGCCATCCCCGGTCAATGTCCCACGACAAGCGATGGTTAAGGGTGTCGTAGGTAGGAGCAATGTTGTCGAACATTTGCTCCACCTGCTGGGTCTTCTCGCCCTCATGATAGGGATTAATCTCTTCCTGCTTGTAACTCATTCGTCTTATAAGTCTTATGGGACTTATGGGTCCTATGGGTCCTATAGGTCTTATAGGGTCCTATTACTTTTCCCTGGCCTTCAGCCACTCGCTCACATTCTTTTCAATGCGGGCGGCAATGTCGCCTTCCTCGGTAGCCTTGTTAAACCGAGTGCCGGTGATGTGCTCGTAGAGTTCGATGTAGCGCTCGCTCACACTCTCGGCATAGTCGTCGGTAATCTCAGGCATCACTTGACCGGGCTCGTTCATGAAGTTGTGCTCTATAAGCCATTGGCGCACGAACTCCTTCGACAGTTGCTTCTGCGGCTCGCCCTTGGCCAGTTTCTCCTCATAGCCGTCGGCATAGAAATAGCGGCTGCTGTCGGGGGTGTGGATCTCGTCAATAAGATACACCTTGCCGTCGCGTTTGCCAAACTCGTATTTAGTATCAACGAGGATAAGTCCGCGCTGGGCTGCAATCTCCTGGCCGCGGGCAAAGATCTTGCGGGTATAGTCTTCCATCACGGCATAGTCTTCTGCAGATACAATGCCCTGGGCAATGATTTCTTCCTTGGAGATGTTCATGTCGTGACCTTCGTCGGCTTTGGTCGTAGGAGTGATGATAGGTTCTGGGAAACGCTCGTTCTCCTTCATGCCGTCGGGCAGTTTTACGCCGCATAGTTCGCGGCAGCCGTTCTTGTATTCGCGCCAGGCTGAGCCGGTGAGAATGCTGCGGATAATCATTTCTACGCGGAAGCCCTCGCACTTCAGGCCAACGGTGACCATGGGATCGGGCGTTGCCAGTTTCCAGTTGGGACAGATGTCGGCAGTGGCATCAAGGAACTGTGCGGCAATCTGGTTGAGGACCTGTCCCTTGAAAGGAATACCCTTCGGCAGCACGACGTCGAAGGCCGATATACGGTCGGTTGCGACCATCACCATCAGGTCGTCGTTGATGTTGTACACGTCACGGACCTTGCCGTGGTAAACGCTTTTCTGACCTTCGAACTTGAAGTCCGTCTTTGTTAATGCTTTCATTTCTTTTATAGATATTACTTCTTGATTTTCAGACTATTATATATTTGTGCCTTCCCTTTCCTTGTCAAAGGCCTCGTAGGCGTTCACGATGCGCGTCACCAGTTTGTGGCGTACAATGTCTCTACCGTCAAGGTTGATGACGCTGATGCCTTCCACGCCGTTGAGAATGTGAAGGGCTTCAATGAGACCGCTCTTCTGCGAGTGGGGTAGGTCTATCTGGGTCATGTCGCCGGTAATAATCATTTTGGTGTTCCACCCCATGCGGGTAAGGAACATACGGATCTGTGCGGGCGTCGTGTTCTGGGCCTCGTCCAGAATGACCACGGCATCGCTCAACGTGCGGCCGCGCATAAAGGCAAGGGGGGCTATCTGTATGACGCGCTTCTCCATCATATCCTGCAACTTGACCTGCGGGAGCATGTCTTCCAAGGCATCATAGAGCGGTTGCAGATAGGGGTCTATCTTGTCCTTCATGTCTCCGGGCAGGAAACCCAGTTTCTCTCCAGCCTCTACGGCAGGACGGCTCAGTATGATTTTCTTGGCTGTCTTTTCTTTTAGCGCCTTGACGGCAAGGGCAATGGACAGATAGGTCTTGCCTGTGCCGGCAGGCCCTACGGCAAAGGTCATGTCGCTGGTGTTGAAGGCGTCAATCAGTCGTTGCTGGTTCTCGCTGCGCGCTTTTATCGGCCGTCCGGCAATGGAGTATACCACAACTCCCTCGGGAACCTCTTCGCGGGTACGCTTGCCTTTGATAATGTCAAGGATGTCTTCTGAGGTAAGGGTGTTGAATTTCAGTATATGCTGGCGCAACTTCTCGCAGTTCTCTTCAAACTGTGCCATCTGCTCTTCGTCGCCCATAATGCGAATGACATTGTCGCGGGCCACAATGCGCAGTTTCGGATATAGCGCACGTAACATCTGCAAGTGCGCGTTTCCAACCCCGTAAAACATAACAGGGTCAATGTCTTCCAAGACGATATGCTTCTCTATCAATGTCCCTTAAACTACGTTTTTGTAAATTTGGCTGCAAAGATACGAAATAATTATGAATTATGCGCTCGGCTTTGCCGCTTTTTTCTAAAAAAGAATTATGAATTATGAATAATTTCGTATCTTTGCAGACAAATTTGACAATAATGAATTCTTTTCTTAAAATATTGATGGCCTTCATGGCCTTTTCCCTTTCAGTAAAAGCACAGGTGCCGGCTGATATGCCCTCGCCGAAATATGAGGTGAGAGCCGTTTGGCTGACTACGATTGGGGGCGTAGACTGGCCTCGTGCCCATCAGGCAGAGGCGCAGAAACAAGAACTTGTTCAGACGCTCGACCGGTTGAAAGAGGCCGGCATCAACATGGTACTCGTTCAAAGCAGGGTGAGGGCAACCACCATCTATCCGTCAGCCAAGGAGCCTTGGGATGGTTGCTTGACAGGTGTTCCAGGACGCTCGCCTGAATATGACCCGCTGCAGTTCTGCATTGATGAGTGCCATCGCCGCGGCATGCAATGCCATGCATGGGTGGTGACCATCCCCGTTGGTAAGTGGAACAAATTAGGCTGCAAGCAGTTGCGTCAGAAATATCCGCGCATCATTAAACATATAGGTGAAGATGGATACATGGACCCTGAGCAGCCCTTGACAGGCGACTATTTGGCCGAAGTCTGTCGTGACATTGTCAGCCGCTATGATGTCGACGGCATTCATCTCGACTATATCCGATACCCGGAAACATGGCCAAAGGCAAAGAATGCTGCTGAAAGAGAGCGACGCCGTGGCTTTATCACGGCCATTGTGCAGAAAATAAACAAGGCCGTGAAGGAGGAAAAGCCGTGGGTCATACTGTCGTGCTCGCCCATCGGCAAATATGATGACCTCACTCGCTATCGTTCTGGCGGGTGGAATGCACGCACCGCTGTGGGGCAGGATGCACAGGCATGGTTGCGCAACGGGCTGATGGATGCGCTTTTCCCCATGATGTATTTTCAGGGCAATAACTTCTATCCCTTTGCCATCGACTGGAAAGAGCAGTCGTATGGAAGGATCGTGGCTCCCGGACTGGGCATCTATTTCCTTGACCCTCGCGAAGGCAAATGGACGCTTCCCATGGTGGAACGGCAGATGTTTGTGCTGAGACAGTTAGGGCTGGGACATACTTATTTCCGCTCTCGATTCTTTACGGATAATACCCGTGGGATATACGACTTTGGACAGCGCTTCGATGCCGACATGGCGTTGGTGCCGCCCATGACTTGGTGTGGCAAACAAGCACCTAAGGCGCCGACTAGTCTTTCGCTGGATGGAAACGTGCTTCGTTGGCAGCCTGGTAAAAACACCAGCGATGCATCATACCTCTTATATAATATATATGCCAGCGACAAGGCTCCGGTAGACATCAGTCGTGCCGAGAATATCGTTGCCTCAAGGGTGATGACGACGGCCGTCTCTGTGCCACAGGATGCCCGCCACTATTATGCCGTGACCGCCGTTAACCGCTATGGGCAGGAGAGTGCACCGCTACAGCAGTATGATATGCCGGCCAGTTATGATGCTTCCGGCGCAGACCTGCAAGCCACAGGCATCCTGTTCTCTGCCGGACAGCCGATGGCCTTGCCCTCAAAAGGGCAGACGCTCGATGCTGATTTCATTGTGATAGAAACCCTGCAAGGACGGCAGGTAGCCATTCGCCCGTATGCTGGGCATTTGGACATGGAGGGCATCCCCGATGGCATGTATCAGTTGCGCTCGTTGGGAAAGAAAGGCCGGACACACCGTTTGGGTTTTTTCATGCTGAAGCGCTGATTCGGCATAAAAAATAAATGAATTTATTTTGTTCTGCTCTCAACTTTTTGTAACTTTGCATCGTTAATATAAAATAAAAATAGAATAATGATTACATTTGTAATGAGCCTTATGGCTCTAGTGATAGGCTATTTCGTGTATGGCCGATTCGTTGAAAGGGTGTTTGGCCCCGATGACCGACAGACGCCTGCCGTGGCCAAGGCCGACGGCGTGGACTTCATGGTGCTGCCCGGTTGGAAAATCTTCATGATACAGTTTCTCAACATAGCAGGAACCGGACCTATCTTCGGTGCCATCATGGGCGCAAAGTTCGGACCGGCAGCCTACTTGTGGATTGTTCTCGGATGTATCTTTGCCGGTGCCACCCACGACTATCTGAGCGGTATGCTCAGCCTTCGTAATGGAGGTGCTAATCAGCCAGAGATCATTGGAACCTATCTGGGTAAGACGACCAAACAAGTCATGCTGTTCTTCTCCATATTCCTGCTGGTGATGGTGGGCGTGGTCTTTGTCTATAGTCCTGCCAAGATTCTTGGCGACATGACGGGGGCCGATGCCGAGGCTGCCAAGAGCGGCGTCATGCAGATGGAGTATGTCTATTGGTGTGCAGCCATCTTTGTATATTATATCATTGCCACCTTGCTGCCTGTCGACAAGATTATAGGCAAGATCTATCCGTTGTTTGCCTTCTCGCTGCTGTTTATGGCGGCTGCGCTGACGGTGATGCTGTTTGTGAAGATGCCCAATATCCCTGAGTTATGGGACGGTCTGGGCAATCACCCATTGGAAATGCGCCATATCTTCCCCGCCTTGTTCATCACCATTGCCTGTGGTGCCATCAGTGGCTTCCATGCTACGCAGAGTCCTTTGATGGCACGCTGCATGAAAAAAGAGCAAATGGGACGTCCTATCTTCTATGGCGCCATGATAACAGAGGGCATTGTGGCACTTATCTGGGCCACGGTGGCCATGTATTTCTTCTACGACCAGCCAACACCGGGCTACGAGCAGATAACCGATGGTGAAAAGGCTCTTGGCGATGCTCCTTCCATTGTCAATAAGATATGCAACGAGTGGCTGGGCGTGTTCGGAGCCATCCTGGCGCTGCTGGGCGTCGTGGCTGCACCCATCACCAGTGGCGATACGGCCTTCCGTTCTGCCCGATTGATTATTGCCGACTTCATCCACTTGAAGCAGCACAGCATCCGTAACCGTCTGATGGTCTGCATTCCCATGTTCATGGGTGCCATAGCCCTGCTTGTCTGGCAGATGGCCAATCCCAAGGGCTTCGATGTCATTTGGAGTTGGTTCGGATGGAGCAACCAGACCCTTGCGGTGTTCATGCTCTGGGCTATCACCGTCTATCTGGTTCAGCAGCGCAAACCGTATGTCATCACGCTCGTACCCGCCATCTTTATGACCGTGGTCTGCACCACGTTCCTCGTGACAGAACAGTTGCTGCCCATCGTGATGAACAACGGTACGGATGAGGCCAAGGCAGCCATTGCCCAGTTCCAGCAGCAGTGGACATGGATCATTGCGGCCTGTGCCTTCGCTGTTTCCGTGGTGTGGTTCCTCATCTGGTATCTGAAAAAGGGAAAAAGACAAATCATGAAATAATAACCAAACCAATAATTACGATTATGAAGAAAACAATTCTTATGATGCTTTGCGGACTGATGTTCGCTGCAGTGAGCAACGCTCAGTCACAAGACCGTCCACCTTTCGGCAAGGACAAGATCTATGCTTCTGCTTCTGTTTCAGGTCTTGGCTTATCCTATAGCAAGGCTAATGACTGGAATTTCGGTGTGAATGCCAAGGGCGGCTATCTGTTTGAAGACAACTGGATGGTTACCGGCAATCTAGGCTATGACTATCGCAAGGCAGGCTCCAACTCATTCTCTGCCGGTGCCGGACTCCGCTACTATATTGAGCAGAACGGACTCTATCTTGGTGCCGGCGGCAACTATGTGCATGAGAAGAACTACGACGATTTCATGCCAACCGTTCAGATAGGCTACGCCTTCTTCCTGAACCGTACCGTGACCCTCGAGCCCGAACTCTACTACAACCAGAGCCTTAAGGACCACAACCAGTTCAGCGGTTTTGGCTTCCGCATTGGTCTGGGCATCTACTTTGAGTAATTGTGAATTGATAATTGTGAATTGTCAATTGTGAATTGTCAATTGTGAATTGTCAATTGTGAATTAAGAATAGAATATTATGCTGACTGTAGAGGAATTAGTCGACAGGCTCATTGATCTGTCGTTTGCCGAGGATATTGGCGATGGCGACCACACTACGCTGTGCTGCATTCCTAAGGATGCGGTGGGCGAGTCGAAACTGCTGATTAAAGAGGAGGGTATCATTGCCGGTGTAGAGGTGGCGAAGGAGGTGTTCCGTAGGTTTGACCCCGAACTGCAGGTGGAGGTCTATATCAACGACGGCGCCCATGTGAAGCCCGGCGACATCGTCATGAGCGTGAAGGGCCGTGAACAGAGCCTGTTGCAGACAGAGCGCCTCATGCTGAACATCATGCAGCGCATGAGTGGCATTGCCACGATGACGCACAAATACCAGCAGGCCCTGATTGATGCAGGCACGAAGACGCGTGTGCTCGACACCCGTAAGACCACGCCTGGCATGCGTATGCTGGAGAAGGCGGCGGTGAAGATTGGCGGCGGCATGAACCATCGCATCGGATTGTTCGATATGATCCTGCTGAAGGACAATCACATCGATTTCTGTGGTGGCGTGCATAACGCCATCTCGCGTGCAAAACAGTATTGCAAGGACAACGGCAAAGACCTGAAGATAGAATGTGAGGTGCGTAACTTCAAGGAACTCGACGAGGCGCTGGCCGAAGGTTGCGACCGCATTATGTTCGACAACTTCACGCCCGAGGACACGGCGAAGGCGGTGAAGATAGTCAACGGCCGTGCCGAGACCGAGTCGAGTGGGGGCATCACCTTCGACACCATGATACCCTATGCCAAGGCGGGGGTCGACTTCATCTCTTTTGGCGCCCTCACGCATTCGGTGAAGGGATTGGACATGAGTTTCAAGGCTGCTGGCAGCGATAAACTGATTATCAAATAAGAAATGAAAAGACAAACGATTCTTATCGCCATGCTTACCTATGTCATAGGAGCCATGGCTTGCACCAACTTCATTGTAGGCAAAAAGGCATCGGCCGACGGGTCGGTCATCTGCTCGTATAGTGCCGACAGTTACGGCATGTTCCAGGGCTTGGCACACTATCCTGCTGCCAAGCACCAGAAAGGCGACATGCGTAAGGTATATGAGTGGGACACGAACAAGTATCTCGGCGAAATTGCCGAGGCAGAGGAAACCTATAATGTCATTGGCAACATCAACGAATGGCAGGTCACCATCGGCGAGACCACCTTCGGCGGACGCGAGGAGATGGCCGACTCTACCGGCATCATCGACTATGGCTCGCTCATCTATATCACCCTGCAGCGGGCCAAGACGGCTCGCCAGGCCATCGACATCATGACCTCGCTCGTCGAGCAGTATGGCTATTACTCTGAGGGCGAGACCTTCACCATCTGCGACCCCAACGAGGCATGGATCATGGAGATGATGGGCTGTGGCAGCGACCGTAAGGTGGAGAAAGGGCGCACCGTATGGGTGGCCCTTCGTATCCCCGACGACATGATTTGCGGACATGCCAACCAGAGCCGCATCACCCGCTTTGACATGAAAGGTGCAAAGGCCAATGGTCAGTGGTCAATGGTCAATGGCAAAGGCGATGTGCTGTGGTCAAAGAATGTGGTTTCCTATGCCCGCAAAATGGGCTGGTTCTCTGGCAAGGACGAGGAGTTCAGTTATAATGCGGCCTATGCTGCTCCCGACTTCACGGGACGTCGCATCTGCGATGCACGCGTGTGGTCGTTCTTCAATCGCTATGCTGATGGCATGGACCGCTATGTGGCTTGGGCCGACGGTCATGATGCCAACGCCGAGGTCATGCCCCTGTGGGTGAAACCCAACCGGAAACTCACCGTGCACGATGTGGAGACCGCCATGCGTGACCATTATGAGGACACACCTTTCGCCCTCGACGGCGACATAGGCGGTGGTATATGGGATATGCCTTACAGACCTACGCCTCTTTACTTCAAGGCCGATGGCAAGGATTACTTCAACGAGCGTCCCGTCTCCACCCAGCAGGCAGGCTTCGTGTTTGTCAGTCAGATGCGCTCATGGCTGCCCCGTGAGGTGGGCGGCTGCTTCTGGTTTGCCAACGACGATGGCAACATGGTTCCCTTTACGCCCGTCTATTGCTGCACCACCCAGTCGCCAAAACCCTACAACACACCAGGTGCCGACGAGTTGAACTTCTCCATGGACAATGCTTTCTGGGTGCAGAACTGGGTGAGCAATATGGTCTATCCGCGCTATTCCATGCTGTTCCCATCGCTCAAAGAGGTGCGCGATTCGCTTGACAATTCCTATTTCCGTGCTCAGAAAGAGGTGGAAGACAAGGCCATAGCACTCGGCAGCGCCGAGCGGGTGGCCTATCTCACCGACTATACGGCACAGAAGGCCGACCAGATGCTAGCCCGCTGGCAGCAGTTGGCCGTTTATCTCATTGTGAAGTATAACGACATGACGGTGAAGCCAGAGGAGAACGGACAGTTTACCCGCACTAAATATGGTCTTGGCGCTACGGTGAAACGCCCAGGCTATTCCGAGAAATATGCACGTGAACTGGTCAAGCAAACGGGAAATAAGTTTGCAAAGCCATAAAAGAGAGTAGGGGAACGCACTTTTTTTGAAAAAACTTACCGAAAAGTTTGGAGGATTCAAAAAAAGTGCGTACCTTTGCACCCGCAATCAAGGAAATAACCCTTGAATGGCAGGAACGGAGGTTCCGTAGCTCAACTGAATAGAGCATCTGACTACGGATCAGAAGGTTGTGGGTTTGAATCCCGCCGGAATCACGAAGCAAAAAGAAAAAGACCGAGCAAAGTTTACTTTAGCCCGGTCTTTTTGTTTGAGTCATTTTATACTATGGCTAAAACTTCAATCTCCACCAATGCACCTTTCGGCAGCGTCTTGACAGCAACAGCGGAACGGGCAGGATATGGTTCCGCAAAGCGCTCGGCTTTGCCGCTTTGCTCTGCAAAGAACTCGGCATAGACGGCATTCATGTCAGCAAAGTCGTTCATGTCGGCCAAAAATACCGTTGTCTTTACCACATTAGCCATAGTTAGACCTGCTTCTTCAAGAATAGTTTTCACGTTGGTCAGCGACTGTCGCGTCTGTTCCTTGATACCTCCCTCAACAAAGTTACCTGTGGCAGGATTGATAGGAATCTGGCCAGAGGTATATACGAGATTACCCACTTTGATGGCCTGACTATACGGGCCGATGGCAGCAGGAGCCATTGATGTGTTGATTTCCTTCTTCATAACGTTATTCTATTACCGATACTCTCATTTCAATGTCATCTACTGGTCTGTCAGCGCGTCCTGTGGCTGTGCCTTGAATCATTTCAACTACATCGAGACCTTCCTCGACCTCACCAAACACGGTATATTGGCCGTCAAGATGGGGAGTACCGCCTACAGTTGAGTAAATCTTCAACTGTTCATCAGTCAGCCCCGATTTGCCAACCTTACTCTCTGCTTCAGCAGCCAGTTTGTCTTGCAGTTCCTGAAGCCCTTCGCGATCCCTTTTACGGCGCATCTGCATAATCTCTTCACGATGCTCGGCTGCAAGTTTATTGAAGGCATCCTGCACTTTCTGCATCCTCAGTTGCTTGGAGAACTGACGAAGTTGGCCCTCGTTGTACACATCTCCCCAAACGATGTAGAACTGCGAGCCGCTGCTACGGCGCTCAGGATTCACCTCATCACCCTGACGTGCTGCTGCCAATGCTCCACGCTTATGGAAAAGTCCGTCCTTAATCTCTGCTTCAAGCGTGTAATCAGGACCACCAACGCCAAGCATCTTACCAGCGGGTGCACCCTTCGAATCGGGGTCGCCTCCCTGGATCATAAAGTTCTTGATAACCCGATGGAACAACGTCCCATCATAATAACCCTCCTTTGCCAATTTCACGAAGTTGTCCCGATGGATGGGAGTCTCGTCGTAAAGGCGAACTACGATGTCGCCCAACATGGTTTGAATCTTAACTTTCATATCTTGTCTTGTTAATTAATCGTTTATATAGTTCTTGGTACTCTCATATATGCCATAGTTCACTCTCCAATTATCGTTACAACCAGTTTCCTCGCACCTCCGAAATTCCTGTACTCGCAGAAGTAGATGCCCTGCCAAGTACCGAGGTTCAACCTACCATCGGTGATGGGGATGGTGATGCTGACACCGCTCAATGTCGATTTGGCGTGGGCAGGCATATCGTCAGCCCCCTCCAGCGTATGTTCGTACTCAGGACGGTTCTCAGGAACCAAGCGGTTGAAGATGGTTTCCATATCCACACGGACATCTGGGTCACAGTTCTCGTTGATGCTCAGTCCACAACTGGTGTGCTTCGTGAAGATATTCACAATGCCAGTCTTAGGAAGTTTCGGCAACTGGCTCACAATCTCGCTCGTCACCAAGTGAAAGCCGCGACGTTTCGGCTGAAGGGTTATTTCTATTTGCTGTACCATAAATACTAAACTATCCTAATATTCGCTGCAAAAGTACGAAAAATATAGGATTTTTGACTACCTTTGCAAA
>CAMHDT010000035.1 GCA_946183985.1 uncultured Prevotella sp.
ATATACGGAGGGACGAGGCAGAAGTGGATTTACCACCCAAATTGACGCAGAACCTGTATTTCGTTATTTTTTTACGAATCTATCACTTTTCTTTCTAATACACTCAATATCAGTTTGTTATATCAAGTGATAGATTTTAAAATCTATCACTACTATCACTCACAGTAAAACAAGTTGTTTTACCTTCTAAAACCCCATACTTTGCTGTCTGAAACACGCATGATTGGACAGTAAAACAACTTGTTTTACTTTGTTAAAGTAGTAGGTTGATTAGTCTACTTTAACGGGACTGTAGTGAAATAAAGAGATAAATGTTTGGTACTCTGATTTTTTTTTCGTAACTTCGCGACATATATTATAGTATAGATGAAGACATTTGAAGAATTGGGCGTGAGCGGTGAGATTCGCCGCGCCATTGAAGAGATGGGATTCGTACAGCCTATGCCTGTACAGGAGGAAGTGATACCACGGCTGCTGGAGAGCAGACGGGATATGATTGCGCTGGCGCAGACGGGCACTGGCAAGACGGCCGCCTTCGGCATTCCACTGCTGATGAGAATTAACACCTCCGCAAGTTTCTCCTCTCCCCAGGGAAGGCCGGAAGGGGCTCAGGCTCTGGTGCTGAGCCCCACGCGTGAGTTGTGCCTGCAGATAGCCGACGACCTGCGCGACTTCTCGAAGTATATGGACGGCATCCATGTTGAGGCAGTATATGGCGGTGCGGCCATTGAGCAGCAGATACGTGCCTTGAAGAAAGGCGTGCAGATTATCGTGGCCACGCCAGGCCGTCTCATAGACCTGAAGAACCGCGGCTATGCCCGGCTGGACAACGTGACCAATATTGTGCTCGATGAGGCCGACGAGATGCTGAACATGGGCTTTTCGGATGCTATCAACGAAATATTCGAATCGCTGCCAGAGGAACACTCCACGCTGATGTTCTCGGCCACGATGAGCCGTGAGGTGGAGCGCGTGGCCCGCGACTATCTGAAAGACCATGAAGAGGTGGTGGTTGGCTCGCGCAACGAGGGTGCCGAAAATGTGAACCATATATATTATATGGTACATGCGAAGGATAAGTATCTGGCACTGAAGCGCATCGTGGACTACTATCCTAAGATTTTTGCCATCATCTTCTGCCGCACCAAACTGGAGACGCAGGAGATTGCCGACAAACTTATCAAGGACGGCTACAATGCTGAGTCGCTGCACGGCGACCTCTCGCAGCAGCAACGCGACCTGACGATGCAGAAGTTCCGCCAGCACCTTACACAACTGCTGGTGGCGACTGATGTGGCTGCCCGTGGACTGGATGTTGACGACCTGACGCATGTCATCAATTTCGGTCTGCCTGACGATATTGAGAACTACACCCACCGCTCGGGTCGCACGGGCCGTGCTGGCAAGAAGGGCACCAGCATCTCCATCGTTCACTCGAAAGAGAAACACAAGATCCGTAATATAGAAAAGGAGATTGGCAAGAAGTTTGTGGAGACACCCATCCCAAAGGCCGAGGAGATCTGCAAGAAACAACTCTATAAGGTGATGGACCAGATTGTAAAGACCGACGTGAACGACGATGAAATCGCACCTTTTATGCAAGACATCAACCGCTACTTCGAGTTCGTAGACAAGGAGGAGATCATCAAGAAAATCGTGTCGCTGGAGTTTGGCAAGTTCCTGGCCTACTATGCCGATGCACCCGAGATAGAAGCCCCCGTTGTCACAAAGTCAGGGAAATCTGGGAAATCGGCCGATGCTGGCTATCAGACTGACCGCGAGAAGCGAATGAACAAGGCGCAGAAGGGCTTCAAGCGGCTCTTTATCAACTTAGGCAAGCGAGACGGTTTCTTCCCCGGCGTGCTCATGCAGACTTTGAACCGCTATGTGGGCGGCCGTCAGGAGGTGGGACACATAGACCTGCTCGACACCATTTCCTATTTCGAGGTGCCCGAGAAGGATGCCCGCAAGGTGATGAGCCAACTCACCGGCATCCGCTACAAGGGTCGCACGGTGCGCTGCAATGCCGAGGATGACAAGCCGGGAGCGGACAAGGGCAATAAGGCTGAAAGGAGTGATAGGACTAATGGGACAAATAGGACTAATGGGACAAATAGGACTAATGGAACTAATGGGACTAGGACCTATAGGTCCCATGAGACCTATGAGACCTATGGGCCTAAAAAGTCTCATAAAAAAGATGACTGGCGCTCGCTGATGAACGCCAGTCGTGTAGACCTTAAAGGCGAAGAACCCGACTTCTCGGAGGAAGGCTGGGCCCGCCGGAAACCGAAGAAAAGGAGATAAGTAAAGCGTTACGCTTCACTTACAATGGTTCCGTGCTGGCCATCGATGGCCGTCGCCTTAGTAATGATAACGCGCTTGACGCCCGCATCGACGGCGGCCAGCGCGTTTTCTATTTTCGGTAGCATGCCACCGCTGATGGTGCCGTCAGCCTTATAGGACTCGAAGTCGGCATGATTGATGGTGGCGATGACCGAACTGTCATCGTCGGCATTGCGCAGCACGCCAGGTTTCTCGAAGGCAAAGATAAGTGTTACCTCATAGCCTGCGGCCGCCATGGCCTTGGCCGTCTCTGATGCCATCGTGTCGGCATTGGTGTTGAGCATGTGTCCCTGTCCGTCGTGGGTGAGGGGAGCGATGACTGGCGTGAGCCCAGCATCGATGAAATGGGCGATTTTTGCACCATCGGCTTGCTTGACATCGCCCACGAAGCCGAAGTCAATAAATTCTATGGGACCCATGGGACTTATAGGACTCATGGGACCCATGGGACTTATAGGACTTATTTTTACTGGTGGGCGCTTTTCAGAGAGCAGGATATTGGCATCGGCACCGGTGAGGCCAATGGCATTACAGCCTAAGGCCTGCAAGCGTGCCACTACGGTTTTGTTTACCAGTCCGCCATAGACCATGGTAACCACCTCCAGCATGTCGGCATCGGTGATGCGGCGCCCGTTCACCATCTTTGTCTCTATGCCCAGTCGCTCGGCAATCTTTGTGGCCCTACGTCCGCCCCCGTGCACGAGTATCTTGGCTCCTTCGATGTTGCAGAAGTCTTTCAGCAGTTGGGTCAGTTGGCTTTCGTCTTCCACTACGGCTCCGCCAACTTTTACAATCGTGAGTTTTCGTGTCATATTTCTTAATTTTCTGTATTCTTAGGGCTCTTCCGGCGAAACTTGAAGCGGTCGAAGCCTTCGCCATAGACACCGATGACGGCACTCTGCGATACAAAGGCGTGTGGGTCAACCTCGTTGATGAGGCGGAAAATCATGTCGCTCTGCCGTCCCTTGGCCAGCACAAACAGCATTTTTACTTCTTTTCCCGAATAGAAACCCTGGGCATTGATAATAGTACAGCCACGGTGCGGCTCTCGGTTGATGCGCTCGCCAATCTCCTGATATTTGTCGCTGATGATGAAGAACTGCACAGAGCGGCGCATGGAGTTGACCACCCAGTCGATACAGAAAGCCGTTACGTAGAGTACCACATAGCCATAGAGCACGCGCTCGAAGTCTTTGAGAACCAGATAACTGCTGCTGATGATAAACACATCGCAGATGAGAATGACGCGTCCCAGCGATATTTCGCGATACTTGTTGACGATGGCTGCAATGATGTCGGTACCGCCTGTAGAACCGTTGTTGGCCAGCACCAGTCCCACACCGCTGCCGCAGAACACGGCACCGATGATGGCTGCCATGAACGGCTGGTCGCTGAGCCAGTGCTCATGGTAGAGTTGCGACGCCACGGTCGACGCCACGGTCAGCGCCACCACGGCATAGACCGTCTTGACGCAGAACTTCCATCCCAGGATGCGCAGTGCAGCAATGAGGAGAATGGCATTGATGAGGAAATAGAAGATCTGTGCCGGTATGTGCGTTCCCCAGAATAATATTGATGATACACCGGCCACGCCGCCCGTGGATATGTTGTTGGGCAGCAGGAACACAGTCCATCCTATAGCATAGGAAATCATGGCGATGGTAATCATCACATAGTCGCGCAATTCGTTGATGATAAATGCTTTTGTAGGTTTTTCCATTGCGATTCTGTTATTTTGGCTGCAAAGTTACGAATTAATTCATAATTCATAATGCATAATTCATAATAATTTTCTAACTTTGCACACGAAAAAATGAATAAGCATGAAGAAACTATACATTGAGACCTACGGCTGTCAGATGAATGTGGCCGACTCTGAGGTGGTGGCTGCCGTGATGCAGATGGCCGGTTATGAGGCCTGCGACAGTGTGGACGAGGCCGATGCCGTCTTTCTGAATACCTGTTCGGTGCGCGACAATGCCGAGCAAAAGATATATCACAGGCTGGATGCACTGAATGCCATAAGAAATCAGCGGCGCAGGGGTTCCCTTCCTTCGGAGAATGGCTCGCTCATCATAGGCGTGCTGGGCTGTATGGCCGAGCGTGCACAGCAGGATCTGCTTGACAACCATGGCGTAGACCTGGTGGCAGGCCCCGACGCCTATCTCTCACTGCCCGACCTGATTGCTCAGGCCGAGACAGGCCATAAGGCCATGAACATAGAACTCTCGACCACCGAAACTTACCGCGATGTGGTGCCCCAGCGCATAGGTCTGGGCCACAGGATAGGCGGTTTTGTGAGCATTATGCGCGGCTGCAACAATTTCTGCCATTACTGCATTGTGCCTTATACGCGTGGCCGTGAGCGCTCCAGAGATGTGGAGAGTATCCTGCGAGAGGTGCGCGACCTGCGCGACCGCGGCTTCAAGGAGGTGACGCTGCTGGGGCAGAACGTGAATAGTTATCAATTGACAATTGACAATGGACAATTGATAATTGATTTTCCCAGCCTGCTTAGGCGCGTGGCCGAGGCGGCGCCTGAAATGCGCATCCGCTTCACCACATCGCATCCTAAGGACATGAGCGACGAGACGCTACATGTCATTGCCGAGATGCCCAACGTGTGCAAGCATATCCATCTGCCCGTGCAGAGCGGCAGCGACCGCATTCTGAAACTGATGAATCGCAAATATACCCGCGAGTGGTATCTGGACCGTGTGGCCGCCATCCGTCGCATCATCCCCGACTGCGGCCTTTCAACCGACATTTTCGTGGGCTATCATGACGAGACGGAGGAAGACCACCAGTTGTCGCTCTCGCTGATGCGTGAGGTGGGCTACGACTCGGCCTTCATGTTCAAATACAGTGAACGCCCGGGCACCTATGCCTCGAAGCACCTGCCCGACAATGTGCCAGAAGAGGAGAAGATTCGCCGTCTGAACGAACTGATTGCCTTGCAGACGGAAATATCGGCCCAACAGAACAAGAAAGATGAAGGCCGCGAGTTTGAGGTGCTGGTAGAGGGCTTCTCCAAGCGTAGCCGCGAAAGGCTCTGCGGCCGTACTGAGCAGAACAAGATGGTGGTGTTCGACCGCTGCGGTCATCACATCGGCGAGACCGTGCGGGTGAAGATAACAGGCAGCACCAGTGCTACATTATTAGGTCAAGCAATATGAAAGAATTCCTGATGGTACTGCGGCGTTTCGTGCCGCCCTACAAGAAATACCTTTTCCTGTCGGTGATGTTCAATATCCTGTCGGCAGTGCTGAATGTATTCTCTTTCGCCACCCTTATCCCCATGCTCAACATCCTGTTTGAGACAGGCGGCAACGAGAAGGCCACGGCCCTGATGGAATGGGATTGGGAGAAACTGTCGACGGTGCTGATGAACAACATGAACTACTATGTGCAGCAACTTGTTGACAGTAAGGGAGCAATATTCACACTGATCATCATCGGCATTGTGCTGGCAGTGATGACGGCGCTGAAAACGGGCACCTATTTCCTATCGTCGGCCACCATCATTCCCATTCGTACCGGCATTGTGCGAGATATTCGCAACCAACTCTACCAGAAGATTACATCGCTGCCGCTGGGATTCTTCAGCGAGGAGCGCAAGGGCGATATCCTGGCCCGTATGAGCGGCGATGTGCAGGAGGTGGAGTCGAGCATCATGTCGAGCCTCGATATGATGTTCAAGAATCCTATCCTCATCACCATCTATTTCACCACGCTGCTCCTCGTGTCGTGGCAACTCACGCTTTTCACCATTATCTTCGTGCCCATCTTCGGATGGTTCATGGGCATGGTGGGCCGACGGTTGAAGCAGCGCAGCATCAAGGCACAGGCTTTGTGGAGCGACACCATGAGCCAGGTGGAGGAGACGCTGGGCGGACTGCGCATCATCAAGGCCTTCTGTGCTGAAGACAAGATGAACGCCCGTTTCAACAAAGTGAACAGCAACTACCGTAACGACATTATGAAGGTCAACATACGCCAGTCGTCGGCTCACCCCATGAGCGAGTTCCTGGGCACGGTGATGATCGTCATTGTACTGTGGTTCGGCGGCATTCTGGTGCTCAACTCGCAGACCATCACGGGCTCGTCGTTTATCTATTATCTGATTATCCTCTATAGTATCATACAGCCGCTGAAGGAATTTTCAAAGGCCAGTTACAATATCCCGAAGGGTCTGGCCTCGATGGAGCGTATCGACAAGATACTGAAAGCCGAGAATCATATAAAAGAGCCGGCCCAGCCATATCATATCACATCGTTTGAGCATGAGATAGAGTTCCGCCATGTGTCGTTCCGCTATGGCGAGCAGTGGGTGCTGCGCGACATCAACCTTGTTATCCCGAAGGGGCGCACTGTGGCACTGGTGGGACAGAGCGGTGGCGGCAAATCGACGCTGGTTGACCTGATTCCGCGCTACTATGATGTGCAGGAGGGCGAGGTGCTTATCGATGGCATCAATGTAAAGGACCTGGGGCTGCACGACCTGCGCCAACTTATTGGCAACGTGAACCAAGAGGCCATCCTGTTCAACGATTCTTTCCGTAACAACATTGCATTTGGCGTTCAGGATGATCCAGATAGCCAGGAGAACCCGGAGAAGAAAGCCCGCCTTGATGCCCGCATTGCCGAGGCGGCCCGCATAGCCAATGCCTACGACTTCATTATGCAGAGCGAGCATGGATTTGATACCAATATCGGCGACCGTGGCGGACGGCTCTCTGGCGGACAGCGGCAACGTGTGAGCATTGCACGTGCCATTCTGAAAAACCCGCCAATCCTGATTCTCGACGAGGCTACCTCGGCACTCGACACCGAGAGCGAACGACTGGTGCAGGATGCGCTGGAGCGGCTCATGAAGACACGAACCACCGTGGCCATCGCCCATCGCCTGTCTACCATCAAGAATGCCGACGAGATATGCGTGCTCCACGAGGGCCGCATCGTGGAGCGCGGTACCCACGAAGAACTGTTGGCCAAGGATGGCTACTACAAGAAACTGAACGATATGCAGAAAGTGTAAGACCGTGAACGATGGATAAGCATTTGGCACTGAAGAAACTGATGGAGGCTGTGGAGAAGGAACTGCTGCACAAGCCCAACCGAAAAACGCTCGACCGCCTGTCGCTGCTGGTAGGCTTCCAAGACTGGGAATCCTTTCAGGATGCCTTGCATGGCGATGCCGACGGCAGCACGAACTACGAGGCGGAATGATACGGATAAAATACGGTCTACTGCCGGTAGACCGTGGGTCTACACGGAGTAGACCGAGAGTCTACCGGCAGTAGACCCGTTGAAGACAAGAGGGTGAAGAGCCGAGAGAGAACGGGAAAATAGCGGTACGAAACATATAAATAATGTGAAAACTTGGCACGTGCCAAGTTTTTTTCGTAATTTTGCCGAATATTATGGCCGTAGCAAACTTGATAAACCAAAAAGCCGACGAGCGACAGTTCTCGTTTGAGGTGCTGCCCCCACTGAAGGGGACGGGCACTGAAAGGCTGTTTGCCGATATTGAGCAGTTGTGTGCACTCAAGCCGGCATTCATCAATATCACCACTCACCACAGCGAGTATGTATATCGCGAACTGGCCGATGGCCGTTTCGAGCGACAACGTCTGCGACTGCGTCCTGGCACCATTGCCGTGGCAGCCGCCATACAGCAGCGCTTTCATGTGCCGGTGCAGCCACACATCATCTGCAGCGGCGCAACGGTGGAAGATATAGAATATGAACTGCTCGACCTGCAGTTCCTGGGCATTACCGACCTGTTGCTGCTGCGTGGCGACAAGGCCAAGGACGACCGCGTGTTTGTGCCCACACCTGGCGGCCATGCCCACACCACCGACCTGATTCGCCAGGTGCAGCGGTTCAACGAGGGCTTCTTTGCCAATGGCGAGCCCATCAAGAATCCCGGTCGCAAGTTTGATATAGGTGTGGCCTGCTATCCTGAGAAGCACGAGGAAGCCCCCAACTTAGAGATGGACATGCAATACCTGAAGGAGAAGCAGAAGTTGGGCGCACAGTATGCCGTGACGCAACTGTTCTATGACAACGCGAAGTATTTCTCGTTTGTGGAGCGGGCTCGTGCCATGGGTATTACTATCCCCATTATTCCAGGTATCAAGCCGCTGGCTAAACTGTCGCAACTGACGGTGGTGCCCCGTACATTCCATTGCGACATCCCTGAGCCGCTGGCGCGTGAGATTGTGAAATGTAAGACCGACGACGATGCTCGTCGCCTGGGCATAGAATGGACGGTTCAGCAGTGTCGCGAACTCTACGACCATGGTGTCAACGACATACATTTCTATACTGTTGGCGCCGTTCCGTCGGTAGTGGAAATCGTGAAGAAGTTAAGACAGTAGGATTAATTGTGAGTGATGCGGTGGAATGAGGTTATAGGACAGGAAGAGGCAAAGCAGCGTCTGGTACAGATGGTCAGAGAAGACCGTCTGCCCCATGCCATGATGTTCTGCGGCCCTGCCGGTAGCGGCAAGATGGCTCTGGCCGTGGCCTTTGCCTGCTATCTGCTGGGCAGGAAGTCTCAAGATGGTATGGATAATCCAGATAGTGTGGACGCCCTGGATAAACCGGAGTCCCCCATGCTTCAGAAACTGGAGCATCCTGACCTTCACTTCACTTATCCCACCATCAAACTGCCGTCGATGGGCACTGACCATAAGCCCGTGAGCGATGACTTTGCCCGTGAGTGGCATGAACTGCTCATGCAGAGCCCCTATTTCAGCATTGACCAGTGGCTTGCCGCCATAGGTGCGGAAAACCAGCAGGCTATCATCACTGCCGGTGAGAGCGACGAACTGGTGCGCAAACTATCGCTTAAGTCCAGTCAGGGCGGCTATAAGGTGAGCATCATCTGGCTGCCCGAGCGCATGAACATAGAGTGTGCCAACAAACTGCTGAAACTCATTGAGGAACCGCCTTCGCAAACCGTGTTTATCATGGTGTGCGAGGAGCCTGACAAACTGTTGGAGACCATACGGAGCCGCGTGCAGCGCATCGATGTGAAGAAAATTGACAGCGAAACCGTGAGAAAGGCACTCGTAGAGCGGCGTGGCATAGATCCTGATATGGCAATGCGCATCAGCAGGCTGGCCAACGGCTCCTGGCTCAAAGCCATGGAAACATTGCAGGCCGATAACGAGAACCGACAGTTCATGGATCTCTTCATCATGCTCATGCGACTGGCCTATCAGCGCAATGTGCGTGACCTGCGGCGATGGAGTGAGACCATGGCGACATTTGGCAGAGAGAAGCAGAAACGCTTTCTGCTGTTCTTCCTGCGCATGGTGCGCGAGAATTTCATGTTCAACTTCCAGCAGCCGGAACTGTGCTATATGTCGCAAGAGGAAGAGCAGTTTGCCTGCAACTTTGCCCGCTTCATCAACGAGGCCAACGTACTGCAGTTCTACGACCTGGCCAATCGTGCCAACCGTGACATTGGGCAGAATGCCAACGCGAAGATCGTGTTCTTCGACTTTGCCCTGCAGGTCATTGTGCTGCTCATCCCACCAAAATCCTAATATGTAAGACCTATAAGACCTATATAAAACGATGGAAGAGAAACAAAGAACATACGAGATACGTACCGGTTGCGACCGCGGTTTGTGCCGTGCAGCCGTAGGACGACAGGACCGCCAACTCAATACCTATGACTGGCTGGCCGATGTGCCTGGCAATGCTGAGACAACAGACTTGGTAGAGGTGCAGTTCAAGCATACCCGTAAGGGCTACTATCATAATGTGAACAACCTGCCGCTGAAGAAAGGCGATATTGTGGCCGTGGAGGCTAGCCCGGGGCACGATATCGGCGTGGTGACGCTTACCGGCCGTCTGGTAAATCTGCAGGTAAAGAAGGCTAACCTGAAGAGTGCTGACGATATTAAGCGCATCTACCGACTGGCTCGTCAAGTTGACATGGATAAATACTACGAGGCAAAGGCCCGTGAGCACGAAACCATGATTGAGAGTCGCGAGATAGCCAAAGGACTTGGCTTGAAGATGAAGATAGGCGATGTGGAGTATCAAGGTGACGGGCAAAAAGCAATATTCTACTATATTGCTGACGAGCGCGTGGACTTCCGCCAACTGATTAAGGATTTGGCAGCAGCCTTCCATGTGCGTATTGAAATGAAGCAAATTGGTGCCCGCCAAGAGGCTGGACGCATAGGCGGCACTGGTCCCTGTGGACGCGAACTGTGCTGTGCCACGTGGATGAAGAACTTTGTCAGCGTGTCAACAGGAGCGGCTCGCTATCAGGATATCTCGCTCAACCCGCAAAAACTGGCGGGCATGTGCGCCAAACTGAAGTGCTGTCTGAACTATGAGGTCGATGACTATATTGAGCATGGAAAGAAACTGCCTAATCGCGAAATCGTTTTGCAGACGCTTGATGCCGACTATTTCTATTTCAAGGCCGACATTCTGGCCGGGCTCATCACCTATAGCACGGACAAACGCATTGCTGCCAACCTGGAAACCATTACTGCAGAGCGTGCCAAGGAGATTATTGAGATGAACCGCAAGGGCGTGAAGCCTGAAGACCTGCAACCCGATGAGGAGAAACGCCGTCAGCAGGAGAATGCGCCTGTCGACTTGCTGGCAGGTGACGATATTCACCGCTTTGACAAGACCAAGAAGAAAAAGCGTAAGAAGAAGCCGCAGCAGCAAGGTGGTGACGAGGGCTCAAGGAAGAAACAAAAACAGCAGGAGCCGGAACATGAGGCTAACAAGGAATAGTGTTGTGGCTCTGTTTGTGGCGGTCACGGCCATCGTGGCCGGCTGCAACCGCCACGAGGTTCTCTATTCCCACTACGAGCCTATTGACGCCGAGGGATGGAACAGAGAAGACGGTGCGGTCTTCAACTTGAGCAGTGTGCCCGACAGTGGATGCTATGCCATTGAGACAGGACTGCGCACCTATAGCACTTACCCGTTCAGAAACCTGTCGCTCGTCGTTAGGATCATGGCTGTTCCATCGGGCTTAGAACGGAACGATACACTCAATGTCCTGCTCGCCGATGAGGAGGGAAATACATTGGGGCAGGGCGTCAGCCATTATCAATACAACTTTGGTCTGCCTGACATGAATTTGCAGGCAGGCGATTCACTTCATATTGTTGTGACGCACAATATGAGACGGCTATCGCTGCCAGGTATCAGTGATGTAGGCATCACGATTAAGAAAACTGAGAACTGAAAACCGTTCTTACTATCTCTGCATGTTGCGGCCAGCATCAATGCGTAGGAAGATAAAAAGCAGAAGAGTGAATCCCCAAAGCGAGGAACCTCCATAGGAGAAGAAGGGCAGGGGAATACCGATGACAGGCGTCAGGCCCAACACCATGCCCACGTTGATGAAGACATGGAAGAGGAAGACGGAGAGCACGCAATAGCCATACACCCGCCCAAAGACGGAAGTCTGTCGCTCAGAAAGGTGGATGAGGCGCAGAATGAGTGCTAAAAACAATACCAAGACGCCTGCAGCACCTACGAAGCCTTCCTCTTCGCCTACGGTGCAGAAAATGAAATCGGTGGCCTGCTCCGGCACATATTTCAGTTTTGTCTGTGTGCCATTGAGAAATCCCTTGCCTTCCAGTCCACCGGAACCAATGGCTATCTCGCTCTGATGCACATTATATCCGGCTCCCTTCAGGTCTTCTTCCAAGCCTAACAGCACATTGATGCGGGTGCGCTGGTGATTCTCAAGTATATTGTTCAAGGCATATTCAGCACTGCTGAAAAACAGGATGGAACCACATGTGAAACCTGCTATCCACAGGTAGTTGCGTATGCGGGTGTCGAGACTTTTCCATATGAGATAGAGGATGAGCAGAATGCACAGCGTCAACTGCACCCAAAAGAGGTTGAAGGGAATGACATAGACTGAAAGCAGCAGGCACACCAGTGTGACGCTGAAGCAGAGCCCAATGCATTGCCACGCTTCGCGCTTGTTGTGGCAGTAGATGCCAATCATAGAGGCTGAAAAGACCTGAATAAGTAGGAATACCACGAACTTGCCGATGGAGGTTGGCGTGTTGAACAAGGAGGGTTCGGCATAGCGTATGCCGATGACGAAATACACCACCATGGCCACACCAGTGAACAGGACACTGCCTGTCATGCCTTCGCGATAGAGCATAAGGAAGAAGGCCAGATAAACCAAGGCCGACCCCGTCTCGCGCTGTCCAACGATGCATAGCATAGGCACAAAGATGATGGCAAGGGTGATGAGCAGGTCCTTGGGCTTGTGGAGGTCGTAGCCGTATTTGCTCATGAACTTGGCAAGGGCCAGTGCCGTGGCAAACTTGGCAAACTCGGCAGGCTGTAGGCGCAGCGGTCCCATGACAAGCCACGATCGGGAGCCTTTGATGGTGTGTGGGTTGAAGATGGTGGCAAAGAGCAGCAACAGCAACAGACCAAAAAGGAGGTAGGCAAAGGCCTCGTAGAACCGGTCGTCGAGCAGCAGCAGGAAGAGGCCCAGCATGAGCGAGGTGCCTATCCACACCACCTGCATGCCAGAGCGGGTACTGAGCGATAGCAAGTCGGTGTCGCCATAAGTATAACTGGCACCGCACACGCTGACCCATCCAAACGAGAGGAGGGCTATGTAGATGAGGATGGTCCACCAGTCGATAGACTTGAGTACCCCAGGATTCTTATCTGTCGTCGCTGCCATAGTTAATACGTTTATTCTGAATGTCGGTGGCTTTATGCTCAGAGGCCTGCGAGAGTTCACCATGCAGATACTGCTCCATGATAAGACCGCCAATAGGCACGCCATAAGTGGCACCCCACCCGCCGTTCTCTACATATACGGCAACGGCAATCTTCGGGTCGTCCATCGGTGCAAAGCCCATGAACACAGAGTGGTCGTGACCGCGGTTCTGGGCGGTACCGGTCTTGCCGCAGGGCATGAAATCATAGCCTGCCAGAGCCTTACAGGTGCCACCAAGGGCTGCCGACCGCATTCCCTGTACCACATAGTCGTAGGCTTCGCGGTTGGCTTTGGTATAGCGGCGGTTGGTGTAGAGGGTGTCGAGTGGCTCGTCTTCAATGGCTTTCACCACATGTGGCGTGATGAACCAGCCGCGATTGGCAATGGTAGCCCCCAGATTGGCAATCTGTAGCGGTGTGGCGTTGACCTCGCCTTGTCCGATGGCAATGGAGATGATAGTGAGTCCGTTCCACGAGCCTTTGTAGGCATTGTCGTAGAACTGGGCATTGGGTATGAGCCCTCGTTTTTCACCAGGAAGGTCTACGCCCAACTTGTAGCCGAAGCCCATTGACACCATATAGTCACGCCAGCGGTTCATGGCATTTTGTACTGACCCGTATTTGCTCGTGTTGTTGATCATGTGATAGAGGCCCCAGCAGAAATAGCCGTTGCATGAGGTGCTGATGGCCGGCACCAGTGACAGGGGAGACCCGTGGCCGTGACAGCCCACACGGAGCCCTTTGAACACAAAACCGTGAGAGCAGGGATAGGCAGTCTGATCGGTAATGATGCCTTCGGTCATGAAGGTGAGGCCTTGTGTGGTCTTGAAAGTGGAGCCTGGCGGATACTGACCCATGATAGAGCGGTTGAGCAGGGGCTTCCATGCATTCTGACTTAGTTCCTGATGACTCTTTGAACGTTTACGCCCCACCATGATGCGGGGGTCATAACTGGGTGAACTCACCATACATAGAATTTCGCCCGTCTTGGGTTCAATGGCTACAACCGAGCCAATCTTTCCTTCCAGGAGACGCTCGCCCAAGGCTTGCAGTTTGAGGTCGATGCCCAGTGTGAGGTTCTTTCCAGGAACAGGCTGGCGGTCGAAGGCACCGTTGCGGTAACTGCCTTGAATGCGACCATGAGCATCGCGCAACAGAATCTGTACTCCCTTCTCGCCTCGCAACTGCTTCTCATAGGAACGTTCCACACCTTGCTTGCCTATATAGTCGCCAGCCTGGTAGTAATCGTCCTCTTCGATGTCGCCCTTCGACACTTCGGCCACATCGCCCAGCACATGGGCGGCATAGGGATACTCGTACTGCCGGATGCTGCGTTTCTGGATATAGAAGCCGGGAAAACGGTAGATTTTTTCTTGGAACATGCTGAACTCCTGATCGGAGAGTTGTCCCAGGAACATCTGTTGGGTAAAGGAGGAATAGCCGGGATTCTTCGAGCGGTCTTTGATGTTGGCCATGCGCAGGTCGAATTCCTCACGTGTGATGTTCAAGGCCTGGCAGAACTCAAGCGTGTCAAGGTGGTTCTTGGCCTCGTTCATCACCACCATGATGTCGTAGGCCGGCTGGTTGTAGACCATCAGTTCGCCGTTGCGATCGGATATGACGCCGCGGGCCGGATAGTCTATTTTCTTAAGAAAGGCATTGGAATCGGCATTTTTCTTATAGTCGTCGCTCATGAGTTGCAGCGTAAACAGGCGTATGATATAGATGGTGACAATGAGCACCGCCACTCCGCCAATGACATATTTCCTGTATTCGCTACCGTAGTCTTTCATCGTCTGAACTTACTTCCTGACGCTTTCGAGTGTGAAAACCAGAATCAATGTGAGGATGATGCTGCCTGCAATACTCTCTATCCATTGTAGCCAGTTGAAGAAACTGAAGGCTTCGAGTGTGAAGTAGATGGAACAATAGACTACGACAAGAATGGTGGCCAAAGCAGCAAACTTCTCATATCCCAGTGTGACGGCCGAAGCCTTGATGTCTTCTTCTGCATCGCGGGGAAGGAACAATTCCAGCAGGTAGGGCTGCAGTGCGCCTGCCAGAGTCATGCTGGCTGCAGCAAGTCCCGGTGTATTGGCAAACATGTCGACGCTGAGCCCCATGAAGAAACACCCTATGAGCGACAGCCATTTGGGGTAGTTGCGGGGGAAAATGATAGCAAAATAGACATAAAGCAGTGGCGTGGCACAATGGAACAACTGTATCCGTCCAAGTACCAGTGCTTGTGCCAGACAGAGTAGTACAAGAATCAATAAACGCCTGCAAATGTCTATGACCATAGTGTTCTGTATTTATTGGGCTTCCAGTGAGTCGCGCACAGACTCTTCGAGACGCACGCGCTCGGCTATTGTCTTGTCGCTGATGACGCACACATCGCGCAGGGTGCAGAAATCTGTAGACAGGCGGACTTTCAGCCTGTAGGACATGCCGTCGGGAGAGTCGAGGATATCGGTAATCTCGCCAACGGAGATGCCGGCAGGGAAAATGGCCGAGAAACCGCTGGTTTCAATCCAGTCGCCTTTCTCAAAGCGGGCATGCCGGGGAATATCTTCTACAAAGCATTCCATGGGGTCGCCACCGTTCCAGGTGACATAACCGAAATAGTTGCGACCGCGCACGGTGCAACTGATGCGCGAGCGGCTGTTGAGCAGGGGGATGACGATTGCGTAGTGAGCACTCGACTGATAGACCACGCCAACAAGGCCCGTGCCGCAGGCCACGCCCATGTCAGGCTCCACACCGTCGTCAAGTCCTTTGTCAATGGTAATCAGGTTGTTGGGCTGGTTCACAGAGTTTGACACTATCTTTGCCGGAATCCACTCATACTGGTCAAGCACTTCCATTTCGCGGCGTTGCAGTTCGGTGGTGTCTACGTTCTGATCGTAGAGCATCTGGCGCAACCGCGACACTTCTTGCTCCAAGTAAATGTTGTTGGTGGTGAGTTGTTCGTTGCGCGAGACCAAAGACAGAAACTGTTCTAAGGCTGCCTGACATTCATAGACCTTGCCTGCCACGGCATTGGCCGACGATATCCACACACTGCCCTGATAACTGTTGTATTGGAACAGCATCATACCACTGACCGCTTCCAGCACAAGGAAGACAAGCCAGTGGTAGTGTTTGGTGAGGAATGCCAGCAGGTTATGCATCCTATCTCATAAGGAACGAGAACCTTTCCACGTTCTTGAGGGCGATGCCGGCACCCTTGGCTACTGAATGCAAGGGGTCTTCAGGCACGTGGAACGGAATGTTGATCTTGTCTTCAAGTCGCTTGTCAAGACCTCTGAGCAGGGCACCGCCGCCGCTCAGGTAGATGCCATTCTTTACAATGTCGGCATAGAGTTCGGGTGGCGTGTTCTCCAGTGCCGAGAGTACGGCATTCTCAATCTTTGCCACGGTCTTGTCCAGACAGTGGGCAATTTCCTGGTAACACACGGGCACTTCCATGGGCAGTGCCGTGATACGGTTAGGCCCATGCACAATATAGTCTTCCGGAGCCTCGTCGCCCAGGTCAGTCAAGGCAGAGCCTACGTGAATCTTAATGCGCTCAGCCATGCGCTCCGACACCTTTACGTTGTGCTGGCGCGACATGTATTCTTGAATGTCGGCGGTGAGGTCGTCACCAGCCGTGCGAATCGAGTTGTTCGACACGATACCGCCAAGTGATATCACAGCAATCTCGGTAGAGCCGCCGCCGATGTCGACAATCATATTGCCCTCTGGGGCTTCCACATCAATGCCGATGCCGATGGCAGCAGCCATAGGCTCGAATATCAGATATACATCACGGCCGTCGGCATGTTCGGCAGAATCGCGTACGGCACGCAGTTCCACCTCGGTAGAACCGCTGGGCACGCCAATGACCATGCGGAGCGAGGGCGAGAACAGGTGATGGCCCGAGTGTACCATCTTGATAAGTCCGCGCATCATTTGCTCGCAGGCAGAGAAGTCGGCAATCACGCCGTCGCGCAGTGGGCGTATGGTGCGGATATTGTCGTGTGTCTTTTCATACATCATCTTGGCCTGCTGTCCCACGGCAATCATCTTGTCTGTGCGACGGTCGAGTGCTACAACTGACGGCTCGTCCACCACGATCTTGTCATCACTGATAATAATCGTGTTGGCAGTGCCAAGGTCCATGGCCAGTTCTTGTCTAAAACTGAAAAATCCCATATTTGTTTTATAATGCTTAACTTAAATCATAATTATTTTTCAAACCATGTGTGGATGGCTGTGTCGTAGTGCGAACTCACGCCAAAGGCCTTTGTTGCAAACATGCGGCGGTCTTCAATATCGGTCTGGGCACCCTTCTTGTTCAGGATGTCGAGTAGTACGCTGTATTCTGCCTTCGACGGTACGATGACTACATCCTTGAAGTTCTTGGCACCTGCGCGAATGAGCGAAATGCCGCCAATGTCAATCTTTTCGATAATATCGGCTTCTGAGGCTCCGCTGGCCACGGTCTGCTCAAACGGATAGAGGTCTACGATGACCAGGTCTATCTCGGGAATCTCGTATCTGGCCATCTGCTCACGGTCACCTTCATTGTCGCGACGGCCCAGAATGCCGCCAAACACTTTCGGGTGCAGCGTCTTTACTCGTCCGCCCAGAATAGAAGGATAGGTGGTTACCTCTTCTACCTTCTGGCAGGCATATCCCTGCTCTTCAATAAACTTCTGTGTGCCGCCTGTCGACAGGAACTTGACGCCCTCGGCGTTCAACTTTTTCAGCAACTCGTCCAGTCCGTCCTTGTGGAAAACGGAAATCAATGCAGTCTTAATCTTTTTAACTTCAGCCATACCTTATTATATATAACGTTATATATGGGCTGCAAAGATACGAATAAATTACGAAATACAAATTACGAATAACGAATTATTTGTGCGCAAACCATAAAATATTGTTGCATGTCAACATGGCATAAGGCGAGGACAATCGTAAAAAAAGTTAATTCTGAAGATTAATTCCGTGCTATTATGCCGATTCTCGCAAAATATTCGTACCTTTGCAACCGCTTTTCAGGGCACTCAAGGAGAGATGGTAGAGTGGTCGATTACAACGGTCTTGAAAACCGTCGTGCTGAGAGGCACCGGGGGTTCGAATCCCTCTCTCTCCGCCATTTAATGAAAAGGGAACCAAACGGATTCCCTTTTTTCGTGCCTGAAAATCAACTACTTGCATTTTTAACCCATTG
>CAMHDT010000036.1 GCA_946183985.1 uncultured Prevotella sp.
TATGATGAAAAGAATAGTTTTGTTTGGTGTGGCCCTGGTGGCTGCTTCCACATTGCTGGCAGGTCAGCAACTTAGTTTGAAGGAAATAACCAACGGCACTTTCCGTGCTCAGACGATGGCAGCGGTAGAGCCGATGGCCGATGGTGAGAGTTATACCCAGTTGTCAGCCGACGGCAAGCAGATTGTAAAGTGCTCGTTCAAGACGGGCAAGCAGACGGCCGTGCTGTTTGATGCCACCACGGCGCGTGGCGCCAAGGTGAACCGTGTTGATGGCTACATCATGAGTCCTGATGGCACCCGCATGCTGATTCAGACGCAGACGAAGTCAATCTACAGGCGTTCGTTTACGGCTGTGTATTATATCTACACGCTGGCCAACAACAAGTTGGAACCCCTGAGCGAGGGCGGCCCGCAGCAGACGCCGCTGTGGAGCCCCGACGGCAATCAGGTGGCTTTTGTGCGCGAGAATAATATCTATCTGGTCAAACTGCTCTACAACAATGCCGAGAGCCAGGTGACCAAGGATGGCCGTCGCAACGAGATTATCAATGGCATTCCCGACTGGGTGTGTGAGGAAGAGTTCTCGCACAATAGTGCCATGGTGTTTACGGCCGACTCGAAGCAGTTGGTGTGGGTGAGATACGACGAGACGAAGGTGCCCGAATACACGCTGCCCATGGGCGAATATACCTATAAGTATCCGCGCCCGGGCGATGACAATTCGCAGGTGCAGGTCATGAGTTTCGACATCAAGAGCCGTCAGACGCGCCAAATACAGGTGCCGCTCGATGCCGATGGCTATATTCCCCGCATCCTGTCAACGGCTGATGCCACCAAGGTGCTGGTCTTCACGCTCAATCGTCATCAGGACTGTCTGCGCATCTTTGCCGCCAACCCCATGTCAACCGTGTGTCAGCAAATCATAGAAGACAAGGTCGACAAATATATCAATGAAGATGTGTTCTCGAATGTGCGGCTCACCGACAGCCATCTGCTGCTCACCAGCCAGCGCGACGGCTATAATCATATCTATCTCTATGGCCTTAACGGACAGTTGAAGCGCCAGGTGACGCAGGGCGCATGGGATGTGACAGATGTCTATGGCTACGATGAGCCCACGGGCGATGTCTACTATGCTGCCCATGCCGCCAGTCCGATGGAGCAAGGTGTCTATGTGGCTCATGCCAACGGTAAGGTGCAGAGCCTGACGCCCAAGGCAGGTACCAACAGCGCCGTGTTCAGCACCAACTATAAATATTTCATCTCTATTCATAGCAGTATTGACACACCGGCCAACTATTCGCTTTGCACCAATGCCGGCAAGACCTTGGCGGTGATGATTGACAATGAGGCCCTTGCAAAGAAATATGCCTCTTACGACATGGGCTCCAAGTCGTTCTTCCAGTTGACTACTTCCGAAGGGGTGGTGCTCAACGGCTGGATGGTGAAGCCTGCGCAGTTCGATGCCAACCACCGCTATCCGGTCATTATGTATCAGTATGGCGGACCAGGTTCACAGCAGGTGAAGAATGCCTGGAACATCGGTATGGCCGGACAGGGGGCTTTGCTTGAGCAGTATCTGGCCCAGCAAGGCTATATCGTGGTGTGTGTAGACGGTCGCGGTACCGGCGGTCGTGGTGCTGAGTTTGAGAAGTGTACCTATATGAAACTGGGCGAACTGGAGGCTCGCGATCAGGTGGAGACAGCCCTGTGGCTCGGGCGGCAGCCCTATGTCGACAAGGACCACATCGGTATCTGGGGATGGTCGTATGGCGGATGGAACACGCTCATGTCCATGTCTGAGGGCCGCCCGGTGTTCTGTGCCGGCATTGCCATTGCTCCTCCCACAAACTGGCGCTTCTATGATACCGTCTATACTGAGCGCTTCATGCGCACTCCCAAGGAGAATGCCAGTGGCTATGACCAGATATGTGCCATTGCACGTGTGGACAAACTGCATGGTGCCTTGCTCCTCTGTCATGGCCTGGCCGACGACAATGTGCATTTCGACAATACCACAGAGTATGTGAAGGCGCTGATTGAAGCCGACAAGGACTTCCGCCAACTCACTTATCCCGGCAAGAACCACAGCATCAATGGCGGCAACACCCGCAATCACCTGTTCCGCCAATGCATCAATTTCTTTAACGAGAACATGAAATAATATGAGAAGACTGTTATTACTGCTCATGCTGCTGGCAGTTGTCTGTACGGCCAATGCCAAGCATAAAAAGAAGATAAAGCACAAGCCGTCGGCCACAATAGGCATCATCACCCGCGTGAACGACTACTGGCAGCAGAACCATAGTCCTGAGGTGCGCTCGTTCTGGGACGAGGCAGCCTATCATACGGGTAATATGGAGGCCTATAAATTGCTGTGTGTTGACCGTTGGCGAGACTACAGCGAGGCGTGGGCCAGCCACAACCAATGGCAGGGTGCCCGTGGGACGGACAAAGCGAAATGGCAGTATAAGACTTATGGCGAGGGACAGAATCATGTGCTCTTTGGCGATTGGCAGATTTGTTTCCAAACCTATATCGACCTGTACGAAATAGACAAAGAAGAGCATAAGATAGCCCGCGCCATTGAGGTCATGGACTATGAGGTGAGCCAGCCGCAATGCGATTTCTGGTGGTGGGCCGATGCACTCTATATGGTCATGCCCGTGATGACTAAACTCTACAAGGTGACGGGCGATGAGAAGTACCTGGATAAACTCTACGATAACTTCCGCTGGGCCGATGCGCTGATGTATGATAGCATAGAGCATCTCTATTATCGTGATGCCAAGTATATCTATCCCAAGGTGACGACCACCTGCAATGGCGGCAAGAGTTTCTGGGCGCGTGGCGACGGGTGGGTGTTGGCAGGATTGGCCAGAGTGCTCAGCGACATGCCCCACGACTATCGGCATCGTCCTTTCTTCGAGCAGCGTTTTCGCGAACTGGCCGAGGGCGTGGCCCGTGTGCAGCGCCCCGACGGCTACTGGAGCCGTTCCATGCTATGCGAAGAGGATGCACCAGGTCCTGAGACCAGCGGCACCGCTTTCTTTACCTATGGCATGCTTTGGGGAGTGAACAACGGGTTGCTCGACCGTGCTGCCTATGCACCGGTTATTGACCGTGCATGGGATTATCTCATCCATACGGCCTTGCAGCCTGATGGCAGCGTGGGCTTTGTGCAGCCCATTGGCGAGAAACCTGATCCTTCGAAAACTGTTGATGCCCGTTCGCAGGCCAACTTTGGCGTTGGTGCCTTCCTGTTGGCAGCCTGCGAGCACTTACGGTATGAGAATTTTTTTCCCGCCGATGATATAGATGCCGGCAGGTAGTTGCTTCAGATGGTCGGCAGTCCCAACCGTCTGACCTTTCAGGTTGTACACTTTCTGAATTGCTTGCGGGGTGTTTACGACCGTGTTGATGTCGGTGGGCAGCGAGGCAATGTCGAAGCGCTTGGTGTCGAGATAGTTCAGGCGGCGGGTTATCCAGTCGGCAAGATAGTCCATCTCAGTATCGAAATTCAGTGTGCGGTTGGCTATGTCTGAGTCGCCGTTCCATTTGGCATATTCGCGGTTGGCGGCACCGCAGGTCTTAAACTCGTTGAGATAGGTGCTGAAGCGCTCGAGGATGCTGTTGGTGGCCAGATGACTGTCGCGCAGTTCGCGATAGCGTAGTCTCACCTTCATGTTGAAGTCATCGGCATTCGTGTCGCGCAGGCGTTTGAACAGGGTGTAGTCGCCATGCTCGTTGTTGACGATATAGGTGGCATAGTCTTGTTCGGGCTTCATGCCACTCCAGTGGTAGTAGTTGTCGCTCCAGCGTTGGCCGCAGGTGGCATCAAGGTCCCATATGCCAAAGGTTATCTTTTTGTCGGTCTGTTTGTCATAGCAGGCAAAGAACATGTTCTTGCCGTGGTTGTCGGTCGACAGGATGGTTTCCATCAGGATATAATAGTCAATGACCAGTGGCAGGTCGAAATAGTCGGCCACTTGCTGCTTGAAGGTGGCGTCGCTGGCTGTGCAAACGAAGTTCACGGCATTATAGAGCACGGTCCAGTCCGTCTTGTTGCCATAGTCCTCAAAGTCAGGGTATTTTACGTAATACTGATCCCACGACTCTTTGTTGTTGTTGAATGATACGGGCGAGGTGCGCGGATAGTAGGTTGAGTTGGAGTTGTGCCCCATGAACACGGCATAACTCCAGTCCTTCGACTTCCACAGTTGTCCGTGGGTCACATTGTTCTCCTCGTCATATTTCTTCAGTTTCATCTGTTTCCTGTCAATGAACTCGGTCATGCAGTAGATGCCGCGATACTCATCGTTCAGAATCATTTCCACGAAGTGACCGCGTGTGCCCGTCATAGCCTTTGGTTCCTGGCTGAAGTAATAAGGCTCGATGGAATAGTCGTTCCACAGGTCGGTGACCACGCGGTTGCGAACGCGGCTCATGTCTACCTGACAGGCTTCGAGAATCCACGAGTTGTCGTTGCGCAGCCCGAAGAACTTGGCATCCATCTTCTCGCCATTCTCATCCTGCAGTTTTACGTGGTAGTTGCGCTTGTGCTTGTCGTCGTTGTTAGTAATGCCGCCCCGCCATTTGGCCTTCATGTTAAGCCATGCAGCCTGTGGCTTTCCAGGTTCCATCACCATGATATGGCCCTCGGCATAGGTGTCGCTGAACGAGCCATACATCTTTACCACGGGCAGACTGGTGAAGGTCAGTTTTGCAGAGATGCTGGTGCCGTTGTCCTGCTTGACGCTGAGCGTGTAGGTCTTGCCCGCGCTTATCTTGGCAAAGGTGTGCTGGCTGCCGGTCTCTACGGCTGTGCCGTCGATGGTCAGGTTGTTCCAGCCCTCCTTCTTCCCATAGTCAATGGTGGCAGTATAGTCGTTGCCGAAGCAGTCGAGTGGGATAGGGCAGAGGTAGATGGCTGTAGATGCTGCGTAAGCCAGTCCCTGATGGTCGATGTGCAGGTCCGAAAGCGCCTTGTCGAGTGGTGTTGCCGTTGTGGAGAACACTTCTTTTACGGGTGCGCCGCTGTTGTCATAGAAGGCAAAGCGCTCAATGCTGCTGATGTCGTTTTGGCGCGAATAGGTGCCCACCATATAGGAGTCTCTTCTCACATCCCACACCTGGTCGGTGGCCGATGCATTGCGGATGACATAGAGATTGTCAGACTGCAGGGTGATGGTCCATAGCGACTTGTTGCCGTCTAAGGCAGTCGTCATGGTCACATAGCGTCGGTAATCGCTCCTCACACCATCGTAGGTGATGTATTGGCCTGTTTTCGCATTCCTGAACGAGTAAAGCCCTTCGCTTTCTTCGGTGATAAGCCAGTAGGTCTCCGATGCTGTTGTGGCTGACGACAGATAAAAGAGAGGCGTCTGCTGGCCAACGGAAACACCGTCGGCCACGCAGCCGCCTCTGAACTGTTCTACTTCTATATGGTAGGTCTTATCTGGCGAAAAAAATGGTTTGCCAGATACCATGAGCGTGAGGACTGATAGAATCAGAATCAATAGTCTCTTCTTCATACAGGAACATATTACTCTTCACTCCTTTCTCCTCACTTCTCCCCTGTGCTTAGTACGCGAACAGAGGATAATTCTTCATCTTGTCGTTGACGCGCTGGCGCACGCTGGCAATCACCTCCTCGTTCTCGGGAGCGTTCAGCACCTCCTCGATCCATGCGGCAATCTGCACCATCAGGTCTTCCTTGGCACCACGTGTGGTGATGGCGGGCGTGCCCAGACGGATGCCTGAGGTCTGGAAGGCCGAGCGGCTGTCGAACGGCACCATGTTCTTGTTCACCGTGATGTCGGCAGCCACCAGCGCATTCTCTGCCACCTTGCCCGTCAGGTCGGGATACTTCGAGCGCAAGTCAACCAGCATCGAGTGGTTGTCGGTGCCACCGCTGACAATAGTGAAGCCGCGTTTGACGAGTTCGTCGGCCAGCACCTTCGCATTCTTCTGTACCTGGCTTGCCCACTCCTTGAACTCTGGCTGCAAAGCCTCGCCGAAGGCCACGGCCTTGGCGGCGATGACATGCTCCAGCGGACCGCCCTGCTGTCCGGGGAAGACGGCCGAGTTGAGCAATGCCGACATCATCTTCACTTCGCCCTTAGGCGTCTTCAATCCCCAAGGATTGGCAAAGTCCTTACCCATGAGGATGATGCCGCCACGCGGACCGCGCAGGGTCTTGTGGGTGGTAGAGGTCACGATGTGTGCATATTTCACAGGATTGTCCAGCAGTCCGGCAGCGATGAGGCCTGCGGGATGAGCCATGTCGATCATGAGCAGGGCGCCCACCTTGTCGGCAATCTCGCGCATGCGCTTGTAGTCCCATTCGCGGCTGTAGGCCGAGCCACCGCCGATAATCAGTTTGGGCTTGTGCTCCAGGGCCAGGCGCTCCATCTCATCATAGTCCACACGGCCCGTCTTCTCGTTGAGGTTGTAGCCCACGGGCTTATAGAGAATACCACTCGTGTTGACCAGCGAGCCGTGGCTGAGGTGTCCGCCATGCGCCAGGTTCAGGCCCATGAAGGTGTCGCCGGGCTGCAGCACAGCCAGCAGCACGGCAGCATTAGCCTGTGCACCAGAGTGAGGCTGCACGTTGGCATACTCGGCATCAAACAGTTTGCATACGCGCTCGATGGCCAGTTTCTCCACTTCGTCTACCACCTGGCAGCCGCCGTAGTAGCGCTTGCCGGGATAGCCCTCGGCATACTTGTTGGTCAGGTAGGAGCCCATGGCTTCCATGACCTGGTCGCTGACAAAGTTCTCACTGGCAATCAGTTCAATGCCCTTCAACTGGCGCTGATGCTCTTTCTCAATTAACTCGAAAATGGTGTTGTCTCTTTTCATTGTTTGTTTTAATTGGGTTGGGTTATCTTTGCGGATGCAAAGGTACAAAATAATTGATAATTGACAATTGATAATTGATAATTATTTTATTTTTTATCTTTTAACGGTGTTCGTGACTATTGATTCATGATTAATTTTGCCGAACCTGAGCGCCCGGCTCTGCCGCTTTTACAAAGCAAAGCGACTAAAAGAAATTTATCCAATAAGTGAGCAAAATTCCCCAAACGACCGAAATCGTTCTACTGCCTGTAGAACACCGTTCTACTCCAGGTAGAACATTATTCTACTGGCAGTAGAACAAAACCGAAGGCTGTTTTTGCATGTGGCATTTTTTTTCATTATTTTCTTTGCCGTTTCAAAGAAAAACTTTATCTTTGCACCGACTAAGCCAGCCATCCGTGGCAGGGCGAGTCAAACATTGAGGGAATCCAGAGGCCAGCGATGCTGATTCTTGCTTGTGCAAGCGACCGTGAGGTTGAGAGGCAGAACAGGCCGAAGGGAAAGGCGTTTACGGACGTTATCATTCTGTGTTCTTCAAACTTCGCAACTTTGAATCTGTATCACAGAGGTAATGCAACGGTAAGCGTCTGCGTGGGTAGATTATATCCCAACTATTGCCATATATGATAATGTATGGTTATAATTGCATATATAATCACTTGGCGTGGGCTGGCTGCGTTGCTTATCCTTGATACAGGGGCAATGCGAAGGCCTGAAGGACTGGGATAAGCGAGAAGTAGAAACTCCCATGCCTTTTTTGTTTCCGCTACAAACCTAAATTATGAACCGCTGAATTCGGGAGTTCAGGAGGCGCAAAGACTTTCAAAAAAATGAAAAAGAAGAGTTTTTTCCATTTGTCAGCCCTCATCATGGTTGCAATGATGAGTGTTTGTTTTGTATCATGCAGTAGTGATGACAACAATGGTGATGATAGTATTTTAACGACAATACCAGATCCCGAGGGAACGAAGACAATAGAGATGACTGCAGACGGAGTGACTACCTATAGAATAGCAGAAGGAAATCTGGTCTTGACAAGGAATTTTGAACTTAAGAAAGATTTTGACTCTCCCAAAAACATTTCCATTGGATATGTTGGTAAGACCAACGGAGTTGGCGCTATTACAGAGGTTCCACGTTCTCGCTCAATCATGTCGGATCCAGTAAAGCCTGGCGATGGTTTTGTTGTTGTATCCGTAGATTATGACTATCTTACTACTATTACGGCACGATTGTTTGTTGAAAGTTATATTAAAGATAGCAATGGCAAAAAGGTAGGTATTCGAGTAAAATGTCATGACTATTGGATGAGAGGCAGAATGGAATAGTAACAACAAAAACGATATTAAAATGAAACAGGTAATTTTAATTGTTGTGTCATTACTATTTGCAAGTGGTGTTATGCCAGCAATGGCTCAGCCAACATCTGAGGAAGATTCTATTTCTAATTGGAAGATACGCAAATGGAATGTGGACTATGGCATCATGTCAAGTTACTGGTCACAGTCTGGTTATAATCATGAATGGAGTTATTCAAATGTCGGTGTTGGCGTTGAAATGAATATTGGCAAGAGCGAAGCATGGGTGTTGGCTGCATCTCTAAGGCTTTTAGACAGGAAGACATTGAATAAAAGTAGTGGCAACCCTTCTACTGCGTTGGGAACAATGGGATATAGCAATAAGGCAGTCCTCTCGTTCAAGTATCTGGCGACTTCCATAATGGCAGGTTATGTCAACAATGGGTTTTCACTTTATTTCGGACCCTATATAGCCAATGCGCTGTCAGGTAAAATCAAATCGAAAGGATCCTTTACTACTCCCACAGGAAGTACATCTCATGCAGAATCAGAACAGGATTTGTTCAAAACGAGTAAAGCCAAAAAGTTTGATGTCGGACTTACAACGGCAATACGCTATTCTTTTCTTGAAGACATGTATATGCAACTAACGGTTGATGAGGGGTTAACAAAGGTTATGCCGGGCTCTTCCAAGACCCAATGGACTTCATACGCATTCTCTCTTGGCTATTGCTTCTAAAAAAAGACCAATACTCGTGCCTGTAAGTATTATCTATGGCACTTTTGCCTCGAAAGAGGGTGTGTCAAAAAACAAAAATCTTCAAAAATCTTTCAAAAATAAGCCATATAATAGCCATTTTTGCTAGATTTTTGAAGATTTTTGTTAGTTTAATGAGGACTGATGTCTATATATGACACAGCCAGTTGTCTTTTCATGCCCTATTTTTCCAGACACTCGTCAAGCGTGTGGGCGATGAGCGCCTTGTCCAGATGCTGGCCGATGAAGACGAGTTTCTGCATGCGGTCGCCATAGTGCTCGTCCCAGTCGGCACGCAGGGCGGCGTCGCGCTCCATCATCTCTGCCAGTTCTTCCTGGGGCATGGTGGCAAACCACTGGCCTGCCTGCTTGATGCTGACCTGTTTGCCAGCCTGCTCGAAGAGATAGCACATGTCGCGCTCGTCGCTGAAGTAGCAGATGCCCTTGGCACGGATGATGCCCTTGGGCCACTTGCGGGCCACGAACTCATCGAAACGTCCGAGATTGAAGGGCTCGCGACGGTAGTAGACGAAGGTGCCGATGCCATATTCCTCGGCTTCGCCCTCATCGTGGTGGTGGTGATGATGGTGGTGGTCGTGGGACTCATGGGACTTATGGGTCTCATGGGACTCATGGGACTCATGATCTTCTTCCTCTTCCTCCTCATCCTCTTCCTCTTCCTCTTCGTGGTGGCGCTCTACCTCTTGTATCCAGGCGGCAGAGGTGGCTACGCGGTCGAAGTCGAACAGATGGGTGTTCAGGATCTTGTCGAAGTCCACATCGCCGTAGTTGCACTCAATGATCTCGGCCTTAGGCTGCAGGGTGCGCACGATGCTGCGGATGCGGCCCAACTCGTCGGGGGTAACTTCGGCGGCCTTGTTGAGGAGCACGATGTTGCAGAACTCTATCTGCTGGATGACGAGGTTCTCTATGTCTTCTTCGTCGATGTCGGGGCGGGTGAGCAACTGTCCGCCCTCAAACTCATCGCGCATGCGCAGGGCGTCGACGACGGTGACGATGCAATCGAGGCGCGGATAGCCCACGCGGGCCATCTCGGTATCCATGGTGGGGATGGAGCAGATGGTCTGTGCGATGGGGCCTGGCTCGCAGATGCCGCTGGCTTCGATGACGATATAGTCGAAGCGTTGCATGAGCATAATGTCTTGCAGTTGTTTTACGAGGTCCATCTTCAGCGTGCAGCAGATGCACCCGTTCTGCAGGGCCACCAGACTGTCGTCCTGCTGGTTGACGACACCGCCCTGCTGGATAAGTGTGGCGTCGATGTTCACTTCGCCGATGTCGTTGACGATGACGGCAAACTTGATGCCTTTCTCGTTTTGCAGGATGCGGTTTAATAGTGTTGTTTTTCCGCTGCCCAGATAGCCGGTGAGCAGCAATACAGGTGTTTCTAATGATTCATAATTCATAATGCAGAATTCCTAATTATTATTTTTGTATTAAATGTCTGCAAAGGTATAAAATAATTCATAATTCTTTGCAAGCAAAGTAAAATAATTATCAATTATCAATTGTCAATTATCAATTTTTTGGTACCTTTGCATATATAAATAAAAATGGTTATGCACAGATGAAGAACGTTTGCGTCATGATGATAATGCTCTGCTGGGGGCTTTCTCTTACGGCACAGGTCGCCGTGAATAGGAGTCTTGGCGTGGATTTTCTGCATAAGGGCGATACAATTGCTATTATATCGCCTTCAAGTGCTACTGACACGGCGACGATCAATGGGGGCATACGGACCTTGGAGAAGTGGGGGTATCACTGTGTGGTGGGGCGGAATGCTCTTAATCATTATCATGGTTTTGCGGGAACGATTGACGAACGGCTCTCTGATTTGCTCTGGGCTCTCCGGGAACCATCGGTCAAGGCGGTGATGTGTTCAAGAGGCGGCGACGGATTGGCTCATCTCTTGGTGCATCTGCCGCTCGACACGCTGCGGCAGTATCCTAAAATGATCATCGGGTTTAGCGATGTGACGGCATTGCTCTGTGCTGAGGCACGGGCTGGCGTGAGGGGTGTTCATGGCTCTATGTGCCATGCGCTGAAGACTTATGAGGGTAATGACACGGTTAGTCAGGCGCTTCGCCGAATGTTGCAGGGTGATCTGCCGGAATATCGTGTGCCTCCTCATCCGCTTAACGTAGAGGGCAGGGCAGAAGGCATCGTGGTGGGAGGCAATCTGTCGGTGTTCAACGACCTGGCGGGTTCTGATTTCGACCCGTTGCTGATGGATGGCATCATCTTGTTTTTTGAGGATACGGGCGAGGGGATGAGCAAGGTAGACCGTATGCTTCACAATATGGAGGTGCGTGGTCTCGTTCCTCATCTTCGGGCTATTGTTGTCGGACAGTTTAATAAATACAAGTATCCCGAAAACGGCTTCAACGATATGTATTCAATGCTCTATGAATATGTGCAGCACTATGGTATCCCTGTATGCTTCGACTTTCCGGTAGGTCATGCCCATCTTCGCAATTTCCCACTTCTGACGGGGACCAAGGCCACGCTGGAGGTGAAGGGCGATGGAGTCGTGCTGCGATATGAAGATTGTCATCAATAATAGAAACCTAAATAGAATAATGCTTATGAATCTTAATCTGACAAGTACAATCAAGATGCCTGACCACCGGCTGCGTCGTGAGGTAGTTTATCTGTGCCATCTCGTTGACAAACCCATTTTGAAACTGTCTACGAAGGACTATATGGAGCACGATATGGGGCACTGGGTGGAACAGTTCGGTTCTGCCGGACTGGTAAATATCGAGGTGTTCAACCAGTTGCAGCACACCATTACGGGATGGCCGGGCGGCAAGCCTGATGCCGACGACAGCAACCGTCCGGAGCGTGCCAAGCCGTTTCCTAAGCGGGTGGTGGTGTTTTCGCCCCATCCTGACGATGATGTGATTTCGATGGGCGGCACCATCAGACGTCTTATTCAGCAGGGCAATGATGTGCATGTGGCCTATGAGACGAGTGGAGACATTGCCGTAAATGATGAGGAGGTGTCGCGCTATATGCATTTTGTGAACGGCTTCAACCAGATTTTTGCCGATGGTAAAGATGAGGTGATAAGAGACCGCTATCAGGAGGTGAAGCAACTTGTTGCGAACAAAAAGAGTGGAGGAAAGGAGCCTGATGCCCTGCTGACGCTGAAGGGGCTGATACGCCGTGGCGAGGCACGCATAGCCTGCGCCTATAATAACATTCCCTCAGACCATATCCATTTTCTTGACTTGCCTTTCTATGAGTCGGGCATGATAGAGAAACTGCCTATGTCGGAGCGTGATGTGGTGCCCATCCAGCAACTGATAGCCAAGGTACAGCCGCATCAGATTTATGTGGCTGCCGACTTGGCCGACCCGCATGGCACGCACAAGAAGTGTACGGATGCCGTGCTGGCTGCCATTGACGAGGAAAAGAGGGCTGGCGCAGAATGGCTGAAGGACTGCAGGGTGTGGATGTATCGCGGCGCATGGGCCGAGTGGGATGTGGCCGATATTGAGATGTGCGTGCCTATGAGTCCTGAGGAACTGCGTGAGAAGCGTAATGCCATACTGAAGCATCAGAGCCAGATGGAGAGCGCACCCTTCTTGGGCAATGACGAGCGCCTGTTCTGGCAGCGTGCCGAAGACCGCAACCGTGCCACAGCCCAACTCTATGACGACTTGGGACTGGCCTGCTACGAGGCGATGGAGGCGTTCGTGGAATATAAGTTCTAAGGCTGCGGCCTACACCAGTTCCACCTTGTTGATGTCTTGCTCCTTCTCACAGTAGTGGCAGGTAAGAATGCTGTCCTGCACGTGGAAGTAGGTAGGCATGGGCTCGTTGTTGGTGATGCACTTGGGGTTGTTGCATTTCACGATGCCGCGAATCTCCGAGGGTGTCACCACATCTTTTTTCTCCACCACCTCATAGTCGCGGATGATGCTGAGGATGACATTGGGGGCTACAACGGAGAGTCGCGAGATCTCATCGTCGGTGAAGAACTTGTCGCTCACCTTGATAATGCCCTTGCATCCCACCTTCTGCGAGGGGTAGTTGAAACCGATGGTGACCGGCGTCTTCAAGTCGAAGAGTCCTAACAATGAGGCCACCTGATAGGTCTTGGCGGCTGGTATGTGGTCGATGACGGTGCCGTGCTCAATGGCGGCAACCAAGCGTTCTTTCTTGTTCATGGGACTTATGGGACTTATAGGACTCATGGGACCTATAGGACCTATAGGACCAATGAGACCAAGGATTCTTATGGAATGATTGTTTTATCGTTTTTTATTTCGTCGAGGGTGATGCCGAGCACATCGCAGAAAATGGCTTCACGGGCAAAGAGCCCGTTGCCGGCCTGCTGTATGTAGTAGGCATGCGGGTTGTCGTCCACCTCGTAGGCAATTTCGTTGACACGGGGCAGGGGGTGCAGAATCTTCATGTTTGGCTTGGCCATCCGTAGCGTGTCGTTGTTAAGAATATATACATTCTTTACACGCTCGTATTCCATGAGATCGGAGAAGCGCTCCTTCTGCACACGGGTCATATAGAGGATATCGGCATCCTGTATGACTTTCTCGTTGAAGGCCGTGTGCTCCTGATATTTAATACCGTGCTCGTCGCAATAGAGTTTATACTCTTTCGGCATGGCCAGTTCCTTGGGAGCCACAAAATGGAATGTGGGGTTGAAGTGGCGCATGGCCATGAGCAGCGAATGCACGGTGCGGCCATATTTCAGATCGCCCACCATATAAATGTTCAGGTTGTCAAGCGTGCCCTGCGTCTTATAGATGCTATAGAGGTCGAGCATGCACTGTGAAGGGTGTTGATGGGCTCCGTCGCCAGCATTGATGATGGGTACGGGGGCCACCTCAGAGGCATACTGCGCAGCACCTTCTATGTAGTGGCGCATGACGATGACATCGGCATAGTTTGAAACCATGAGAATGGTGTCTTTCAGCGTTTCGCCCTTGGTGCCGCTGGTCACTTTGGGGTCTGCAAAGCCAATGACACGGGCGCCAAGGCGGTTGGCAGCAGTCTCAAACGAAAGGCGGGTTCTGGTACTGGGCTCAAAGAAGAGTGTGGCAACCACTTTGCCCTTGAGCAGTTCGCGGTTAGGATGCTTCTCAAACTCCTGTGCCATCTCAATCATGTAGAGAATCTTCTCACGAGTGAGATTGGCAATGGTGACGAAATTATGTTTATCCATAGATGGCTGAATTATTTTATTCAGGTTGCAAAATTACAAATAAAATATAGAAAAACAATATGCGGTAGCAAATTTTTCACTCTTCACTTTTCACTTTTCACTGAAAATTCGTACCTTTGCAGCCGCAAATAATTATTCATTAATAATATTAAGAAGAAAGAAATGAAAGCATTTGTTTTCCCTGGACAGGGAGCACAGTTCGTAGGAATGGGTAAGGATCTCTACGACAACAACGCAACAGCAAAGGAACTTTTTGAAAAGGCTAACGAGATTCTGGGCTACAGAATCACCGATATTATGTTTGAGGGAACGGACGATGACCTGAAGCAGACAAAGGTCACTCAGCCTGCCGTGTTCCTTCACTCCGTTATCTCTGCTATCTGCATGGGCGACGCTTTCCAGCCCGCTATGACTGCTGGTCACTCTCTGGGTGAGTTCTCAGCACTCGTTGCTGCTGGTGCCCTGAGTTTCGAGGACGGCCTGCGTCTGGTTTATGCTCGTGCTATGGCTATGCAGAAGGCTTGCGAGGCTGCTCCCTCTACGATGGCTGCCATCATCGGCTTGCCCGACGAGAAGGTTGAGGAGATTTGCGCTGGCATCAACCGCGAGGGCAATGTGGTGGTTTGCGCCAACTACAACAACCCTGGTCAGTTGGTTATCTCGGGTAATGTTGAGGCTATCAACGAGGCTTGCGAGCAGTTGAAGGCTGCCGGTGCTAAGCGTGCCCTGCCCCTGAAGGTGGGTGGTGCATTCCACAGCCCCCTGATGCAGCCCGCCAAGGATGAACTGCAGGCTGCTATCGAGAAGACCGAGTTCCAGACTCCTAAGTGCCCCGTTTATCAGAATGTAGACGGAAAGCCCCACACTGAGCCTGCTGAGATTAAGGCAAACCTTATTGCTCAGTTGACCAGTAGCGTTCGTTGGACACAGTGTGTGCAGAACATGATTGCCGATGGTGCCGACGACTTTACCGAGTGTGGTCCTGGAAAGGCTTTGCAAGGCATGATTGCAAAGATCAACAAAGAAGTAAGTGCTCATGGCATTGAAGGGTAAAGTGAATACTGAAAAGTGAATAAGTATAATGAAAGGTTCGAAAATCATTATCTACCAAATTTTTACGCGTCTGTATGGCAACCGCTGTCAGACGCGTAAACCTTTTGGCACCATCGAAGAGAATGGCTGTGGCAAACTGAATGATTTCACATCTTCGGTGCTGAAGCAGATTCGCGAGATGGGCGTCAGTCATGTGTGGTACACGGGCATCATCCGTCATGCAACGATGACTGACTACTCGAAGTATGGCATTCCCCGTCAGCATCCGGCAGTGGTGAAGGGTAGGGCAGGCTCGCCTTATGCTATCACCGACTATTATGACATTGATCCCGACCTGGCTGTCAATGTGGACAAGCGCATGGAAGAGTTTGAGAAGTTGGTGGCCCGGACGCATCGTGCCGGTCTGAAGGTGGTGATCGACTTCGTGCCCAACCATGTGGCTCGTCAGTATAAGAGTATCTGCAAGCCTGCCGGTGTGCGCGACTTGGGCGAGGATGACAATGCAACTGTTGGCTTCGATCCTGTGCACAATAATTTCTACTATTGTCCTGGTCAGCAGTTCACACCTTATTTCGACCTATATCATGGTGAGAAAGAACCTTATATGGAAATGCCGGCCAAGGCCACGGGCAACGACTGCTTCCATAATGCACCAGGCATGAACGACTGGTACGAGACGGTGAAGTTGAACTATGGCAAGGACTATTATGCTGGCGGCACAGGCCATTATGAGCCTATTCCCAACACGTGGGAGAAAATGCTCCATATCTTGCTCTTCTGGGCAGGCAAGGGGGTAGACGCCTTCCGCTGCGACATGGCTGAGATGGTGCCTGCCGAGTTCTGGGCATGGGCTACGGCGCGTGTCCGTGAGCAGTATCCTGATATCCGTTTCATTGGCGAGGTGTATAATCCTGGCGAGTATCGTCATTATATTGCCTCAGGTTTCGACTATCTGTATGACAAGGTTGGGATGTATGATGCCATGCGCGACGTGATTTGTCATCGCCGCAATACCGATGCCATCACCTGGGCTTGGCAGCAGACCGATGATATTCGCGACCACATGCTTTATTTCCTTGAGAACCATGATGAGCAGCGCATTGCCAGCGACTTCTTTGCTGGCTGTGGCGAGAAGGCCATACCTGCACTGGTGGTGAATGCCCTGATGCAGAAGAATCCCTTTATGCTCTATTTCGGACAGGAGTGGGGCGAGCGTGGCATGGATGAAGAAGGCTTCAGCGGGCGTGACGGCCGCACTACGATATTCGATTATTGGTCATTGTCGTTGCATGTGTCACCCCTCACCTTTATATATAATAAGGTGCTGAATATTGCCCGTACAGAGAAGGCCGTGAGCGAAGGCGTGATGTTTGATGTGATGTATGCCAATCAGCAATACTATCGGCAGTATGCGTTTCTCCGCAAGGCGGGCAACGACCTGCTGCTTGTGGTGGCCAATTTCGATGATGCACCGATGACGATGAATTTGCTACTGCCCGACCATGCCTTCAACTATCTGGAGATAATGGAACGTGCCTATCAGGCAGAAGACCTGCTGACGGGACAGCATGTCAGCATGGTGCTGATGCGCGACGGTCAGGTTTCCGTCAGTCTGCCGGCCCGTGGCGCTGTGGTGTATAAATTGAAGTAACCTTTAATTTCAAGTCATATGAAAAATACTCCTACGCCCCACATCGGGGCACAGTATGGTGACATTGCCGAGACCGTGATTATGGCAGGCGATCCGCTGCGTGTGAAATTCATGGCCGAGAAGTTTCTCGACAATCCTGTTCAGTTCAACAATGTGCGTGGTATGCTGGGATATACCGGCACCTATCATGGCAAGCGTGTGAGTGTCATGGGGCATGGCATGGGTATACCTTCTATTGCCATCTACACCTATGAACTCTATCATTTCTATGGTGTGAAGACCATCATCCGTGTGGGGTCGGCAGGCACTATCCACAAGGATCTGCACATTGGCGACCTGGCCATAGCCATGGGAGCATGTACTAACAGCAACTATGCTGCCCAGTATGAACTGCCCGGCACTTTCGCTCCCATTGGCGATTTTGACTTGGTGCGTGGTGCCGCCGAGGCCTGCGAGCGTCTGGGCTATCATTACAAGGTTGGAAATGTCTATTCGTCAGATGTGTTCTACAATGAGAATTCTCACATCGACAAGTGGATCAACATGGGTGTGCTGGCTGTTGAGATGGAGATTGCCGCACTTTATATGAATGCGGCACGTTCGGGAAATCGTGCGCTGGGCATCTGTACCATTTCCGACAGCATCCTGACGGGTGAGGCTACCACGGCCGAGGAGCGTCAGAACAATTTCACCCACATGATGGATGTGGCGTTCTCGCTGATTTAGATGTGCTGATGGCGGAAACTAATTGATTGTGTCTGCCAGTCCATCTCCTCAATAATGGCAATTGACTCAAGGCGGTAGCCCTCTTCACGGAGTTGGCTTCCGCCTTTTTGCTGTCCTTTTTCTATGGCGACGCCAATGCCGGTCACCTCGGCACCTGCCTGGAGCACGATGTCGATGAGGGCATGGATGGCTTCACCTTCGGCCAGAAAGTCATCCACGATGAGTATCTTGTCGGTTGGGTGCAGATAGGGCTTTGACACAAAGACCTGATTGATGTTCTTGCGTGTAAACGAAAAGGCTTGCGACATATACTTGGAGTCGGTGCTGTTGGCTGTTTCTGCTTTCTTTGCAAAGACCACGGGCACATCATAGATGCTGCCAAGCATGGTGGCAATGGCAATGCCGCTGGCTTCGATGGTGAGAATCTTGTTTACCTCAATGCCTTTGAACCTGCGTTTCAATTCAAAGGCAATCTGGCGGATGATGTCAATGTCAATCTGGTGATTGAGGAAGTTGTCTACCTTCAGGATGTTTCCCTGCTTTATCACACCGTCGCTTTGGATTTTCTCTTCAAGGAAGTTCATGTCGTTTTGATCATTAAAAAAATCCTCCACAAATCAGCGATTTGAGGAGAATTCAGCATTTGTTGTAGTCGATAGGGGAATCGAACCCCTATGCCAAGATTGAGAATCTTGTATCCT
>CAMHDT010000037.1 GCA_946183985.1 uncultured Prevotella sp.
ACCAACCCCGGCCATCGTCCATTTTTTCCAAAAGTTTTGCAGCATATTCCATTGCAACTGGCACACATTCCTTTGGTTTTGTCTGAGGAGGCCATACAGCCGGCATATCATCAAATACCAGCCTATCATTTTCTCTCGGTTTATAATACTGCTCATTCTGAGACTGTCCACTAGAGGTAGAATTAGATTCTCCACTATGACTATTATCGTTTCCGCCACTATAAGAAGGACCACCGTCACCATTTCCAATTGTTCCCGGACAATCATGATAGCCTATGAAATATTGATTGCAATTCATGCAATAAATTGAATGCATACTCTCCAGATGTTCCTGGAAGTAGTCCATTTCCACCTCTTCCCAACAGTAATAACATTCTATTATGCATACATGATCCAAAATTTCATCTGTATAGTAGAAAGCACCACATGCCGCACACTGTGTCTTTTCCCTGCCATCAATCTCTACCTCCGGAAGCCACCATGAGCCATTCTCATAGGCCATGCTTTGTGCCTTCAGGGAGGCGGTGCCCATATACGATGCAGGAAACAAAAATAGGAAAAATAAGACAAACAACAAAGATTTCTTCATTCTGCCCCTCCTTTTTTAACAATTATTGCACGTAAAACTTGTTTTCCTGCCTTGACATTAAGCACATAGGTACCGTCTTTGACATTCGGGGTTACCCTCACGCTTTGCCGTCCAGCAGCCATATGACCAAGGTCATGGCGATAGACCATGCGGCCGGCTTGATCGAAGAGACGCACCTGTGCATGGCAGGGCTCAAGCAGTTCGAAGGTGGCAATGAATGACTGCGAGAAAGGGTTAGGCATAGCCGTTATGCGCCCATACCTGTCACTACTACTTGTTTCTGAGCCCATTGTGTTGACCAGTTCCATATACATAGGCCGTTCCGGCTCTTTCAGTTTGAGCGAGTAGAGACTGAGGCTGCCGCGTATCTTGCCCTCCCATATATCAAGCATGGCATGATCCATCCGATAGTTGACCTTACGCCCTGGGGTATACCGCTCATTCAGTTGCAGGATACCGTCGGTAAATATCAGTCTGCCGTCGGCCATAACCTGTGCCTTGAAGGCTATGGTATCATCGGAAAGAATCATGTTGCCTTCAGCCAGACCATTACCATGGCTGATGGTCATGACAACAGGCTTCTCACCCAAGATGTACTGACCACTCCAGTCATACATCACCACATAGCCCGTATGATGACCATAGATGAGGCTGGTGTCATTAGTGGCAGGCGTAATGGAAGGCATGTGCTGCGGTTTCTCATCAGATGTGTCTGCAGCGGTCTCACGCAGATAATTCTCTGGCTCAGGACGGCGCAGTTCCTCCATAGCCGGACGGAAACTGAGTATGGCCGAGCGATGGAGCAACTGGCTGGCACGGGCAGTGTCCTGCTCTACGCCGTAGCCGTTACGATAGCACAGACCCAACATATAGAGCGATGGACTGTGACTGGCTGCGGAGGCCTGTTCAAATAGTGATGCGGCTTTAGCATAGTCCTGCTGGCATCCCAATCCTTTATAGAGCATAAAACCGGCATCATACTGGCAGACCATGGAACCTTCGTCGGCACCGCGCACGAAGGCTTTGTAAGCCATGCCGAAATTCTGTGCCACACCATTTGTGCCGTCCTTGTATATCATCCCGAGGTTGTGCCAGGCATCGGCAAAGCCATGCTCACCTGCCTTCTTCAGCCATGACATGCCCGTGGGCGTGTCTTTTTCAACACCAGACCCTGACAAATAGGCCAGTCCGAGCGTGTTCATGGCATAGGCCGAGGTATCGTTCTCAGCAGCCTCTGTCAGCAACGCTATCGCCCACGCCTTTGAACGATCTACATCAATGTTCTTCAGTACTCTTACGGCATGTCTTATTTCATCTGTCAACACTCCCTGTGATGACTGTGAATAGCCACTGACGGCTATGAGTACCAAAGCAGTCATGGTCATCATTCGCATGGAACAGACCATATTCATCCATGTTTTTGTTGTCATGTTTCTACAATACTATATATCCATAATAATAATACGCACTATTGTCGGGCACAAGGCACAGTTTATAGTTGCCCTGAAGCCATGAGGGGAGCACGACGGTTTTTGTGCCCGCAGGGACAGCGACGGTGTAGACCACCTCATCATCTTCGTCAAGAAGGATGAGGGCGTAGTCACAGTAGTTACCATTGACAAAAGTGAGGATACCGTTGGTAAGATCGACATTGATAGGCCTTACGGGCGACTTCATAGGAATGTCGCTTAACGGCTTGTTGTCAATCTTTTCTACGGAAATTTCTATTTCGTCTGCACAGACTTGATTGAATGAAATGAGTCCCAAAAGGGAAATAAGTAAAAGTTTTTTCATAATGTTTGTGTTTTTTTGTTAAATGGGGGTGCAAAGGTACACAACCATTAATAAACACACAAACTTTATGAATGGATAAACTTGACAAAACTTGACAAGACGCCTATCTTGCTGTTATACAACGATTTATAAAATTCGAAGGATTCGCTTGTCAAAATCTTTTGCTCCTCCGCTGACCATGAAAACCTTTGTCAGAAGCCGCTGTCTGATCTTTGAAACATTACTGAGATCTTTCTCAAGAAGGAGAGAAATGGCTGACGGGCTGAAATGCAACCGCGTGAGAACACAGATACGATATTCCGTATCGGAAAGCGGATGATCACTCGTTCGCAGCGTTGCATGGAAAGATGGTATTTCGTGTTCAACAAGAGAGTACAGGACATTCCATTCTTCTTCCGTTGGATGATGGAATGGCGGTTTTTCGAAGGTATGGAAGCGTTTCACTATCTCCGAATCCTGTAGTGCCCGCTCTATATAGGCACTTGCCCTGCTTTCATTTTGACTTTTGTATTCGGCAATGCTGCTATTTAGGCTACTGATTTCATCCTTCATCTGTGCAATGAGCAGATGATGCCTGCCTGTCTCTACTTCCATCATATCCACCATCTGCTGCAATTGCCGCTGTTTCTCCCTGTCCATACAGTATTTCTGGAACAGGGCATCTTGTTTGCGTTGCATCCTGACATAAACGAAATAGGCAGCCAACAGCAAAAAGATGACAACAAGAAACAGTAGCCCTGCTATCTTTTGCGCGTGGGCCGCCTCGATAGCCTTCTGACCGGCCACATGCCAACCTCTCTCATACTTGTAGAGAGAATGGAGTTGCAATATCTTCTCACTTTCAAGTTTATTGACGGAGGAATCGTTTAGCGCATAGGCAATCTCTGCGTATTTGGCCGTCGAGTCTGGTTGGTGTCGTGCTTTGTAAAGCAACATCAGGCCTCGGCTACCCGCTGTCTGATTGTTCAGGTCGCTGGCTTCGCGCAATTCTTTGCGGAACAAGACCTCTGCAGAATCGGTATTGTCTTGACTCAGATAATACAGACCCTTATAATAATAGTATATCTCGCGTCCCTGCTCTATGTCGCCACTGCTGGTGAACAGACCTGATGACAACTCATAGGTGTCCATGCCTGCCTTCGCTTCATCAAAGAGTCCCAACTCAACCTGAATAGGCACCAACAGCCCTTCTGACACGGCGGCATACCGTTGGTATCCTGCTTGGCGAAATTGCCGGACTGCATCTTTCGTGAGGATATAGGCAGAATCCAACATGTTCATCTGGCGGTAGGCATGTGCCTGTTCGTTTAAGACATTGATGGCAATGACAGTATCATGTCCCATCCAAGCATATCTCTCTGTCTGTGCCAGTTCTTCAAGTTGGTTTCTATACAGAGACTGATAGTAGAACAGGTTGGCGGTCTGGGCATGGATCCTGGCCAGGAGGCTGTAGTCGCAGTCGGCAGCGGTGGTGTCTGCTTGTTCGGCGGCACGGTGGAACTCGTCGAGGGCCTGTGGCGATTGTTCTAAATCGGCATAAGTACGCCCCATCAGGTAGTGGGCCAACATCCGTTCGTTGGGAGTGCCATGGCTGTCGAAATAATCGCAGAGGACATGGGCGAGCGAGTCGTTGGTGAGGAGAGAGTCAGCCGCGTTCCGTGCCTGCAGATCGGCCAGTTGCTGGCGCATGCGGCTGCCGCTGGTGCAGGCGGTGGCTAGCAGGAGACAAAAGGTTAACAGTGTGACGACATGCTGTTTCATTTCAGATGCTAGACAAGGAGGCTACTCGAAATAGAGGGTGAAGACCACCATCTTGGTGCGGGAGGAATCGACGCTACGGGCAAAGACACGGCGGTTGACATCGGTGAGTTCGTCAGCATGACCTTTGTCGAGGGCGTTGGTAAGGCCGTAGCAGAACTTGAGTTCGGGGATGAGTTTGAAGTAGGGCATGTAGAAGTCGCAGCCCAGACCGAGTTCAAGCATGGCGTCGTAACGCTTGAGTTGCACATAGTCCTGGTCCTTGTCCTTGAGGTTGATCATGGGCGACACGCCGGCCATGACATAGGGACGGTAGTTGTTGAAGCGCTGGGCGGAGAACTTCAGGGCCACGGGCATGGTGATATAGGTGCTCTTCATGTCGAGGGTGGACAGGCGTGGCTGCGCGGCATCGTCGAGGTCGTCGAGGTCGCGGAAGGTGAGGCGCTTGGAGCCGAAATGCATCTGCGGGGTGATGCGCAGGGCCAGATGCTGGCTGAGGCGCATGTCGGCCAGCACGCCTACGCTGAACCCCGGGTTCCAGGTGTCGGCATCGCAGAGGATGGTGCGTGTGGTGCCGTCGTCCATGAGTTGCGGTCCTATATTATTGAACTCGGCATCCTGCATGTTCATGCCTATGCTGATGCCGAAGTGCAAGGGCCGCAGGTCTATGTAGGGCTTGTTCTGCACCTTTCGCGTCTGTGCCGCAACCGTGATGACGGCAAGAAACGCCATGGCCATGATGATATATCGCTTCATACAATAGAATAACGTTTTTTTTGCCATCTTATTATATCGAGACCTATTTCGATGCAGTATAAATTAAGAAAAAACAATACTTAATAGTTGGTAGTATGAAAAAATAGTCGTAACTTTGCATCATTGAAATTAAGTATTAACCCATAAATTATTTAAAAACTATTATGGCATATGTAATTGGTGACGACTGTATCTCTTGCGGTACATGTCAAGGTGAGTGCCCCGTTGAGGCAATCTCTGAGGGTGCAGACAAGTATGTGATTGACGCTGACGCTTGCACTGAGTGCGGCACCTGCGCTAGTGTTTGCCCGTCGGAGGCCATCAGCCTCGGCTAAGAGACAGCGGCTTCATAAACCACAGCGGGGAGATTCCTTTAAGGAGTCTCCCCGCTTCGCGTTTGTCTGTGTATGACTCTACAGAAAACGAGGGTGGCACTTCTGTGTGTGAAGCGCCACCCTCGTTTATGATCTAGCAAAATGATGCTTACTTTACGGCCTTGCTCAGAGCATCTACCACCTGCTGAATCTCGGGGTCGTCGGGCTGCAGTTCAAGCAGTTTCTTGGCGTTCTCGAGTGCAGCGGCATGGTCCTTCTGCTTCACGCTATAGCGCATGAGATAGGCATAGGCTTCGAAGAGACGGCTCTTGTCGGTATCGTCGATGGTCTCGTGAGCCTTGATGAGTTCTGCCAGACGTTCGAAGTAGGATTTGGCCAGACCTGTGAGGTCGGCATCCATCTGTGCGTTGGCACGGCCGCGCTGCAGCAGACCGTACTCCTCGGCATCGGGGAACTTGGCAATAAGGTCGGCATACGACTGGTCAGCCTGCTTGAGGGCCTCGATCTTCTCGTCGCCGGCAAGGGTGCGGGCTTTGCTGCTGTAGAGGATGCCCAGACCTGCATAGTCGGTGGCATCGGCATCGGCCTTGGCACCGAGGAACGACTTATAGTTCTCGATGGCATTGGGGAAGTCCTTCAGACTCTTGTAAGAGTCGGAGATGAGTTTGTAGAGGTCGGCGTGGAGGCTGTTGTCCTCGGCGGGCATGGCAAGTGCCTGCTTGAACATGCCGATGGCTTCCTCGTACTGGCCGTTGCCCTGATAGGCCTTGCCATAGTTCTGATAGTCGAGATCGGAGATGGTGACGCTATCCTTGTCGACCTTGGTGAACAGGGTCTCGGCATACTGCAGAGCCTGGGGGAACTGCTTCACCTCGTTGCTGCACATCATGGCGATGCGGTTCATGGTAGCGTTGAGGGGCTCCTTACCGAGGCCAGCCTTGACGATGTCAAGTGCCTTGTCGTACTGACGACCGTGGAAGTTTGACATGGCATACTCGATATAGTCCATGCGGGTGAGGTCGGCCATGGGCACCTTTGAGAAGGCTTCGTTGGCCTTGCCATAGCGCAGCGAGATGTAGTTGATGTGACCGATGAGGGCATCAACGGGATAGTCGGGACGCTCGCGACGCAGGTCTTCGAGTTTCTGTACGGCTCCCTCCGGATCAATCTTACGATAGACCAGTGCATACTTGCGGTAGGGGTCGGGGTTCTTGGAGTCGGCGTAGATGGCCTGCTCATAGTTCATGGCAGCGCCGCCACCGTCATCGGCCTTGGCTGCAATGTCGCCCAGAAGGATATAGGCGGGCGCGAAGTTGTTCTTCGAGGTGGTCAGGGCCTGATTGGCAAACAGTTTGGCATTAGCGGTGTCGTTCTCTTCGTAGAGCACACGGCCAATGGCCACAAGGTTGTCAAGGTTCTTCTTGTTGGCCTTCACATAGTTCTTGATGACCTTACCGTAGTCGGCAGGCTTTGCTTTCACTAATTGCTTCACGGCATCAATATCGGCCTTTGTACCGTCTTGAGCCATTACGGCCGTGCTGAATCCCATCAGCAGGGCTCCCATAAACAGATATTTCATTGTTTTCATAATGCGTATATAGTTTTCAATGTTCTATTTTCTTTTCCTTGTTTCTTTGATGCACAAAAAACGCAATGGTTTAGTCTACTGTATGACGACATCTCGAACCGAGTATTCGGCCCTTGCGGGGAACAGGCCGGCATTGAAGAAGATGAGTTGTCCGGGGTTGGGCAGCCAGCAGAAATTGGCAAACGCCTTTGGCACACCACTGCTGAAGGGGTCTATGCAGATGGCATAGATAGTGCGGATGAAGGGATAGTAGCCATAGGCTATGTTCCACTGCGAGGGGTAGTAACTGTTGGAGCGGTCGGCCTCACCAGCAGCGCTCACCCTCATCACGGTGATGTTACGGCCATAGGTCACATTGGTGGTGTCGCGCTGGTCGTTGAGCCAGATGGAGCCCACCACGCCAATGGCATTCTCGTGGTTCTCTACATAATCCACCACCTCGGCACTGGTCATGGCGGCCTGCACATTGCCATCGGTCTTCACCAGGCGTCCTTCCATCACGGAGTCGACAACGAAACGCAGGGTGGCCGACTTGGGATTGTCGAATGCTACCTTGATGTCGCCGAGGTTGGATGCCGGGTTCAGTTCCTTCCAACTGGTGATTTCGCCAGCCATGATACTGCGGAAGTTATCTGCGGTGATGAGTGTATCGGTATTGGCCTTGTTTACAATCAAGGCCAAAGCATCGTAAGCGAGGGGGATGACCCTCGGTCTATAGTGTTCGCTAATAAGATAATTCTCTTCGTCGGGGGTTAGTGCTCGCGTGGTAAAGACCAGGAACACCTCTCTGTCCATCAACTTTTGCATGGCTTCCTGCTCGCTGATGTATAGCGGGAAGATGGAATCGCGCTGGTTTCTGGCGGTGAAGACCTCGTACTCTTCATCGATAATAGGGCTGAGACTTTCGTCAGCAGCGAAATAGCGCGATGCCTGACTTGAATTGCCAGAAGGCTTGCCTCCCCCACATGAGGGAAGCAAGCCTATTGAGAGTGACAATCCAATGATTAAACTATTGAATTGAAGTTTGTTCATAATGTTGTTGTGTACTTACTGGAGTCTGAAGGCTACGGGCACGGTGTACTTCACACGAACGGCAGCACCATTCTGCTTACCGGGAATCCACTTAGGCATGCTCTTCAGCACACGCACGGCCTCCTTGTCGAGCGACGGGTCTACCGACTTGATGATCTTCACATCGGTGATGGAGCCGTCACGCTCTACCACGAAGGTGGCCACCACGCGGCCCTGGATGCCGTTCTCCTCAGCCACAGGAGGATACTTGATGTGGTCGCTGAGATACTTCATCAGAGCGGCGTCGCCACCCTTGAACTGAGGCATCTGCTCTACAACCTCGAACACCTTGTTTTCCTCTACTGCGGGCGGAACCTCATCCACCACCTTCTCGTTTACCTTCAACACGTGCTCAGCCTCGTCACTACCCTGGTCGTAGTCGATGGCACCGATGGCAACATCGCTCTGGGCTACTTCGTCCTGAGTCTTTGTCACCTGTTCGGGAGCATCATCTTCCATTTCATAGGCAGTGAACTTCTCTGAGTTCATCACGGTCTCCTCAGCCACGAGTTGCTCCATTTCCTGGATCTCGTAGACCACTTCATCTTCTTCCTGCTCCTCAACCTCTTCTTCGATGGCATCGAGGGTAACCTCAGTCTCATGCTGTGCAGCCCTAACTGCACTTGCAATGGCATCGGAAGCCAGGCTGATGGCCCAGAACGTGAACACGATGAGTGCAAGTCCTGCGGCCAGGCATAACATGCCCATCAGGTTGCGATGATTGGTATTCTGACGAATCTTGTAAGCACCATAACTCTCGTTCTTACCTTCGAAGACGAGATCAATCCATTGCTGGTCGTATAGGTCTATCTTAGACATAATTCCTTACAGTTTTTTGATTATTCGGTTATGACACCTGCACCAATCAGAATTTCCTTATCCTTGTCGTTCACATTGTCGATCACATACTTACCGATGAGGCAAATCTGCATTTCGTCGAGAATGGTGACAAGATTATCGTAAGAGGAGTCATCAAGCGGCTTGATGTTGACAGAGAGCGTGGGCACCATGTCGGTCTCAGTACCATTTTCCATGTCGCTCTTGATCTTGTTGAACCTGGCCCTGTCGAGTTCGCCGTTGCTGACGATGTCTACATGACCTTTCTTAATCATAATCAAGGCACGATCATAGATAGAGTCAAGTTGCAGGTCGCCCTTAGGCTGTCCGGCATACCAAATCTCCAGTTGGTCCTTGGCGTCCTTCAGCACCTGTGCGGGAGCCACCTTGTGGTGTAGCAACACATCGCGGATGCTGCCTTCGTCCTTACCCCATGTCGTCTCGGTCAGGAACTCGGGGTTACCGAAGTCTTCCTTCGTCTTGACATAGTAGTAGAAGATTCTGTCGTTATCGGCCAGATAAATGGTCAGTGTCTGGTCGGTCTTTGACTTATCCTTGTCTTCAGCGCTCATGTTTTCGTCTTTGGCCGGCATGGTGAGATGCATGGCCTGAGGCTTGGCCAGAGAAGTACACAGCATGAAGAAGGTGATCAGAAGCATCATCATGTCCACCATCGGCGTGAAGTCGACTCGGACATTCATTTTTTTCTGCTTGCTTTCTTTTTGTTTAGCCATAGTTAATCTTGTTCCTTTTTATACTGTGTAACCAATTTGTAGCGGCTCTCGTTGATGTCCTGCAGTTCGTTGATGACCTTCTTCACAGAACTATAGGGCGTATCTTTCGAGGCCTTGATACATATTTCCAACTTTGTAGGCGCAGTAGCCTTCAGGTCTTCAGGCACTTCGGAGCCGTCAAGCCATTTACGGTAGCCTTTCTTGAGACTCTTTACCCACAACTGGAACTCACTCATCTTGTCAGGACGTGCCTGAATGCTGTCCAGAAGTTCGAGGATGTCGGTCTTGTTGTTGAACAGGAACTCCATCTGGTCTTCCCTTGACAGGGCAAGGAATGCCGGCATCTTCTTCATGGGAACACCAATCTGGCTCTGCTCGAAGAAAGCCGCGGTGTCCACCTGGACTTCGCGCTCATTCATCATCTCTGTCAAAGCATTCTTCAGAGTGGCTTTCTTGTCGGTCGAGAGGAACACCCTGCCGATGGAGTCGATGGTAATGTCGAGCGTTGCCGTTGCCGGAACCTTCGACATCGTGGTCGAACTCGGCGTGACAACCTTGATAGCCTCATTCTTCGTAAAGTTTGCACTCAGCATGAAGAATGTAAGCAGCAGCACCATCACGTCCGACATGGGGGTCATGTCGATCCAGACATCGTTCTTCTTAATTTTTATCTTACCCATAGCAGTAATTAATTTAAAGGGTTAGACAAAATTAAGCCTCGTCCTGGTGTGTAGCGTTGTAGGTCTGAGCAAGTGAATAACCAATCTCGTCCAAAGCAAACGAAATCTTATCGATGCGGTTGGTAAAGAAGTTATAAGACACAACGGCGAGCCAAGAGGTACCGATACCGAAGGCCGTGTTGATCAGAGCCTCAGAGATACCTGCAGACAGTTCGACAGAGTCACCGCCGCCGCCTTTTGCCAGAGCCTGGAACGACTTGATCATACCTACCACAGTACCGAGCAGACCGGTCAGAGTACCCAGTGTAACGATAGTAGCGATGATGGGGAGGTTCATGGTCAGCGTGGGCATCTCAACGGCGATAGCCTCTTCGTGGGCAGCCTGGATGCGTGCAATCTTCACCTCTTTCTTCACGCCGGGAGTAGCGTCGGCCTCTTTGTAAGCCATCACAGTAGCGCGAACAACGTTAGCCACGCTGCCACCCTGTGCCTGGCAGTGCTGCAGAGCAGCGTCGAAGTTGAGGGCCTTGAGGTCGGCCTTGATCTTAGCCAGGAAGTTGGCGAGTTTCTCCTTACCGATGCACTTGCTCAGAGCGATGACACGCTCGATGGCCATGAAGATAACGGTGAGCAACAGTGTGTGGATAACGGGCACGATGACACCACCCTTGAAGATAGTACCCCAGATGGTTTCAGGCGACTGACCGCTGTGATCCCAGAGGAGTCCGAAGAACATCTTGCTGTTCTCGTCGGCAGGATCGAGCACGCCATTGAAGTTACCACTCTCCTGGAAGAAGGCAGCACCGAAGTTGAAATAGAAGTTCAAGAATGCTACGATACCACAGATAACGATTACCCAAATAGCATCTTTGATACCGACGCTACCACTCTTTTTAGCCTGAGGGGCTTTCTTTGCTGCAGGAGCAGCCATTTGTGTAGTTGCCATAATTGTTTTTTTAGTTTTAAGTTATTAAAAATTTAAAGTTAAATGATTTGTTCGTTCTGACAAAGGCCTGCGGCACACCATTTCAATGGCAGATGCAGACATTTTGACTTCGCAAAGATAGCAAATTATTGCGGACTGCAATAGGGATTAACGAGTTTTAACGCTATTTTTAATGATTTATCTCGTCACGCGGGGTGCTATCGTGCCTATTTCAGTTTAGCCAAAGCCTCTGCAATGCGTCGCATCGCCTCGCGGATATTGTCGTCGCTGGTGGCATAACTCATGCGGAAGCAGTCGGGATCGCCAAAGGCTTCGCCGCCCACGGTAGCCACATGGGCATCATCGAGCAGATACATGGCCAGGTCGGTGCTGTTGGCAATGGTGCTGCCGCCGGCCGTCTTCTTGCCATAGAAACTGCTGCACTTGGGGAAGAGGTAGAAAGCACCCTCAGGTACATTGACCTCCAGACCGGGAATCTGTCTGGCCAGGTCGACAATGAGATTTCGGCGGCGCTCAAAGGCCTGTCGCATCTCCTCCACGCACTGCTGGCTCTGGGTGTAGGCAAACTCGGCCGCTTTCTGGCTAACGGAGCAGGGGCCGCTGGTGTACTGTCCCTGCAGTTTGTTGCAGCCCTTGACAATCCACTCAGGAGCGGCGATATAGCCAATGCGCCAGCCTGTCATGGCATAGGCCTTCGACACGCCATTGACAATGATGGCACGCTCTTTCATGCCCGGGAACTGTGCAATAGACTCGTGGTGTCCTACGTAGTTGATATGCTCGTAAATCTCGTCGGCCAGCACAAACAGGTCGTCGTGTTTTAATATAATGTTCGCAAGCGCACGCAATTCCTCTTTATTATATACCGAGCCCGTGGGGTTGCTGGGCGAACAGAGGATGAGCAGGCGTGTCTTCGGCGTGATGGCGGCCTCCAACTGTTCGGGCGTCATCTTGAAGTTCTGCTCAAACGTGGCCTCCACGAAGACGGGCGTGCCGCCTGCCAACAGCACCATCTGGGGATAACTGACCCAATAGGGGGCGGGGATGATGACCTCGTCGCCGGGGTTGACCAGTGCCATCACGGTGTTGCACACGCTCTGCTTGGCACCGTTGCTCACCAAGATTTCCGAAGGCTGGTAGTGCAACTGGTTCTCGCGCTCCAGTTTGCGGGCAATGGCCTGGCGCAGGTCGGGATAGCCCGGTACGGGCGAATAGCGCGAATAGTTCTCGTCGATGGCCAGTTTTGCGGCGTTCTTGATATGTTCGGGCGTGTTGAAGTCGGGCTCGCCCACGCTCATGTTAATCACATCGATGCCCTGAGCCTTCATCTCAGAACTTTTCTGCGACATTGCCAGAGTGGCAGAAGGTGCCAGTCTTTGCAAACGGTTGGATAATTGTGCCATATTTTATACAGTTTGTTCGTTTCAACGTGCAAAAGTAATCATTTTATTCGTCATTACGAAAAATTCCTTTCACTTTTTAATGATTTTTGCCTTAGAAATACCATTGCCAAACAAGATATCCAGCATATAGCAGGTTAAACAGCATCATAAAGGCTAAGAACAGCAGACCACAGAGCAAAATGTTATTTGTCACATACAGTCCCTTGGCTACCGAAGTCGTCTGCTCCGTTGAGACAGGTTTCTTACGGAAAATCAGGAAGGCGACAACACCAGCCACGACTAATAGGAGACCTAACATAAACAAAAGGATAATCACCTCCATCATACCCAATTCCATATATTTATCACATTTAGTTTATATTAAAAACAATTCGTACAACACATTCAGAAAAGCATAGGTATTCATTCCCACGATAGCAAACGACACAAGGACCACCATCCAACGCAACCATCCGTTGCAGGGGCGGCTTGTATACAACTGCCTGCCGACGGCAAAAATTAAGCCGAGTACAAACAGCAATAGGAGCAATATGTCGAGTACAAATATATAAAGAGGAGGAAAGTCTTGGCCATTATAACAAAAAACATTTACGCATATAGCATACCACAGCCAAGTCATAACCACGGATATCAGTATCGCACCAAACATGGCAAGCCCATCGAACCATCTTACCGTTGTGGTCTTTCCTCGTTTCGACCTCAACACGCCATAGACAGACATGAGGCCATAGGAGCCCAAGAACATGATACTAATATAAGGCAGACGACATACTAACAAATGAGGTAAATAATCAAAATGATAAAAATAATAATCCCTCAAGAGAAGGTTTTCGAAGATATATGGAATAATCAGCCCTCCTTCGAAAGGAAGGATATGTCCAATGACATAAGGGAGGGGTGGAATTATCAAGAATGCCAACACGATTAATCCAGCCAGGAAGGCCAGTTCGCCAAAGGCACCCTTGCGAACGGCGGGGGCTGCGGCGGCCAAACGGGTTTCGGCTGACGACGAGGAGGTGCCGGCTCCAGCGGGAAAGCCGCCGGGCACAGGCCGAGAGGTCGATACCGAAGGAGCAACAGCAGGCGATTGGGCAACGGAAGGCTTCGGCTCAACAGCAGGGACAAGCGCCTGCAGGAAGTCCTCCACCGTCTGTGTGCGGTCCTTGCGTCGTGGCTGCATGGCCTGCTCAATGGCCTGCCATGTGGCAACAGAGATGTAATGGGGACGCGGGGGCAGCCCATCCTCGAAGATGATGCTGGCCTCTGGCGGCACCTGGTTGGTGAGCAGGTTATAGAGCGTGGCACCGAGACTATAGACATCGGTGGCCGGTGTGAACTGCTGCACGCCACCGCTCTGATACTGCTCGCTGGGTGCAAAGCCCTTGCTCAGTCCCACAGGTGTCGACGAGGTCTGCGAGCCGCTCTGGTCGTAGTGTTTCGACACACCGAAGTCGATGAGCACGGCCTCGCCCTTGCGGTTGATGAGCACGTTAGACGGTTTGATGTCGAGGTGCAGCGTATTCTGAGCGTGCAGATAACTGAGTGCCTCGCCAATCTGGCGCACATAGCCGATGGCATCGTCCTCGGTGAGCGGTCCGCGCTTCTTGAGCAACTGACTGAGCGAGCCGCCGCCGATATACTCCATCACATAATAGGCGGTGCCGTTCTCCTCGAAGATGTCGTGGATGCGCACGATGTGGGGTGCATCCTCCATGCGGGCAATGAGTTGCGCCTCCTTGATAAACTTCATGCGGAAGTCGTCGACCATGTCGCGACTGCCCTGCGAGCCCACGCTCACCTGCGAGGTCTGGTCATCACGGTTGCAGTATTCCTTCATGAAAAACTCCTTGATGGCCACGCGGCGTCCCAAGCCCGTCTGCACACCTTCATAGGTGATGCCGAAGCCGCCCTGCCCCAGCACCTTCTCTATGCGATATTTTCCGCCCTGCAACAGAGCGCCCGATTGTAGTTCTTGCATATATTTGTTAATATTTCAAAGATGCAGGGTATGACCCATGCGGTCCTGTTTAGTCTTCAGATAGCGGAGGTTATACTCGTTGGGCGTAACCTCGATGGGCACGTTCTCTACGATTTCCAGACCGTAGGCCTCCAGGCCCACGCGTTTCACGGGGTTGTTGGTCATGAGGCGCATCTTATGCACGCCCAGATGGCGCAGCATCTGCGCCCCGCAGCCATAGTCACGCTCGTCGGCCTTGAAGCCCAGGCAGAGATTGGCATCGACGGTGTCGTAGCCCTCCTCCTGCAACTTATAGGCCGCCAGTTTGTTCATCAGTCCGATACCGCGCCCTTCCTGCTGCATATAGACGATGACGCCCCTACCCTCCTGTTCTATCTTCCGCATGGCACGGTGCAGTTGTTCGCCGCAGTCGCAACGCCGCGAGCCCAGGATGTCGCCCGTCATGCACGACGAGTGTACCCTGACGAGGATGGGCTCATCCTCCTTCCACTGGCCCTTGATGAGTGCGAAATGCTCCTGTCCGTTGCTTTTCTGGCGGAAGGGTATGATGCGGAAATGGCCGTATTCCGTGGGCATGTCGGCCTCGACGCCCACCTCGATGAGCGACTCCTGCTGCAGTCGATAGGCAATGAGGTCCTTGATGCTGATGATCTTCAAGCCATGCTCACGGGCAAAGACCTGCAGTTGCGGCAGGCGTGCCATCGTGCCGTCGTCGTTCATGATTTCCATGAGGGCACCGGCAGGATAGAGGCCGGCCAGACGGCACAGGTCGATGGCTGCCTCGGTATGGCCGCTACGGCGCAGCACGCCGTTGTCCTGTGCATAGAGCGGGTTGATGTGTCCCGGCCTTCCGAAGGTCTGCGGAGTAGACATGGGGTCGGCCAATGCCTGGATGGTAGCAGCACGGTCGTGTGCCGACACGCCTGTGGTGCATCCCTCCAACTTGTCTACGGTGACGGTGAACGGTGTTCCCAGCACCGATGTGTTCTCGCTCACCTGCCGTGGCAGGTCCAGTTCCTCGCTGCGGCTGATGGTGATGGGTGCACAGAGCACGCCCCTCGCATATTTCAGCATGAAGTTCACCATCTCGGGCGTTATTTTCTCAGCGGCACAGATCAGGTCGCCTTCGTTTTCACGGTCTTCATCGTCCACAACGATGACGAACTTCCCTTGGCGGAAGTCGTCGACGGCAGCAGAAACAGTCGACAGTTGACAGTTCATTGTTGGCAGTTCACTATTCATTGTTCACAGTTTGTTTTTCAGCAATTTGTTTTTCAGCAATTTGTTTTTCAGCAATTCGTTGTATAATCCTATTGCTCGTGGCATGGATCGCCTTCAGGTCCTTATAGAGACGCAGGCGGAAGCGCAGCATGCGGCAATAGAAGAAGATGCCCAGCGGCAGGATCAGTCCTGCGATGGCATTGAGCCAGCGCTGCCGGAAGGGCCTGGTGTGGGCATGTGTAGCCAGTATGGGATAGTTGTTCAGTTCGTGCAGGATCACATTATCGCGTGTGTTGGCCAGATCATCGATGATCGTCTCCAGACGCTCGTTGATTTCCTGTATGCGCTGGTCGTCGCCCGGCCGGAAGAACACCTTGACGGGATTAGGCCAGTGCAGCAGGCTGTGCTCGTTGGAGTAGCGTTCAATGTCGACATTGATGGCCGCCAGTTGGTCGGCATCAGCCTGATACACAGGTTCGTCAATGACAACCTCCTTTCTTGCAATGTTGCGTCTGAGTCTGAGCCCCAGCATCCGCATGACCACCAGCCTGTAGGCATCGATGTTGAACACGGCCGAGTCCTTATTGGCCTTATAGGTGAAGAACATGGCCAAAGGCGTCAGCACCATGGTCGAGATGAGCGCCCCCATCCATACCGTCCAGTTGTCAGACTTGGCCATCTGCGTTCCCGAGTGTTCAAAGATGTAATAGACGATGAACACCAGCACCGAGATGATGACCGGCACCCCCAGTCCGCCCTTGCGGATGATGGCGCCCAGCGGTGCTCCGATGAAGAAGAAGATGATGCATGAGAGTGCTAGGGTAAACTTGCCTATGGCCTCGAGCATGTGGGTACGCTCCTGCCGGTGCAGGTATTTGGCATAGTCGGCCTTCATCTCCAGGTCTGACAATGCGTTCTGCGCCTGCCGTGCTGCATTCTTCGTCACCTCGCGCATCTGGTCGTCATTGAGGGCGTCGAAGAGAGAATCGAGCCTCGGCAGTCCCTCGGCCCTTGCCTCCTGCAGCCGCACAGAGTCCTCTGCCGTCAGCATAGGCTCATGGAAGGTATACGCCTTGGCCTCCTGATAGAACTCGCGCCCCACGGAGTCGTTGTACAGACGTATGGAGTCGAGGTCGTGGAGTATCTGTTCCACGCTCTTTGCCTTGGCACTGCCGGCAATGCCTGTGCCGTCGGCCAGGTTGAAGCCGCCGTCAAAGTCTAGCAGGATCTGTTTGTGATAGAAGGTTTCGCGGCGATAGGGCACCTCGGCGGTGCCGCCCATATCCTGCGAGCGCATGTTCTCGAACCACTCGCCGCTCCACAGCGTGAGCAGCAGATGGCCCTTGTCGGCCGTGGACTGCAGCATGCCCGAGTCGGCCAGGATAATGGCCTGGTCTTCGTATGAGCCCGACTGGCGATAAATCATGACATTGTAGAGTTTGCCTGTCTCCATGTCCTTCTTCTGCACATAGAGGTTCGTGTTGGGGATGCCGTCGTAGAAGATGCCTTCCGGGATCTCCAGTTCCGGGCTCTTCTGCTTCATCGACAGCAGCAACTGTGCAAACTGCTTGTTGGCATTGGGGCCTATGACATCCTGGAAATAGAACGAGAGACCGGCAATCAGGATGACCACGACAATGAGCGAGCGCATGGTCTGCAACAGCGAGATGCCGGCGGCCTTGATAGCCGTGAGTTCGCTGCTCTCGCCCAGATTGCCGAAGGTGATGAGCGACGACAGCAGGATGGCCAGCGGAAAGGCCTGCGGCACAAGCATGAGGGCCATGTACCAGAAAAACTGTGCCAGCACATCCATTGAGAGGCCCTTGCCTATGAGATCGTCAACGAAGCGCCACAGAAACTGCATCATCAGCACAAAGAGGCAGATGAAGAATGTTCCCACGAAAAGCAGTCCGAACTGCTTCGCGATGAATATGTCCAGTTTCTTTATTCTAAACACTATTGTCTGTCCACTTCTCAGAATCCACTCGACTGGTGCAGACGGTCGAGGTTGCCGTCCCATAGTTCGTGCAGGTCGTCGAGGTCTTCGGCCAGGGCATAGTCCACCACGCACAGACACAGTTCCTCGGTCAGTTCACTCTGGCCAATGCGCATCTCCCAATAGGCTTCCGGCTCTTCCTCGTCAACCCATTGCAATTTTATGTGGCTGTTCTTCTCACGCTCCATAATACGGGCATGCATGGTGTGGTGCTCGCCCCACAGGTCGCCCCATGTAAGGTGGAGCACACCGTTTTCCTCAACCACCTTGTCGGCCAGCCATAGTTCCAGCCCGCGGTCGGTGCTCATCAGGCGCCAAAGCAAGTCGGGCTTGCGGGCTGTCAGTGGATATTCCAGATTCAGTCTTTTTTTCCGCATATCTATTTTGGTTTCCGTCGCCGGATCATTGTTTTATCATTCGGCTACAAAGGTACGAATAAGTGAGAACAAAACAAAACAAATAAAACTTTTTTTGTTTTTTTTGTCGAACGCAAGTACCTAAGACCGTAGGTCAAAGGTA
>CAMHDT010000038.1 GCA_946183985.1 uncultured Prevotella sp.
AGATCAACATCGACTCTGACTCTCGTCTGGCTATGACCGCTGCTATCCGCAAGCATCTGGCTGAGCATCCTGGAGACTTCGATCCTCGCCAGTATCTGAAGCCCGCCCGCGAGAACATGAAGAAGATGTACATCCACAAGATTGTGAATGTGCTCGGCTCTGACGGCAAACTGGCTCAGTAATCAGAAATTGCTCAATAAAAAAAGGATTCCAACCGGAATCCTTTTTTTGTGGTTATAGGTTATAGGTTATAGGTTATAGGTTATAGATCCAGCGCCTTGCCGCGATAGAACTTGATGAGGGCCTGCTGGTAGAGCCGTTCGTAGCGGGCCTGCGTCAGGTCGCTCTCGGTCTTCAGGTAGTTGTTCTTGGCCTCGTTGAACTCGGTGATGGTGGCCTTGCCGTTCTCGTACTTGGCCTGCATCAGGCGGAAGGCGTCGCTGCTGCTCTTGCGGGCCTGGAGGCTGCTCGTCAGTTTCTGGTCGGCAGCCACGGCGTTGTAGTACACCTGCTGAATCTCCTTGTAGAGCGCTTTCTTTGAGTTGTCGAGTTGCAACTGCTGGTTGCTGAGGTCGAGGCGTGCCGAGCGGATGCTGTTGCGCGTCTGGAAGCGGTTGAAGATGGGTATGCTGAGGTTGAATCCCAGATACTGGCTGAAGTTGTTCTCCAACTGCTTGCCAAAGCCGTCGGCCTTGAAGCCCGAGGTCTTGTAGTAGTTGCTGCCCAGACCGGCACTGAAACTAAGGGTGGGGTAGTAGCCGGCGCGGGCCACCTCGATGTTGCGCTCGGCGGCTGCCACACGCAGGTGCTGCGCCTGAATCTCCGGCTTGATGGCCAGGGCATCGGCAAAGATGGCCTCCGGGCTGCTGGGCGTCTCTAGATGATTTAGATTCTCTATATGGTCTATATTATCGAGGTTTGGTCTGGCCACGTTGAAACCTTCGGGTGAGGGCAGTTCCAGCAGTTGCGACAGCGCGAGCAGCGACAGACGCATATTGTTTTCGGCCTGTGTGGCCGTGAGGCGGCTCTGGGCCAGCGTGGCCTGCTGCTGCGACACCTCGGCCTCGCTGGTCTTGCCTGCCTGTAGCATGGCCTGCAGACGCTCTGCCTGTGCCGAGTCGATGCTGATTTGGCGGTGGGCCACATCGCAAATCTCCATGTCGTAGAGAATCTGCACATAGGCCTGTGCCACCTGCATGCGGATGTCGTTCTTGGCTTTCTCCAGGTCTTGTGTGGCTGCCTCAAGGTTGAGCCGGCTCATCTTGATCTGATTGGGAATCTGGAAACCCGTGAAGAGGGGTATGCTGGTGCCCAGCGAGAACGAGGTAGACGAGGTGTTGGTGTTGGTATAGGTGTTCTGCGCCGTGAGTCCGCGACCGAACGAGAAGTTCTGGCCGGCAGAGGCGCTGAGGTCTGGCAGACGCGAGTTGCGGGCTGTGGACACCTGCAGTTCCTGTTGGCGGCACTGGTTTTCATACTGCTTGACCGCAATGTTGTGCTCCACGGCATAGTCGCAGCACTGACTGAGCGTCCAGGACTGCTGCGCGCTTAAAGGTGAAAAGGTGAAGAGGTGAAAAAGTGAAACACTCATCACCAAACCTTTTCCCTTAAAAAACATAGTTATCTTATTCATAATCATTTTCACCTTTTCACTTTTTCACTTTTTCACCTTTCATCGTCATTTGCGATGATTTCCGGGCCGCGCACCTTCTGGTCGGCGGTGAGGCCCTGCTTGATCTCGATGTTTACGCCGTCGCTCAGGCCCGTGACCACGGCCTTGCGCTCATAGGTCTTCTGCTTGCCCTCGCCCTTGACGAGATAGACAAAGGTGCTGTCGCCAACGAACTCGATGGCACTCTCGGGCACGGCCAGGGCCTGTGTGGCCTGGGCCAGCACAATCTCGGCATTGGCACTATAGCCGGAACGGATATGGCCGTCGGCAGAGACCATGACGGCCGCCTTGATCTCAAACTGGTTGGCGCCGTTGCTCTCGGTGGCCTTGGGTGAGATATACTCCAGCGTGGCCTCAAACTGAAGGTCCTGCAGGGCACCGATGGTAATCTTCATGGGCACACCGATGCTCAGTTGGCCCACCTCGGTCTCGTCGATGTTGCCGCGGAAGATGAGGTCCTGCATGTTGGCCACGGTGGCGATGGTGGTACCGTCGTTGAAGGTGTTGGAGTTGATGACCGAGTTGCCCACCTTTACCGGCACATCGAGGATGATGCCGCTGATGGTAGAGCGGATAAGGGTGCTGGAGGCAGAGGCGTTGGCTTTCGACACACCGTCGCGAACCACCTGCAGGGCATCGACGGCGGCCGCCTTCTCTTCCTGTGCCTGTTGCAGTTGCTGGCGGCTCTTCTCATATTCCTCGTCGCTCACCAGTTTCTGGTCGTGCAGGTTCTGGACGCGGGCATAGTCGGTCTCTACCTGCCGCAGGTTGATGTCGGCCAGGCGCACACGGCTCTCAGCGCTCGACAGTTGTCCCATGTCGGGAATCACTTTTACGCGGGCAATGACCTCGCCCTGCTGTACGCGGTCGCCGGGCTCTTTCATCAGTTCGGCAATGATGCCGCTTATTTGCGGCTTGATGTTCACCTCGTTGCGGGGTTCAATCTTTCCCGTGATGATGGTGGTCTTCTTGAGGTCGGTCTTCTCGGGCGTGAATTCCGAGTAGACAATCTCCTTGGGCTGGCTCTTCTGCCAGAGGAACACGAAGGTTCCAAAGAAAATCAGCGCGATGATCGCAGCGATAATCAGTTTGATGTACTTTTTCATATCTATATTATTATTTTACCTTTTCACTTTTTCACCTTTTCACTTTTTCTCCTTTTACTCGTCTCTCATGGCATCTACGGGCTTGATGCTCATGGCGCGGGCGGCGGGGGCCAAGCCTGCCAGCACACCCATGACGGCGATGGCCAGGGCAGCGCTGATGGCTGTCCAGAAACCTACCTGAAAGTGGGCACTGATGATGCCGTCCTCGGTGTTGGCCAGTTCCAGCATCTGCAGGATAAGCACGGCGAAGAGGATGCCGCTCATGCCTGCCACCATGGTGAGCACAATGCTTTCGGATATGATCTGTGAGAGGACCATGCGGGGTGTGGCGCCGATGGCCCGGCGTATGCCAATCTCTATGGTACGCTCGCGCACGGTGACCATCATGATGTTGCTCACGCCAATGGCACCGGCCAGGAGTGTGCCCAGTCCTACGAGCCAGATAAGGAAGTTGACACCGCGGAACAGTGAGTCGATCATCTGAAACAGCACTTCGGTGTTGAAGAACATGATGCCCTGCTCGTCGGTGGGGTCAACAAGGTGAGCCCTGCCAATGGTTTCGCGGAGGCGTGGGGCCAGGGTGCTCATCACCACACCGGGACGGCCCGTCACCGCAATCATGTCTACATGGTTGCCACGGTTGTAGGTCTGCTGCATCAGGGTGATGGGCAACAGCATGGTGGTGCCCGACTCGCCGCCGAACGAGATGCCTTCGGAGGAGTTGTAGTCTACGCCTACGATCTGGTAATAGACCGAGTCGACGCGGATGAACTTGCCGCAAGGATCGCCGCCGCCAGGAAACAGTTCCTTGTAGGTCTTCTTCTGAATGACGCACACCTTGCGCTTCTGGGCAATATCAATCTCGTTGAGATAGCGGCCGTAGAGCAGTTTGGGGGCGTTGATCCTCTGATAGTCGGGCAGCACGCCGTTGATGCCGACGGTGGACTTGCGTTCGCCGTAGTAGGCTGTGCCGCCGTTGCTGAACAGCATGGGTGAGATGACGTCCAGTTCGGGGATGCGGTGGCGCAGACGCTCCACATCTTTATATTCCATCGACCACATGCGCCCTTTGCGGAAGCCTTTGTGGGCTTTCGATGTTGGCTGTGCCCACACCATGGCCGAGTTGGTGGCAAAACCGTCGAAGTTGGCATTCAGCAGTTCCTTCAAGCCCTGTCCGCCACCAATGAGTGCCACAAGCATGAACACGCCCCAGAACACACCGAAGCCGGTGAGGAACGAGCGCGACTTGTTGCGGGTCAGCGTGTCGAGTATTTCGTGATAGTTGTCTAAGTCAAATTTCATGGGTCTTATGAGTCTTATGGGTCTTATAGGTCTTATGGGTCCTATAGGTCCTATGGGTCCTATGGGTCCTATGATTCTTTAGTCTGCTCTTAGTGCCTCAATGGGCCTGATGCGCGAGGCCTTGAAGGCGGGAACCAGGCCGGCGATGGTGCCGGCAATGATCATGACCATCGTGGCCTCGAAGCATACGTCGAGCCCCACTGTCGGGTCAACGAACATCGTGGCCTTGAACAGGCCGGCATCTACTTTCGTGTGTCCCAACGTGGCATTCATGTATTCGTTGGCAGCGATGCCCAGTATCATGCCCACATAGCCGAAGATGGTGGTGATGATGATGCTCTCGGTGATGATGAGTTTCAGGATGCTCCACGGCTTGGCACCGATGGCCTTACGGATGCCGAACTCATGGGTGCGCTCCTTCACGGTGATGAGCATGATGTTGCTCACGCCCACAATGCCGCTGAGCAGGGTGAAGAGTCCTACTATCCACAGGGCGGTGCGGATGATGCCGATGCCCATCTCCATCTGCATGTTCTGCGTATAGCGGTTCCAGAGCCAGATGGCACTCTCGTCTTCAGGATGCGCCTGATGATGGGCGTTGATGCGCTGACGGTATTCCTTCTCGAAGGCTTCGTTGGCGGCTTCGGTCTCCAGTCCGTGGAAGGTGAACTCAATGCGCCCGGCATCGTCGTCGCTTGAGCCGAAGATGCTCTTGATGGCGGTGTACGACGAGAAGATGTCGGCCCGTCCGTTCTCTTGTTCCTTGTAGATGCCTACAATCTTGAAGGCGAAGTTGCCCACTTTGACATATTGTCCCATGTGGGCACCCAGTTCGTCGACCTGCTTGTTGCTGAGCACCAGCACCTTGCGTTTCTCGCGGATATCAATGTCGTTGATGAACCGTCCCTGCAACATATCCACCTTGTCTATCTTGATATGATTGGGATAGACACCGGCAATCTGGCTGCTGAGATACTGCTGGCCGTTGCTGATGGTGCCTGTGGTGCGATACTGGGCACCAACCTCGTCGATGACCTGCTTGAACTCTTGGTCGGTGATGTCGATGTCGCCCTGCTTCAGGCGGATGTCGCGGTTCTCTTTCAGACCTTGGTAGGGCATGGAGGTCTCGCCACCGAACACCACCATCGAACTGGAGAGGAAACGGTTGCTTTGTGTCAACTGGGCATTGATGAGGCCGTTGCCGGCACCCAGCAGCACAATGAGCATGAAGATGCCCCATGCCACGGCGAAGCCGGTCAGTCCCGTGCGCAGTTTATTGCGCTGCGCCGTCTGCCATATTTCATTCAATAACTCCATCCTTTATTCTTATGATTCTATTGGTCTTTTCTGCCACACCAGGGTCGTGGGTTACGATGACCTGCGTGATATGTTCCTGTGCGTTCAGGTCCTTGAGCAGTTGCATCACCTCAACGGAGGTCTTTGAGTCGAGGGCACCGGTGGGCTCGTCGGCCAGAATGATCTGCGGCTTGGTGATGAGGGCGCGTGCAATGGCCACACGCTGCTTCTGACCGCCGGAGAGTTCATTGGGATAGTGGGTGGCCCAGTCTTTCAATCCCAGACGCTCCAGATATTCAAGAGCAAGGGTGTGCCGCTTTTTGCGCGACACACCCTGATAGAAGAGCGGCAACTCCACATTTTCCACAGCAGTCTTGAAATTAATGAGATTGAACGACTGGAAGATAAATCCAATCATCCGGTTACGATACTCGGCAGCCTTGCGTTCTGAAAGATTCCAGATGCGCACTCCGTTGAGGGTGTAGAGTCCTGAGTCGTAGTTGTCCAGAATGCCCAGAATATTGAGCAAGGTGGACTTGCCTGAGCCAGAGGCTCCCATGATGGAGACAAACTCGCCTGCCTCGATGTCGAGGTTGATGCCTTTCAGTACATGCAGAGGCTGGGCACCGAAGTAAGTCTTGTTGACGTTTTCTAAGTGAATCACGTTTATTTTCGATTTGATGGTTTGCTATTTGTCCATTAGACGCAAAGCGTGCTAAGTTTGTTGCGTGCCATGCAAAACTTTAACATCTTCTAACGTTGACAACCTGGTCGCAATAGTCGACCACCGCTGCACGGTGGGTGACGAAGATGACGGTGCGCTGCTGTCCTTGCAGAATGTTTTCAAGAACCTTGCGCTCTGTTTCAGCGTCGAGGGCACTGGTGGCTTCGTCTAAAAGTAGAATGCTGCCCGGACGAAGCAAAGCACGGGCAATGGATATGCGCTGGGCCTGTCCCTCAGAGAGTCCGCCTCCCTGCTCGGAGAAACAGGTGTCGAGACCGTTGGGAAGGGCTTCCACGAAGTCGGCACAGGCCATTCGCAGGGCATGGTGCATCTCTTCGTCGGTGGCCTTTGGGTTGCCCAGTAGCAAGTTCTCGCGCAGCGTGCCGCTGAGCAAGGTGTTGCCTTGAGGCACATAGACAAAGTTGCAGCGGTGGAGGTTGCTAAGGGTAAAGTGAATAGTGAAAAGTGAAGAATTTACTGCCGCCACTTTACCATTGGCTGCCGTCGTTCCGTCACCATTTCCACTATATATTATTATTTTTCCTTCCTGAGGTTTCACCAGAGCCAGCAGCAGACGGATGAGGGTGGTTTTGCCAGAGCCAGTCTCGCCCATGATGGCGGTGCAGGAGCCGGGCTTGAAGTCGATGCTGAAATTGCTCATGATGGGCTGGGCTGAGGCGTCATAACTGAATGACACTTGCTCAAAGCGAATGCCGCAAGGACCGGGCAGCAGTTGTGAGGGGCCCTGCTGCTCCTCGGGCGTCTCTTCCAGTTCCATGAGACGCTCGGCGGCAGTAAACACGCTGACGAATGTAGGCACCAGACGGGCCAGGTCGCGTGCAGGTCCCTGTATGCGGTTGACCAATTGCAGGAAAGCCGTCATGCCACCGAAGGTGAGCGTGCCGGCATGGAGGCGTAGGGCACCCCATAGGAAGGCGATAAGGAATCCTATTGAGAATCCGATGTTCAGGAAGAAATTGCTGCCCACGGAGAACACCGTGCGGCGGCGCACCCAGTTGCGCAGCGTCTGCTGTGTCTTGTCCAGTCGCGACAGCATCTGCTGGTCGGCCTCCATGGTCTTCACCAGGGTGCGCTGCTGCATGGTCTCGGTCAGCAGGCTCTGAATAAGGCTGTCGGTGTCGCGTACCTTGCGATTATACTTGCGCATGTAAGCCACGTAGATGCGGCTTACTGAGATGAATATCGGCAGAATGGCTACCGTGGTGATGGCCAGCCATGTGTCCATCTGAAGCAGATAGATGAAGGCACCCACAAACATGGTGATGGTGCTGATGGTGGAGGGAAGTGTCTCTGTAAGAAAGGTAACGATGGTCTTTACATCCTGTTCCAGACGGTTGATGATGTCGCCGCTGTGCATGGCCTCGCGACCCCGCCATTCCGACCGCAGCAGGCGTGCGAGAAGGCGCTGCTGCATGCGGTTCTGTGCCTTTACGCCAAGAATGTTCTTGATCCATACACGTGAGATGCCCACGGCAAACTCGCCCAGGATAAGAGCCGCCATGATGCCTACTGCCAGATAAAGCGAGCCCTCGCGGGCACCGGAAGCAATGTCGATGGCACGTTGCATGGCCCATACCGACGACAGGCCCAAGACGACGCCCAGCAGTCCGATGGCAGCATTCAGCGTTGCCTGCAAGCGATTGCCTTGCAGGGCCGCCCACAACCAGCGCGTGATGTCTCTCACCGAATAGTTGTTGTCGGGCAGTTGGAGCAACTCTTTAATCTTCAATCTTCCGGCTTAACTTTTCAATTTTTCACCTTTTCACCTTTTCACCTCCTCAACTATCTCACATCCGCTCCCCACATCAGTTTCTCCCTGAGCGTTGAAAAGTAACGGGTGCCGCTGCGTTTCACAATCTTCACTCTGTATGGTGCACGTGTCAGACGGAGTGTGGTGCCCTCGGGCAATTTTCCACTGCGACCGTCGATGGCCACAAGGAAGGTATGGCTGCGACTGCGCACGGTGAGTTCGACCTGTGCTGAGTCGGGAAACACGATGGGGCGCACGTTGAGTGAATGCGGAGCCACCGCTGTCATCACGTTGACACCGGTGCGCGGCACAATGACGGGGCCGCCATTGGACATAGAATAGGCTGTGGAACCCGTGGGGGTCGATATGATGAGGCCGTCGGCCTGATAGGTGGTGAGATACTCGCCGTTGATGCTGGTACGTATGGAAATCATCGATGCCGAGTCGCGTTTTAGGATGGCCACATCGTTCAGTGCGCACTCATAGCCGTTGAGGGGCTCGCCGTTGGTCTCAACCCGTATGAGCGACCGGTCTTCCACCGAATAGTCGTCGCGATAGAGGGCATCAACGCATGTTTCTACATCGTCAACGCTCACATCGGCCAGGAAGCCGAGGCGCCCCATGTTGATGCCCACGATGGGCGTTTGCTTCTCTCTGACCATGCTGGCTGTCTTGAGCAAAGTGCCGTCGCCACCCATGGAGATGGCAAAATCGGCATCCACCTCGGCGAAGGAGTCGAACTCGACAAAGTCGGGCGAATCAGTAAACTCAGAGAAGGCCGACCTCAGAAAATCGTAGTATTCCTTTTCTATGAATATCTGTGCCCCGTGGCTACGCAGGCTGTTGAGCAGCACGCGTATGGCCGCGGACTTATGTTGCTGGTAAACATTGCCAAAGAGGGCAAAACGAAGTGATGCCATATACCTTATTTGTTATTATGGCTGCAAAGGTAGTGCAAACCGAGTAAAAAAACAAATATTTTTGGATTTGTTTCGTTTTTTCTTCGTATCTTTGCGGCATCAGAGATAAATAAAAGAAAGTATGGCAAAAGTTTATGTTTTCCTTGCTGACGGCTTCGAGGATGTCGAGGCCCTGATACCCGTCGATGTGCTGCGTCGCGGGGGTGTTGAGGTGGTGACGGTCAGCGTCACAGGTGAATCACAGGTGGTGGAGACGGCCCACAGAGTGCAGGTGGTGGCCGACGCGATGTTTGAAGACTGCGACTTCAGCGATGCCGACCTGCTCTTTTTGCCGGGCGGTATGCCGGGAGCCAGCAACCTGAACAGCCACGAGGGCGTGCGTCGTGCACTGATGGCGCAGCATCAGGCTGGCCGCAGGGTCGCTGCTATTTGCGCTGCCCCGCTGGTGCTGGGCGGACTGGGTATCCTGCGCGGCAAGCGTGCCACCTGCTATCCCGGCTTCGAACAGACACTTGAGGGTGCCACTTATACGGGCGACCTCTGCACCGTCGACGGTAACGTTACCACCGGCGAGGGTCCTGCCGCAGCCTTCCCCTTTGCCTATGAGTTGCTCCGTCAGTTGACGAATGAGGAAACGGCTCGGCAGATTGCCACTGGCATGCGATTCGTTCATTTGATGGAAGGCTGACATGGACTATGTAATCATTGTGGCAGGCGGCAAGGGGCTGCGCATGGGTGGCGATATTCCCAAGCAGTTCCTTCCGATAGGCGGAAAGCCTGTGTTGATGCGGACGATCGAACGGTTCCGCGAATACTCGGCCGCCCTGCAGATTATCCTTGTGCTGCCCAAGGCACAGCAAGACTACTGGCGTGGATTGTGCAAGGAGTGCGACTTCAAGGTGGACTACCTGCTGGCCGATGGCGGCGAGACACGCTTCCACTCAGTGCAGAACGGTCTGGCCTTGGTGCCCGATGAGGCGCAGGGCGTGGTGGGCGTGCACGACGGTGTGCGTCCGTTTGTGAGTATTGAGGTAATAAGAAACTGCTACGAGACGGCCCGCACGAAGAAAGCCGTTATCCCTGTGACACCTGTTGTCGAGACACTGCGTCATCTGCCTTCGCAGAAGAACGTACTGCGCAGCGACTATGGTCTGGTGCAGACACCCCAGACCTTCGACATCCAGTTGCTAAAGGCGGCCAACCGTCAGCCCTATCAGGAGAATTTTACCGACGACGCCTCGGTGGTGGAGGCTTACGGACACGAAGTGTCAATCGTTGAAGGTAATCGTGAGAATATCAAGATTACCACACCTTTCGACCTCAAAATAGCAGAGACACTCATCTGAATGAACATACTCTATCAGGACATCAAATATCTGCCGGGCGTAGGCCCGAACAGGCAGAAGTTGCTCAAACAGGAGTTGGGCATCGAGACATTTGGCGACCTGCTGGAGTACTATCCCTATAAATATGTGGACCGCTCGAAAGTCTATACCGTGCACGAACTGACGGGCGACATGCCTTTTGTGCAGGTCATTGGACGAATCTTGAGTTTCGAGACCTTCGAGATGGGACCGCGTAAAGAGCGCGTAGTGGCTCATTTCTCTGATGGCACGGGCATCATGGACCTAGTGTGGTTCAATGGCGGCAAATACGCCATGAGAAACTACAAAATAGGCACGGAATACTTGGTGTTTGGCAAGCCCGCTGTGTTCAACAATCGCATACAGGTGCAACATCCCGACATCGATGCTGCTGAGTCGTTGGAGTTGTCGGACATGGGCATGCAGCCCTACTACAACACCTCGGAGAAGATGAAGAAGAGCGGCTTGAACTCACGTGCCATAGAGCGCCTGACAAAGACGCTGCTCAGTGTGCTGAAAGACCCGTTGCCCGAGACCATCCCCGACTTTATCTCCAGTCAGTTGCACCTCATGGGACGCGACGAGGCCCTGCGCACGCTGCACTATCCCAAAGACAGTAAGACACTGGAACGGGCCCGTCTGCGCATGAAGTTCGAGGAACTGTTCTTCGTGCAACTGAATATATTAAGGTATGCCAGCGACCAGCGCCGAAAGTATCGGGGCTATGTGTTCAACCGCATAGGCGACATCTTCAATACCTTCTATAACCGCAACCTGCCCTTCCCGCTGACGGGCGCACAGAAACGGGTGATGCGCGAAATCCGGCAGGATATGTGTTCTGGACGGCAGATGAACCGACTGCTGCAGGGCGATGTGGGCAGCGGCAAGACACTGGTGGCACTGATGACCATGCTCATTGCCCTGGACAACGGCTATCAGGCCTGTATCATGGCACCCACAGAAATTCTGGCAGAGCAGCACTTGCAGACGATAAAGACGTTTTTGAAGGACATGCCTGTGCGCGTGGAACTGCTCACCGGCATGGTAAAAGGGAAGAAACGACAGGAGATCTATGATGGCCTGCTTGACGGATCTGTGCAGATTCTTGTGGGAACACACGCCATTATTGAAGATGCTGTGCGATTTGCACAACTGGGCATGGTGGTTGTCGATGAGCAGCACCGCTTTGGTGTGGCACAGCGTGCCAAATTGTGGAGCAAGAGCGAAAATCCGCCGCATGTCCTTGTCATGACGGCCACTCCTATTCCCCGCACATTGGCTATGACGCTTTATGGCGATTTGGATGTGAGCGTTATCGACGAACTGCCGCCTGGCCGCAAGCCCGTCCGCACTTCCCATGTCTTCGACTCGCGCATGACCTCGCTCTACGACGGCATCCGGCGCCAGATACATGAAGGACGGCAGGTGTATATTGTCTTCCCCCTGATAGAGGAAAGCCAGAAAATAGACTTGAAGAATCTGGAACAGGGCTTTGAGGTGCTGTGCCAGGCCTTCCCTGAGTTCCGCCTGAGCAAGGTGCACGGCAAGATGAAACCGAAGGAAAAGGAAGATGAGATGCAGAAGTTCGTCAAGGGGGAAACTCAGATACTCGTGGCTACCACTGTCATTGAGGTGGGCGTCAACGTGCCCAACGCGTCGGTCATGGTCATTCTCGATGCCCAGCGCTTCGGCCTCTCGCAGTTGCACCAACTGCGAGGCAGGGTGGGGCGCGGTGCAGACCAGTCGTTCTGCATCCTCGTCACTCCCTATAAACTGGGTGAGGACACCCGCAAGCGCATCGATATCATGTGCGACACCAACGATGGCTTCCGCATTGCTGAGGCCGACTTGAAACTGCGCGGCCCCGGCGACCTGGAGGGCACGCAGCAGAGCGGCATGGCCTTCGACCTGAAAATTGCCGACATAGCCCGTGACGGGCAGATTGTGCAGATGGCCCGCGACGAGGCCCGCAAAATTGTTGACGACGACCCGCTGTGCCAGTCGGCCAAGTACCAGTTGTTGTGGCATCGTCTGAAGGAATTGCGCAAGTCAAATGTTAATTGGGCCGCCATTTCGTAAGGTTCTGTATAAAAAGATGTTAAGTCTTATTAATTGTAAGACTGCAATTATTCGTTTCTCATATTTATGTAGTATCTTTGCAGCCATAAAGAAAGCAAAGTAATCCAAAAGATTGTTTTAATTAGAAAATGATAAAGGTTATCATAAGTTCATTGATGCTCATGTTTTGCTCTGTCGGCACTGTCTGCGGACAAAGTAATGAGCCCGTGCAGGTTTCCGAAGAAGTAAGCGAAGATATGAATGCTGAAGAGTGGGAGGAGCCTGGCGTGGATGATGAAATAGACAACTTCGACTTCCTATATACTGGCGGTGAGACATTCAACTATGACAATGTGTTCGTAGACAATCTCATGGCCGAGGCTTATAAGCATCTGGGAGCACGCTACCGCTTTGGCAGCAAGGGCCCCAATACTTTTGACTGCTCGGGCTTCACCAGTTATGTATTCAGGCAGAGCCATATGGAAATTGGCAATTCGTCGCGTGACCAGTATGCCCGCAACACGCCCATCAAGCGCAGTGAGTTGCAGCCAGGCGATTTGGTGTTCTTTACCAGTCCTGGTTCAAGGCGAGGCGTGGGCCATGTAGGTATCGTTATCGACTATGACCCTGTGACGGAGAAGTTCACTTTCATCCATGCCAGCACCAAGTCGGGCGTGAAGATCAGCAAGTCTGACGAGGCATACTACAACCGTCGTTATGTAGGTGCACGCCGCGTCCAGTAGTGATTCCCACTATTATGAAATCCCTCCTTTTTTCTGTCCTGTTCATGGTTGCCGGTTTGCAAGGCAGCCGTGCTGATACGCTGACCATTGCCATGGTTGGCGATGTGATGATGGGTACCACGTTCCCTTCGGTCATGTTGCCTCAGAACGATGGTGCCAACCTGTTTGACGATGCCAAGCCCATGCTGAGGCATGCCGACCTGGCCGTGGGCAACCTGGAGGGAGCACTCTGCGACGGTGGAGAGAGCACCAAGGGCACAGGCCCCAACAGTTACGCCTTCCGCACCCCCACCAGTTATGCTCCTCTTCTGAAGGATGCCGGTTTCGACTTTATGAGTATGGCCAATAATCATGCCAACGATTTCGGTCTTGAGGGCATAGAGTCTACTGAGCGTTGCCTGCAGCAGCAGGGCATCCTCTATTCTGGCATCGAAGGGCGTGTGGAGAGTGCGGTCATCGAGCGGAAAGGCAAGAAGATAGGCCTCTGCGCCTTTGGACATAACGCTTATACCATCAAGCATCTCGACCTTGATAGGGTAGGACAGATTGTTGACGACCTGGTGAGCCGCTGCGACATTGTCGTCGTGTCGTTTCATGGTGGTGCCGAGGGCAAGTCGAAGTGTCATCTGCCACAGGGCCCCGAGACCTTCTTGGGCGAGAACCGCGGCTCGCTGCGCGAACTGGCCCATTTCTGCATTGACCATGGTGCCGATGTCGTCTATGGCCACGGCCCTCATGTGATGCGTGCCGTAGAGGTGTATAAAGACCGTTTCATTGCTTATAGTCTGGGCAATTTCTGCACGCCATATAATGTTAACCTCACTGGTATTTCTGGTCATGCCCCGCTTGTGGTCGTCAAGATTAACACCGAGGGCAAGTTCCTCAAGGGGCAGGTCTATCCCATGATTCAGACTCGCGGCATAGGTCCTCGTCACGATCAAACGGGTAGCGTGGTGGCACAATTACGGATGCTCACCAAAGGCGATGTGCCTCATAGTCAGGCTACTATCGACGAAAAAGGCCGCATTTTTCTCAAGAAATAGTGTAAAAATACGACTTTTATGTTAAAAGTCTCCAAAAGATGGCAAAACTTTTGGAGTGGCTCGGATATTTTTACTAACTTTGCAACGGTTTTTTGATATCGAATAACAAAACTTAATGAATATAATGTTTAGAAAATTAAAGAAAATAGCCCTTGTGGCCATGGCTTCGCTTGCAGTGATTCCCGTTGCAGGTCAGGATTTGTTGGCCAATCAGGCACCTATTGACAGAAAAATGAAGGCTGTAGACTCGCTGATGATGCAACAGTTGCTTACCAACGAAGTATGGGAATCGCCCGCAGCCAACCTCTATAATGATTGGAACAATCAATATGCTCATCAGCAGACGGCGCTGCCCGACTCGTTCCTTATCAACCTGCGCGACTTCTGCATGCCCACCACCAACCGCATGGTGACATCGAACTTCGGCGCACGCTGGGGACGTCAGCATAAGGGGCTGGATGTGAAGGTGTATATTGGCGATACCATCCGTGCTGCCTTCAGCGGCAAGGTGCGCATTGTGCGTTTTGAGCGCAAAGGCTACGGCAATTATGTGGTATTGCGCCATCCCAACGGACTGGAGACAATCTATGCACACATGTCGAAGCACTTGGTGAACGAGAACCAGGAAGTGCGTGCCGGTGACCCTGTGGGACTGGGTGGCAACACTGGTCGCAGCACGGGTTCGCACCTGCATTTCGAGACCCGCCTGTGTGGCGTTGCCCTGAACCCCGCCCTGATGTTCGACTTCAAGAATCAGGATGTGGTGGGCGATGAATGGATGTTCCGCCGCTCTACCTATAATAAGGAATCGGCACAGGCTACGCGTCTGCGTGGTGCCGGTGGCGTCTATCGTGGTGGCGACGGTTTGGACTATGCTGAGGTTCCCGGTGCCGACAAGCAACAGGCCGCCAGCAATGTGCGTTATCACAAGGTGAAGAAGGGTGAGACCCTCTCGGCTATCGCCCGTAAGCATCATACCACGGTCAACGCCCTGTGCAGCCTGAACCGCATTAAGAAGACGGTGAAACTGCGTCCTGGACAGATTCTGAAATACAACTAAGCATTTATACCTTATTATATATAAAGGCTCCAGACCCATCAAAGTCTGGAGCCTTTTTCTACTGAACCCATATTGTTGTCGAAGATATTTCTGCAGAGCCGTTATTTGGGCTGCTCGGCCTCCAGACGCTCCACGGCACCTGTCACAGAGTTAAGCCATAAATGGGTGGTGTAGTGCTTGTTGAAGAGGTCGCCGCTGAGCAGTTCCACATTGCCGAACTGAGCAGCGGGATGCTCGGCCTGCTGGATGATGTCGATTCCCTGATAGAGGGTGACGCGCATACGGCCTGGCACATTGACATAGACTCCTGCTTCATACACTTTTTTCTTTGTCTTGGCTGCGGCCTCATCGTCAGTGGGCGGCACAGTGTTCAGGTCCTCCACTGTGATATAATAAGGTGCGCCGGAAAGGTCATCGGCATCGACCATGCCGTTCACCTGCGACAGTCGGAAGAACAACTGCCGTTGCATGGGACCGTCGGGAATGAGCCACAAAGAGTGCTCCGTGGTATCGCGCTCTACGGTGCCTTGAAACAGCGAGGTAAGTGCCTGATCCTGCTGCTCAATCTGGTTAAGCATGAGCCGCATCTGGGTTCCGTCTTGTGGCATGAAGTCGGCCTGCCCCTTAATCAGAAGGTTGCGGTTTTCACGTAGGTCATAGATCTCTTTTGCCGTAAGTTCTGCCATCTTGGCCGTACTGCCAGCCACAAGAATCTCCTCGGTCATGAACTGGCGAGGGTTGATAACAGCAGGCTTCGGCGCGCTTTTGAACGGGGCTGGCTGCGGTGCTTCCTTTGCCTCGGCATTGATGGCCAGCAGGCGTCCGTCCTCGGCCAGCGTCACGTTGGCAGCCACCGTTTTTGCATTAAACTTCAAAGCAAAGCCTTTGGTGGTGTCTGCCACGCCCACGGCTCTCTGTTCAATACCTATGATGCGATAGGCGGTGCTGGGTTCCATCGCCACATTATTCAGTCGCATGTAGCGCTGTGCATAGGCAGCAAAGTCGCCGGGCTTATAAGTGGTTTTCTCCACCTTGATGCTGAAGCGCACGGCTGTCTTAGGCAGGAAATAGACGGCTCCCTCAGAGGTAGTTCCCGGCTGATAACTGCTTATCTGCGTCTGGGCCACAAGGGAAGGTGAGAAGGTAAAGAGGCATAAAGGCAAAAGCGCCAATCCCTTTTTCCAATTCCGTGAAGCCAGTCTGTATGTTAAATCCTTAATAGTCATAATGATTCTTAACCCTCCAACTTTCTAATAATTCTTAATTCTTCAACTTCATAAACGCTTTTGGCAGATACTGAATCAGGTCACTGGCAATAAGGCTTTCCTCGCCCAGGTCGCGGGCAGCCAGGTTTCCTGCCAGTCCATGCAGGTAGACACCCACGATGCAGGCCTCGCGCTGATGGTAGCCACGAGCCAGGAGTCCGGTGATGATGCCTGTGAGCACATCGCCACTGCCTGCGGTGGCCATGCCGGCATTGCCCGTGCTGTTGAACACCACGTGCCCGTCGGGCATGCAGATGGCGGTATAATGACCTTTTAAAACCACGTAGCCCTGCAGTTTCTCGGCCAACTGGCGGGCCTTTGTCAGTCGTTCGTAACTGTCTATACACTGGCCTTCCATGCGGTCCATTTCCTTGGGGTGCGGCGTGAGGATGATGCCCTTGGGTAATTGTTGCATCCACGCATGGCGTGCCGCCAGAATGTTGAGCGTGTCGGCATCGGCCACCACGGGGCACTGCGCTCTGCGCAACTGTGCTATCATGGCTATGCAGGTTTGTTCGGTGGTGCCCAGCCCTGGTCCGATGCCCATAGCCTGATAGTCTTCTGTGGGCAAAGCCTCGGAGAAAATGGTCTCCTCACGGTCCAGATGCAACACTGCCTCGGGCACGGCGCACTGCAGGATATGCGCATTGCGGCGCGGCGTATGTACCGTTACTTTACCCACCCCGCTGCGCATACAGGCTTTCACGGCCAGTACGGCAGCACCGGCCATACCATAACTGCCGGCCACAATGAGTGCATGCCCCATAGTACCCTTATGGGCAAAGGGGTCGCGTGGCAGCAGCATCTGTCGCACATCGTTCTCGCTCACCACCGTGTATTGCGACTCCATGCGCTCCATGCCCTCGCTGCTGAGCCTGATGTCAAGTACCTTCACCTCGCCCAAGAACTGCCGGTTCTCGGGGAAGAGAAACGATAACTTCACCTGCTGCAGGGCAAGCGTTAGGTCGGCCTTGATAATGTTGGCCCGTACATTGTAGGCGTTGTCCTCGGTCATCAGTCCTGACGGCACATCGATGCTCACCACCTGTGCCGGCGAGGCATTGATATACTTGACGAGCGACGAGAAACCGCCGGCCAAAGGCTTGTTGAGTCCAGAGCCAAAGAGACCGTCAATGACCAGCATGCCCTTCTCCAGGCGCGGCGGGTCAAACTCCTGTGTCACTTCGGTGAATAGGGAATAACCCTTGCGGTCTATGAGTCGGCTCTTGTTCTCAGCACAGTCAGCCGAGAGATGTCCGGAGATATTAAACAGGAAGGTCTGCACCTGATAGTCCAGGTCGGTCAGCATACGTGCCACGGCCAGGGCGTCGCCGCCGTTGTTGCCAGGTCCGGCAAACACCACCACGGGTACATCAACCTTCCAGCGGTCGGTAATGGCCCGTGTGATGGCTCGTGCTGCCCGCTCCATTAGGTCAATCGACTTAATGGGCTCATGCTCTATGGTGTATTTATCAAGTTCGTGTATCTGTGCACTGGTAAATATCTTCATAACGATGCAAAAGTACGAAATAAATCAATAACCGCCAAAAATGTGTCTCTTTTTTTGGCAGTGTTATGAAAAATTCCCATCTTTACAGACCGATATGTATTGTTTTGTGAATGGGTCTACTGCCGGTAGACCAACGGTCTACTCGGTGTAGACCCATAGTCTACCGGCAGTAGACCCATTCTTTTTTCCTGTTATTCCCACAGGTTTTCTAGGGTTTAGTAGGCCTGTTCGTGGACCCCTTTGACGGCACGGCCAGAGGGGTCGTTCATATTCTTGAAGGCGGCATCCCATTCCAGGGCGATGGCGGTAGAACAGGCTACGCTGGCCTCGCTGGG
>CAMHDT010000039.1 GCA_946183985.1 uncultured Prevotella sp.
TCACGCCAAAGAACGTGTTGTTGAGGCTGATGGTGCAGTCTGCGGGCTGTTCTGGCTGCCCAGGGTCATCATCGTCTTGTGTCGTGATGACGTAAGTGGCCTCGGTGATGCTGCTCTTCGTGTCGTCTTTGATGGCCACAGCCTTCAGCGTGGTGGTCTCGTCGATGATGATAGGTCCGGTGTAGCGTGTGCTTTGGTCGGTAGGCTCGCTGCCGTTGGCAGTGAAGAAGATGGTAGCCCCCTGCGTGGTGGTGCTCATGCTCACGTTGACCATGCCTGTATAAGTGCCTCCCAAAGGCGAGAACACGGGCTGAGCCACCGTGGCCGGCTGCGGGTCGGTGCCGGAGCCGTCGTAGTTGTCGTAACTGAAGGCTACCCCCGTCTTAGTGCCCCAGGTGTATTCCTCCAGTCCGGGATAGTCCACGAAGGGGTTGCGATTGCCCTGCACCTCATAAACAGCATTGTTGCGGGCACGCTCCACATCGTCCACGGGATCTTGCTTCGACCATCGCATCATCATGTCCATGCACCAAGACTTCAGTCCCTGATATTTGTCGGACGACAGCACCTGCGAGGCAGTGCCCTTTGTCCAGTTAGTAAAGCGGTCCTCATAACAGGTGACCATATAGAAATAGATGCGTGCGATGTCGCCTTTGATTTCATCGTTGGGCTCAAACACGGTACCGCTATAGCCTGCTGTCTTTGAAGAGCCGAGTTTGCTGTAGCCGTGGTATGATTTATAGGTCACGTTGCCCACCTCGCCAAAGGGATAACTGCTGCGGCGGTTATTGACATAGCCGTCGGTGGGCAGCACATGGACGATGTCAGACTTCATGGGGCTGGCTTCACTGAACCAACTCTGCGGCATGGAGTGCTCACGGTTGTACATGTCGCCCTCTTCGCTGTAATTGCCCTTGTTGTGTACATTGTGTTGATATTTCGTGTTGTCCGAATACCAGTCGCGTACGGTGCCATCGGGCCTTGTATCGGTTTTCACATAGGCATCATATAGTCCACTGTAGCTTACCACGCTTGGGTTCTTGATGATATTGAACATAGCCGTTTTCAGTGCGCTGCCTTTCTTGCCGGTGGCACTCTGATAGTATGTACCCGTGTTGTTGGGGCCCTGTGCCCATGCCGTGACGGCACAGAAGGCCGCAACGAGGGTGGTGATGATGCTAAGTCTTTTCATGGCATTTACTTGATAATAAATTTTTTTCCGTTCTTGATATAAATGCCCGGGCGCAATTGTCCTTCGTCCACGGGCACGCCCATCAGGTTGTAGATGCGGTTGTCGGTGCTGATGGTGCGCAGCATGTCTTCAATGCCAGAGGGACTTGCCACGGTGATGACGGCGTTAGAGAGTTCCAGATAGTAATATTTGGAGACACCGCCACTCTTGGTGGAACTCACATAGTTCGATGCAAATGTCACCTCACTGGCCGTTCCAGTCCACACGTTGTCCTCCATGTTGCCGACAGAAGCCACGAGTGTCTTGCTTTCGTGGTTTTGTCCGGGAATGGTAAACTCCACCCTGGTTAGTTCTGTGTTGTGGGCCGTCAGTGTCAGCGTGTTGTAGTTGTAGAGGCGTATTTCATTCTCGTCGGCATAGAGCGACTTGCCTTCCATGCCATAACTATAAGTAAAGGTGATGCCGTTTTTCTCGAACGAGATGGGGGTGCGTGTCCAAAAGTCACGCAGATTTTCCGTTTCGCTCCAGTCCACATCCAGCGTCGTCTTGTTCAGTGCCACCTCGCAATTGGTGGATGTAGGCTCCTCGCCGGCAGGGTCACCGCCATATTCGAAGGCCACATCGGCCTTGTCGCCCCAGATGTAGTTTTCCAGTCCGGGATAGTCCACAAAGGGGTTGCGGTTGCCTTGCGTTTGCCAGATGACCTCGTTGCGGTCTATTTCCTTCTGGCTCACGGGGTCTTGCTTCGACCATTTCATCAGCATGTCGAGTGCCCATGGTGCAAAGGGCTGGTAGGCGTCGTCGCTGCTGAGGTTGAACATGTCGCTGGTCCATGTGCCGCAGTGGTTGTCTGACAGCACCATCTGCTCGCCCGTCTTTTTCTTGTCGCCATCGCGCAGGGGTATCCATGAAAGATAGCCGGGTTCATAGCATGTAGCCATATAGAAGTAGATGCGTGCCAAGTCGCCCTTGTATTCATCGTTGGGTTCGAAGACGCGTGTCTTGGCGGAGTTTGCCACCTGCTCTGCCCAGCCTGGTGTGGCGCATCCACCTTGTTTGCTTTTCTTGCAGAAGTTGTTGGCCGACCACCAGTCCACCTGCTCGTCTTCTATCTCGCCGTAGCACAGGTCGTTGCGGTTATTGTTGCACACGGCATCTGTCGGTATGACATGCACAATATCGGAGTACATGGGGCGCACATCGCTGTAGGTTTTGGAGCCGCTTGCCGGTGCATCAGTCGGGTTAAACCACTTTTTCACCATCGAGTGCTCGCGCTGAATGCCTTTTACGCCTTCTGTGTTGCCTGCTCCCGTTCCATGTGGATAGGTATAGAGCGGATAGCGTGAGATGCCTGAATACATGTCCCAGATGTATGTTCCTTCCTCGCCGTCAAATGTTCTCGGGTCGGAGAGATTGTAGGCATTCCACAGCGTGTCGTAGTGAACCACGCTGGGATTCTTGATAATCTCATAGAAAGCAGTTTTCAGTTCGCGGCCTTTCTTGCCGTTGGTTTTCTGATAGTAGGTGCCGGCAGGTGCTTGTGCATGCAGGGCGGTGACGGCAAATAATGATATGCAAATGAGTAATAGTCTGTTCTTCATAAGCGTATAGTTTTAGATTTTGTTGCAAATATACGGATTATTTCTCATATACGGAAACATTTCTGCCGAAACTTTTCACTGCGGGCAGTTCTTCACTTCCGTCTGTCGCTCTCAATGAGGGCCAGCAGACGGTCTACGGCCTCTGCCTCGGGAATGTTCTTCTCTACACATTCCTTGGCGCGGTAGAGGCTGATTTTACCCCGGCCCGCACCCACATATCCATAGTCGGCATCGGCCATCTCGCCCGGACCGTTGACAATGCATCCCATGATGCCTATCTTCAGTCCAACCAAGTGGCTGGTGGCCGCCTTTATGCGACGGATGGTGTCTTGCAGGTTGTAGAGCGTGCGCCCGCAGCCCGGACATGAGATATACTCTGTCTTGGTGAATTTGATGCGGGCTGCCTGCAGGATGGCGTCGGAAAGTTCTGTGAGTTTTTCAATTGAGAATTGAGAATTGACAATTGATAATTTGTGGGCTTTCTTGTCGATAAGTAGGGCACCGGCGGCCATGGCGGCCTTCAATTGGAAGGTCTGCCAGTCTGGTGCGTCAAAGGTCAGCGTGATGGTGTCGTCCTTGATGCTCTGCTCGGCCTCCTGGCGCAGGCGGATGCACTCCGGAATAAGTTCCACCAGTTTGCGGGCCACGGGAATCTCATATTCGGGCTCCTCGCTCAGGCTCACGCGGATGGTGTCGCCGATGCCCTCGGTCAGCAGGGCGCCAATGCCGACGGCACTTTTGATGCGGCCGTCCTCGCCCTCGCCTGCCTCGGTCACGCCCAGGTGCAGCGGATAGTGCATATCCTCCTGGTCCATGGTCTTCACCAGCAGGCGCACGGTGGTCACCATGACCACGGTGTTCGAGGCCTTGATGCTGATGACCACATCGTCGAACTGCTCGCGGCGGAAGATGCGCAGAAACTCCATGCAACTCTCCACGATGCCCTCGGGGGTGTCACCGTAGCGGCTCATGATGCGGTCGCTGAGCGACCCGTGGTTCACGCCGATGCGCACGGCGGTGTGGTGCTCTTTGCAGATGTTGATGAACGGCACGAGTTTGGCCTCAATCTTCTTCAGTTCGGCCTGATACTCCTCGTCGGTGTACTCCAGGTGCTTAAAGGTGCGGCCTGGGTCTACATAGTTGCCGGGGTTGATGCGCACCTTCTCACAATACTGCGCGGCCACATCGGCCGTGTGGGCGGTGAAGTGCACATCGGCCACAAGCGGCGTCGTGTAGCCGTCGGCCTTCAGCCGGGCCGAGATGTTCTTCATGTTCTCGGCCTCGCGGATGCCCTGCGTGGTGAAACGTACCAGTTCGCCGCCGGCGTCGATGATGCGTTTGGCCTGGGCCACGGAGCCCTCGGTATCGTTGGTGTCGGTGGTGGCCATCGACTGGATGCGGATGGGGTTGTTGCCGCCAATGGCTATATTGCCTACATGGGTAATTGTTGTTTTTCTTCTCATAGGACTTATGGGTCTAATGGGTCTTATAGGAATGATGGGCTTAGTTGGTTTTGAAGTTATACTTTACCTCTGCTAAGTCCTTATTGGCTTTCTCAATCTTGGCCTTCAGGCCGCTCTTGTAGTTGCTTAGACGCTCTGCCAGACCTTCATCGCTCAGGGCCAGCATTTCTACGGCCAGGATGGCGGCGTTCTGTGCACCGTTCACACCCACCGTGGCCACGGGAATGCCCGGCGGCATCTGGATAATGGATAGCATGGCGTCGAGACCGTCGAGCATGCCTTTGATGGGCACGCCGATGACGGGCAGCGTGGTTGAGGCGGCAATGACGCCGGGCAGGGCTGCGGCCATGCCGGCACCGGCAATGATGACGCGGATGCCGCGCTCTTTGGCTGTGCGGGCAAACTGCTCCACGGCGTCGGGTGTGCGGTGGGCCGACAGGGCGTTGACTTCAAACGGCACCTGCATCTCATCGAGCAACTTGCAGGCTTTCTCCATGACGGGCAGGTCGCTCGTGCTGCCCATGATGATGCTAACGATTGGTGTCATATCTTTTTCTTTTTTTTAGTGATAAGTCTTATAGATCCTATAGGTCATATGGGTCTCATAGGTCCCATGGGCTCAATATACCACAATCCCGGCGGCGGCGCATACCATGCCGGTGAAGAAGCCGGCCACCACCTGCGGCAATGAGTGCTGGCGGAGAATCATGCGGGCTGCCCCCAGGATGCCAGCCAGCACGAACACGGCACAGAACCACCACACAGGGTTGAACATGAATATCTCGGCAAACACAAACAGGGCACCCGCCACACCGCCGATGGCGGCTGCGTGGGTCGATATCTTCCACCATATATTGATAAGGGCACATATAATCTGCACCAGCAGTGCGGCAAACACGATGCTCGACACAAAGTGATAGATGTTCAGGCGGTGAAGCATCCACAGACAACCTATATAGCACAGGATGGAGATGGCATAGGGTACCATGCGGCGGCGCTTCTGACCCAGTTCCAGAAGCGACCACCCTTGCGAGCGGCGGTACAGATGAATAAGAAATGTGGGGAGGAGAATGGTGAACAAATAGACCAAGGCCAGTACCTGGAGGCGGTATTCCAGCGGCAGCAGGTTGAGGTAACTGAACGTGAACAGGGCTATCAGTCCCACCAGAGGAAGATAAAAGGGTGTGAAGATAAGGCTCACCAGTCGTGCGGCGTAGATAATGTTCTTTTCTCTGCTCATCGTTCTTACTTTCTTAAACGGGCAACGGGAATGCCCAGTTGCTCACGGTATTTGGCCACCGTGCGCCGCGCTATAGGGTAGCCGCGCTGCTTCAGGGCTTCGGTCAGCGCCTCGTCGGTCATGGGGTGCTGCTTGTCTTCGTCCTTGACCATCTCGCGCAGGGCCGCTTTTATTTCCCGGGTCGACAGTTCTTCACCTTCGTCGGTCACGTAACTGTCACTGAAAAAGAACTTCAGGGGGAAGGTGCCCCAGCGCGTCTGAACATATTTGGCATTGGAGACACGCGAGATGGTGCTTTGGTCAAGGCCGGTGCGATCGGCCACATCCTTCAGGATCATGGGGCGGAGCAGCGACTCATCGCCTTCTTCAAAAAAGCGATGCTGCAACTGGATGATGCACTTCATGGTCTGCGTCAGCGTGTGCTGGCGTGCATGGATGGCATCAATAAAGTTCTGCGCGGCCTCCACTTTCTGTTTGGTATAGAGCAGGGCCTCCTTCATCTGTCGTGTCAGATTGCCCTTGCCTTGCTGATAGTCTTGCAGCAGGTCGGCAAACGACTGTGACACCTGCAACTGCGGTACATCGCCACCGTTGAGCGTGAAGGTCACGGAGCCGTCATCCTGCGTGTCAACGATGAAGTCGGGTGTAATCTGCTGCATCGAGTGCCCCATAGGCTCGCCCATCGATGCGCCGGGCTTGGGGTTCAGGCGGCGCAGTTCGTGCTGCAGGATCCTGGCCTGCTCGTCGCTGAGGTGCAGCGACTGGCTTATCTTGTCCCAGCGTTTCTTGGTGAAACTGTCAAAATAGCGCTCTATCACCTTCTGCATCAGGTTTTTCAGCATCGAGTCCTCGCGCCGCTCAATCTGCAGCAGCAGGCATTCCTGCAGCGTGCGCGCACCAATGCCTGGCGGGTCAAGGCGTTGCAGCAGGCGGAGCACGGCCTCCAGTTGCGCCACGCTCATGTCTATGCCGTTGTAGATGGCCAGTTCCTCGCAGATGGTGTCGAGCGGTGTGCGCAGCAAACCGTCGTCGTCTAGCGAGCGAATCAGGTATTCCAGCACGAAGCGCTGCTCCTCGGTCAGTTCCATGCCGGCCACCTGCTCCAGCAGTTGGTCGTAGAATGAGAGGCTTTCGCCGTAGACAATCTCCTCGCGCTCGTCGGTAGAAGCGTGGCCGCCTTGGTATACGGGCAGGTCTTCATCATCGCGGCCGATGCTCTCCAGGGCAGCGTCGAGCGCGTCGCTGCGCTCCTCGCGCTCCCGCTGACTGTCGAAGTCGTCAGACGGTTCCGGACCTTCCGGACCTTCTTGATATTCCGACAGTACTGGCTCGTCCACTGTTGTCTCCAGCGCAGGGTTGTCGTGCATCTCTGCCTCCACGCGCTCGGCCAGTTGCTGCAGTGGCATCTCAACGAGTTGCGACTGCAACAACTGCTGCTGCGTGATGCTTTGCTGCAGTCGCTGCTCCTGTTTCTGCTCTTGTATCTGTCCTTGGTTCAGTGCCATTGAGTTTGTTTATTTGAAAAACGCTTTCAGTTCTTCGGCGTAGGCATTCAGTTGGTTGGGCTCCATGTTGCTATAGCGCTGCCACACCTGCTGACAGGGCAGCAGCAATGGCGACAGGACAACATCCTCGCGGTTGAGGTATGGATCCATGTGCTGATAGATGTCGAGCACCAGTGCCACATCGTCGGCCTTGAGTTTGAACAGCCGTGCCAGTTCCTGCACCTCTGGGGTAGCGGCCACCATGGTGAGTGGCGTGAGTTGGAAGTATAGGTTCAGGATGATGATAAGCATCATGGGCCTGATGCGCTCGTCCTCGGCCAGGGGGCGGAAGTCTTTCTCAAAGGTCTCCTGCACCTCTACGCCGTCGTAGAAGTTGCCGGCAGCGCCGAAGCCTTTCATCTCGCGCAGCAGTCTCACGGCGCGTGACAGGCGTCGCGGATTGTCGGCATAGGTCTGCCAGATGCGTTCTATGCGCGGAGTCTCAAGGCGTGCTATCTGCTGCATCCTAGACTGCAGAGCCTCCGGTGCAATATGCAGTTCGAGGCTCAGTTCCACCATGTCGCGGGCATACAATGGCTTTATTCCCACGGGCTTCCGCAGGTATAGTTGCATGAGCAACAGCCAGTAGTCGTCGTTCCAAACAGCGTTTTTTGTCATACTCATTCTGCTTTTTCGCTGCAAATATACGAAAAAAACTTCATTCTGTCATTCTTTTTTCATAAGAATGTTGTATCTTTGTCCGCATAAAGTAAAAGAAATCATGTGTCAGTGTGTATATAAAAGTATCTGAAACCATGCGAAGACTGCTTTTTATCGTAGCAATGTCATGTCTGACGCTGGCTGTCGGGGCACAGTCGGCAACAGACGAGTTGCAGAGCGACAGGCGCCGTTCGGCTTCTAACCTGATGGTTTATCCAGAGCCACTACAGCGGCTCACGCCGTCGCCAAAGGGCAAGCGTCCGTTCTATATAAGCCATTACGGGCGCCACGGTTCACGTTATCAGACGCGCATAGGCGATTTCGACTATGTCATCAACACGTTGCTGCAGGCCAGCCGCCGCAATGCCTTGTCGCCGTTGGGCAGCGATGTGCTGCGGCGCCTTGAGCAGATGCGTGCGGCATCGCTGGAGCATATAGGCGAACTCTCTTCCCTTGGTGTGACACAGCAAGAAGGCATAGCGACGCGCATGTATGCGCGCTTTCCCGATATCTTCTCGCGCAATGCCTTTGTCGATGCCCGCAGCACGCTGTCGGTGCGCTGCATCCTGTCTATGAATATTTTCTTGCTGCAGTTGGCGCGCCACAATCCGTCTTTGCAGATTGTGCAGGATGCCAGCATGGCCGATCTGTATTATATGATGCCAACAGACATGACCCTGGCCGGCCGCGGAGCCTCGGTAGAGACGAAGGAAGAGTATCGCGACTGGTGCGACCGCCATGCCAAATGGCAGCGTGTGGTGAACCAGTTGTTCAGCGATACGGCCTTTGTGACGCACCGTGTGAACGGTCCGCGACTGAACTATTATCTGTTCCGTCTGGCATCGGGATTGCAGAACACGGAGCCAGAGGACGGCCTGACGCTGTATGACCTGTTTACCGACGAGGAAATCTATGCCAACTGGTCACGCGAGAATGCCTACTGGTATCTCACCAGCGGTTTCGCATTATCCAGTGGCGGCGAGCAGCCTTTTGCGGCACGTGCCTTGTTGCGCCGCATCATCGAGCAAGCCGACAGCAGTATGCACCAGCCCAGACCCAGTGCTCATCTGCGCTTTGGCCACGACACGGTGCTGTTGCCGCTGGTATGCCTCATGGGTGTGAACGGCTTCGACTTCTCCACCTCCGACTTGTCGCAGTTGGAGACCCATGGTTGGCTCAACTATCGTGTGTTTCCCATGGCAGCCAACCTGCAGTTGGTGTTCTACCGCAAGGATGTGAACGATGCCGACATCGTGTTTAAGGTGCTGCTCAACGAAAACGAGGCAACGCTGCCCATTCCGACAGACATTGCCCCGTATTATCACTGGCGCGACTTCCGCGATTACTGCCTGCAGCGCATTAATGACTACGAAGCGCGGCAGACTCGTTGAAGGCCACGGCGTACATGCGCATCTGCTTGATCATGGCCAGCAGACCGTTGCTGCGGGTGGGCGACAGGTGCTCTTTCAGTCCGATCTGCTCAATGAAATAGAGATCGGCGTCGAGTATCTCCTGCGGCGTCAGATTGTCCATGACGCGTATGAGCAGGGCCACGATTCCTTTCACTATCAGGGCATCGCTCTCTGCCTGGAAGTGGATGCGCCCATCGATAAAGTCGGCCTGCAGCCACACGCGGCTCTGGCAGCCATCAATCAGATTGCTTTCCGTTTTGTATTTCTCGTCGAGGGGTTCCTGTTCGTTGCCCATGTCTATGAGCATCTGATAGCGGTCCATCCAGTCGTCCAGTTCCTGGAACTCCTCAATAATTTCGTCTTGTCTCTCGTTAATGGTCATAGTTCTTTTTGTTTTTTCGTTATCTCGTATCACGTTATCACGATGTCTCGAGATCATGAAATCACGATGACTTAATGATCTTGAACAGTTTGTCGCTGGGGCGCACCTTCTCCGGCACCTTGATGCTCACGCGGGTGCCCTGTTGGGCGGTCTGAATGCTGCTGGTGTCGTCGTGAATCTCGTCGACGGTCACATAGAGTGCCCCGGTGGTGGGGCCGGTAATGAGCATCTTGTCGCCCACGCTGAAGGTGTCGGCTTCTACGGAGAACTCAGCCACGCCGAGACGCGAGAAATATTTCACGCCCTTGCCTATATACTGCTTGCGCTCGGTGGCGTTCGACCCGTAGTTGGCGTTCCATTCGCCCAACATCTGGCCCTGGTAATAGCCGTCCCAGAAGCCACGGTTGAACACGGTGGCCAGCCGCTCGTCCCACGCATCCTTTTTCTCTTCGGTAAAGGTGCCGTCGGCCACACTTTGTATGGCCTCCTTGTAGCACTGCACGGTGGTGAGCACATATTCGGGGCCGCGGGCCCGTCCCTCAATCTTGAAAACGCGCACGCCAGCCTCCATCATCTTGTCTATGAAGCGGATGGTCTTCAGATCCTTGGGGCTCATGATATACTTGTTGTCAATCTCCAGTTCGGTGCCCGTCTCGCGGTCGGTGACCAGATACGAGCGGCGGCATATCTGCATGCAGGCACCGCGGTTGGCCGAGCGCCCCGTGTTGTCGAGACTCATGTAGCACTTACCTGACACGGCCATGCACAGCGCCCCGTGGCAGAACATCTCTATTCGCACCAACTGGCCGCCGGGGCCGCAGATGTGCTGTTCTTCTATCTGGCGGTGAATGTCGGCCACCTGCTCCATCCTGAGTTCGCGGGCTAGCACCACCACATCGGCAAACTGTGCGTAGAACTTCAGTGCCTCGATGTTCGAGATGTTCAGTTGCGTAGAGAGATGCACCTCCATGCCCACCCGTCGGCAGTAGGTCATCACAGCAATGTCGCAGGCAATGACGGCCGTGATGCGGGCCTCCACGGCGGCATCCACTATCTGGTGCATGGTCTCGATGTCCTCACCATATATAATGGTATTAACAGTGAGATAGGTTTTGACGCCAGCCTCGTTACAGGTGGCTGCTATCTCGCGCAGGTCGTCAATCGTAAAGTGGTTGGCAGAGTGCGACCGCATGTTCAGTTGCTCCACGCCGAAGTACACCGACCCGGCCCCCGCCTTCAGTGCTGCTGCCAGTGCGTCGCGGCTGCCCACGGGTGCCATGATTTCAAAGTCTTTCACGTTCATGGCTGCAAAGGTACTACTTTTTTCTCAATATTCATTGCTCGTTCAGTTTTTTTGCCTATATTTGCAGCAAGAACAATGATGTCTCATCTAATAACCACCAATCTTTTACACAACGATGATAAGCCAGGAAGAACTTGAAGAATGGCTCGACAGTTTGCCCGAATACGACCCCGATGAGGATCCTACCCTTGCAAGGAACCAGAAGCCGAAGCCCGCATCCACGATACCGAAGCCCGCCTATCGCCGCATTGTCGACAAGCATCCGCCGCAGGATGTGGAGTCGGCCAACGGACTGTATATGATGACGCTGGCCGAGATGGTGGCCGCAGCCCGCATGGCACTGCGTGGCGAGCGGCCCTTCGCCATGAGCGACCCTCTCTGCAACAACATCTGCACACCATGGTTTGAGCGTCAGAGACAGCGGGACCTCCGCGACCTGGCCCTTGTCTGCAGGTTTATGATTGTCAATAGGCCCGATGTGTTCTCAACAGACAAAATGGCCGTCATCTGCTGGTATGCCGACGGTAGCATGAGCAAGGTGACAGTGGCCCACGATACCGACGGCATGACGCCTAAGTTCAGTGAAACATTCCTGCCTGCCTGTACACTGGCAAAACCGCTCTTTCCCGATAATAAGGTCGAGTTTTGCGATGCCTTGCTCGACATAGGATGGTATGCTGGCAACGCCCTGCCTTTCAGTTACTGGCAGGAATATTTTCTCAAGGCTGCCCAGTATCTGGATGCGCCATCGTGCACCTACGAACAGCACAAGGTGGGCTTCTATCTGCCACAGCCCTATTACAAATACCTTATGGCCGTTACCAGCAGTTTTACAGGTGCTGGCATGGGGTCGTGGTACGACCTGCCCATCACTGGTGATCGTCCCTTCCGCATCACCACCGATGAACTGACCTACCAGCAATGCCGTGCACTGCTCTATGCTGTCAATAATTGCTGAAGGAAAAAAGCGACAATTTGTTGTGCGGTTCTCTGAAAAATATTATCTTTGCACACAAACAATACACGATTATGAAGGAACTGGAGACAGGCAGCCTGCTGCAGGGCGGCAAGTATCGCATTGAGAAGGTGCTGGGACAGGGCGGCTTCGGCATCACCTACGAGGGTGTGCAGACGGCACTGGACCGTCGCGTAGCCATTAAGGAGTTTTTCATGAAAGACTATTGCGACCGTCAGGCCGGCACCTCGCATGTGAGCGTGCCCTCCGAGGGTCTTCGCATCATGGTCGATGAGTTTAAGGTGAAGTTTGTGAAGGAGGCGCAGATGATAGCCCGCATGGAGGGCGCGCCCCATATAGTGCGCATCTACGACATCTTCGAGGAGAACGATACGGCCTACTATGTGATGGAGTTCATTGGCGGAGGCTCGCTGGCACAGGTCATCAAACAGCACGGCCGTCTGTCTGAGGCCGAGGCGGTGGACTATGTGCATCAGATAGGCGAGGCACTGGCCTGGCTGCACCAGCACGACACGCTCCATCTGGATGTTAAGCCGTCGAACGTGCTCATCAACCAGAAGGGCGAGGCGGTGCTCATTGACTTCGGCGTGTCGAAGCATTACGACAAGAGCGGTTCGCAGACCTCATCGTCACCCGTGGGACTGAGCACGGGCTTTGCACCCACTGAGCAATATCAGAGCGGTGGCGTGCAGCAGTTCACCCCTGCCACCGATGTCTATGCCCTGGGTGCCACACTCTACAACATGCTCACGGGAACGGAGCCGCCAGAGGCCAGCATCGTGTTTGAAGACGGTCTGCCTGCGCGTCCCGACCAGGTGTCGCCCACGGTGTGGCACGCCATTGAGCAGGCCATGCAGCCCCGTCGCAAGGACCGCACGCAGAGCGTGGCCGACTTTATGGCGATGATAGACGAAAAGGAAGACATTGCGGCAGCAGAGGTGGAGATAGTGGTGGATGATGCTTCCGAACCTGTGCAGCCCGTTGCAGTGCCTTTGACTCCCGTATCGTTGGCCCCGTCTGGCCAGGGTGCAGCCACGCAACTGTCTCCACGGACCGTATGCACAAACAAGTATAAAGACCTGTCGCTGGTGGTTGCCTTTGGCGGCACGGTGGCCTATAGCCTGCCCATTGCCTGGCAAACGATCATGCAGAAGCAACTGTGGTATCCTCAGTTTCTGACGCAGGATTTACTGATGCTGCTGGTATTCACCTATGGCATCATGAAACTCTATGGTCTCTTGCGCAGGAAGAAGTGTGATGCTCCCCTGTCGTGGGTCGATGCGTTGCCGGTGGTCGTTCCGCTGTCTGCCACGGTCATGTACCTTGTCAGTCAACAGATAACAATGGACTGGCTTTTAGACGGACTGAAACTCATTACTGGATCAGACTCCATAGAGACTCTGTGGACGATAGAGAAAGCGGTATTGGCATTGTTCCTGTTTGCAGGACTTGGAACAATCACGGTGCGCTATGCTGTGAAGATGCGTCCCGATACCCATGCATGGCGATGGGCAGGCGTGGTGTTGTCGGCCGTGCTGTTCCTGCTGCTCATCTTTTTTGCCATTTATTTCGAGATGACGGCCGTGCGCCAGTGGATTAGCGACAGCGTGGAACTGCAGGAACGGGGTGTTCACCATTACTCGTTGGCATTGTTTGTGCTGCTCACGGTCCTGTTGGCCCTGCCCGTGGCTGCGGTCATGGTGGCCGTCAACAAGAGAAAGACGAAGGCTATGGCGCCCAAGCCATCATTGCAGGCGCGGGTCTTGATGGCAGCACAGTTGTTTTTCCTCAGTCATCTGCTAGTGACCATCATCATGGTGGGCATACTCGTACAAGTCAATTCATGGTCCTATTGGCCTTGGTCTTTCTGACGATGCAGGCTTAGAACCGGATGGAGTTGAGGATGTCGTTGACATAGTCTCTTGACGGCTGTCCATAGTCGTAGCACGACACGATGGCGCATTTGCCAGAGGCATCGTCGAAGAGGATGTGGTAGCGCCAGTACACCTCAATGTCGTTGATGTCATATTTCGTCACCTTGTACATGCACTCATGGCCGTTGATCCTCTTCGTGCCTTTGTCGATAACGGTGCTGGAATAATATTTGGCTGTTTGGTCTTCCCAGTTGTTCAGATAATCGTCGAAGTTGGCCCAAGTATTCTCGTTGTCATAGTCTGAGCACAGGGTGCACTCGCCAATGGAGTCGTTCTTTATGGAGAACACGGTAATCTTCTGCCCGGGTATAGGCTCCACCATCTCCGATGATGACTCCATATAGTCTGGCACGGCGAAGATGACACGCCCGTCGGTCCACTCGCCGTCGGCCAGCGTCATGTTCCGCATCTCCTTCTCGTCGCTCTCCCTGCTTGTATTCGTGAGTATTGCGCTGCCAAAGCCGATGGCGAAGGCCAAGAGCGGTATGACCACGATGCTCGCCAGCACGGCCCAGTCTGTCTTGCTGACCTTTCTGAACGAAGGAGGAATGACCGTCTCCACCTGGTTGGAGTTCAGCAGGTAGATGAACCACACGATGCCCCACACAATGCCACGCAGGGAACTCACCTCGCCGGTGAACAGCGTGATGACATTAGTGACAAAGGCCATCACCACGTATGTCTTGGCATAGAACACTGCGTCGCGCTTTCTCATGAGGAAGGCGTAGATGGTATATATTGAGATGGCCAGGAGGACAAAGCCCACGATGATGTCGACAGAGGCCAGCATCATGCTGCCGCCATAGTCATCAAGATTGAAGGAGATGACCGTCTGCAATGCCGAGGCGATGCCACCGAAACCGATGGCCACCAGAAAGAGCGTCAGCCAGCCCCACAGACTGGTGTTTCTTCTCAGCCATTCGCTGGTGTAGATATAGTCGCCGTATTCATCCGTTGCCAGTTCGTCGTCATCATCGGCAGCGGTCTCCGTGGCGGCGAGCCGTGTCACCACCTCTTCATCCTGCTGTAGTTCCGGTTGCTCTGGTTCCTCCTGCTGTTCGTGTGGCTCCAGTTGTTCCTGTGGTGTTCCACATGCCGGACAAATCTCTATGTTGTCCTCCAGTTCGGCCTGACAGGCCTCGTTGATGCACTTCTTCATATTGCGCTAGTCTTTGATAATACAACTGTCATGTCCTGGTCTTCCCGTAAGTCATCAAGCCATGACTACCATGTCTCGTTCAGTTTGATGAGGGCGGTTTTGGCAAGGTCAAGGCCGTTTCTTGCAGCCATCTTATACCATCTGATGGCCTCTTGCTTGTCCTTTGCGACGCCGTAGCCGTTCTCATAGCAATAGCCAATGTTGTTCTGGGCCATGGCATCACCCTGCTCGGCAGCCATATGAAACCATCTCAAGGCCTCCCTGTAGTTCTTTTCCACGCCCTGCCCGCGAAGATAGCATACGCCCATATTCGACTGGGCTTTGGCATTACCTTGCTCGGCTGACTTCCTGTACCATTTCTGGGCCTCGGCAACATCCTGGGCTACACCTCTGCCAATCTTGTAGCAGATGCCTAACTGGAGTTGAGCCTCGGCATGCCCCTGCTCTGCAGCCAGTCTGTACCACTTCACGGCTTCCGGCTCATTCTTCACCACGCCTCTGCCGTTCTCATAACATGCAGCCAAGTCAGACTGGGCAACAGCATTGCCTTGCTCGGCAGACAGTCTGAACCATCTTACAGCCTCGGAGAGGTCTTGCTCACATCCACACCCGTGATACAGCAGCATACCCATGCCCCATTGTCCGAGAGCGTTTCCCTGATCGGCTGATTTCTTAAACCATTCTCTTGCTTTTACACAATCCTGGACTACGGCTTTTCCGTCAAAATACATGGCGCCTACAAGAGCCTGAGCATTAGCGTCTCCTTGCTCTGCCACTTTTAGGAAGACATTGAAATCCTGGCCCTTTGCAACGATGCAAAGGGCGATGGCAACGGCTAAAAACAATACTCTTTTCATACTGCTGATTTTTCTAGTTGTATGCATAGACCAGAATATTCTGGTTCGTTTCTTGGTTGAGGATGTCGTGGATTTTCATCAGTCCGCCTTTGGTGATGGTGAAGCAACCCTCGCAACTGCGGTTGAGTGGAATCCAAGGTAGCAGGCGGAAGCGGGTGACGATGCCTGCGGCATGAATGAGGATGCCGCGCTGCTCAGCATTGCTGTTAGTAGGGTCAAGGCCGCGTAGTCTGATGCAGTTGCGATAATGGGCGGAGCCGATGCCTGAGATGACAAACTTGCCCAGCGACGAGCATTTGCTGCCATTGGAATTGCTGAACACAGGTGTTCTGGCAGTGCTACCGCCTCCCAGACCGTGGGCACATCGGCACCGATAGGTAATCTTATTTCTATTGAAGTCGTATATAAAGAAACGCGGCAGACCAGAGCGGATGCCATAGTTCACCAGTATGCAGACATTGGTGTTGAGCCCGTTTTGCTGGCAGAAGTTGCGCAGGGCAGCCTTGTTGCGGTGTGAGGGGGTCTCCGTGATGGTGCTGTAATACGACATGCGCGGGTCCTTGCTTTTATAGGGAATGCTAACCAGGGCAAGATAGCCGCCTACGAGCAGTACAGCAATGATTGTTAGGGAACAGAGTGCCCATTTAATTGTTTTCTTAATTGTTTTTGCTTCCATTGTCGTATGGTATTCTGGTTGTCTAAAGTATATGTGATGTGACCTAAGATATTTTTCTCTAAAATCCATAAGAAATATTATAATAGTCCTAATCACAAAGATAAGGATTTTTCTTGTTCTATTGTTTAGACAGTTCGCCGTACAATACAAGACCTTTCACTGTCAACAGGTACTTCTGGCGAGGATGGCGAGGCTTATCTGGATAAAGTAGACGAATATATCCTTCGCTAATAGCTGGATTGAGAGTATAATCTAAAAAGTTCTCGCGGTCCTTCAGTCCTACAAGTTCCATCATTTCTTTTACAGAACGCTGCTCACGGCCTAATGCCAAAACGAGTTTGACGATGTTCTTGTTGTCTGTAAGTGTCGAACTTGTCGGGGTACTTGTCGGGGTACTTGTCGGGGTACTTGTCTGGTGCTTGTCGGGTTCCTTCCATTCCTCAGGTGAATTCACCAACATATATCTGTTCTTCAGTTCATGACTCTCCCCCATCAGCAGGTTTCGGAAGAAGAGTTCCAGAAAATGGCTGTCCTGGCTGATGCCTTTAGCCACATTCCTATAGTTGGCTCTGACCAGCGCATTGCGGAAATACCATGAGTGTAGTTCAAACATGCGGTTGTCTGCCTTGAAACCGATGGATTGTAGGTACTTGATGGCAAAGACTGCTGTCGTTCGCGTATTTCCCTCGCGGAAGGGATGTATCTGCCAGATACCGCTGACACATGCTTCAGCCCGCTCCTGTTTCTCGGGCTCCCCATGACGGATATATTCGTCAAAATTAATATATAGTTCCTTATTCGTTTTCTCTTCCTTCGTCATGATTGCAAAGATAGAAATTTTCCTTGAGATGGAAAAGAAAAATGGAAAAAAGATGACAGATTGTAGGTCTTCTGGTGGGGTTAACGGAAGGCTACCATCATTTCATCTCTTTCAAAACCTCCTTGCATGCCTCACGAAACGTTTCATCGTATCTCATAGACTGAATCCTGGCAAAGTTTTCCTTGTACTCCTCAGCCTCCTTTGGATGCTCCTCGAAATACCATTTAACCTGTTGGTATTTATACCAATCAACGAAATGGCATCCTAAAAACTTGTTCATCCACAGCGGAGTGTCTTTATCAATCGTAATTTCCCCGTTGACCTCCATGAGTTTGTGAAACACTTTACCTATTTCATTGAATTCATTGGCAAAATCCCGATCATTGATTTTCCTTTCGACAAAGGCTTTGATTAGCCGGATTGCTTTTGATTCCACTTCAGAGAAGCGAGTTTTCCTTTTTCTGAATTTTCCAAAAAGATCTGATAGATAATCGAATGACATAATTGA
>CAMHDT010000040.1 GCA_946183985.1 uncultured Prevotella sp.
GCCGACCATAAGCCCTACGTGATACTCGTAGTGGGTGTCAATGGTGTGGGCAAGACTACCACCATAGGTAAGCTGGCTTGGCAGTTTAAACAGGCTGGTAAGAAAGTCTATTTGGGTGCTGCAGATACGTTCCGTGCCGCTGCCGTAGAGCAGTTGTGTATCTGGGGCGAGCGTGTGGGAGTACCCGTAGTGAAGCAGCAGATGGGCTCTGACCCGGCTTCTGTGGCTTTCGACACGCTTCAGAGTGCCAAGGCCAACGGTGCCGACGTGGTGATTATCGATACCGCAGGCCGTCTGCATAATAAAGTGGGTCTGATGAACGAGTTGAAGAAGATCAAGGACGTGATGAAGAAGGTGCTGCCCGAGGCTCCCGACGAGGTGATGCTGGTACTCGACGGTTCTACTGGCCAGAACGCCTTTGAGCAGGCCAAGCAGTTTGCAGCTGTGACCCAAATCACATCTCTGGCTATAACGAAACTCGACGGTACAGCCAAGGGCGGTGTGGTCATCGGCATCAGCGACCAGTTGAAAGTGCCTGTGAAATACATCGGCCTGGGAGAGAAGATGGAAGACTTGCAGTTGTTTAACAAACGCGACTTCGTAGACAGCCTGTTTAAAGGGAAAGCGTAAATGGTCTAAAAATCTGCTATCGTAATAGGAGTAAAAACTGCTACCGCAATGACTGTTGACTTTATCTCACTTGGCTGTTCGAAAAACCTGGTAGACAGCGAAAACCTGATGGGGCTCTTCGAGGCAAACGGCTTCCACGTGACCCACGACAGCGATGATCCGCAAGGCGAGATTGTCGTGGTCAACACCTGCGGCTTTATTGCCGATGCCAAAGAGGAAAGCATCAACACCATACTGGAGCAGGTGCAGCGCAAGAAAGAGGGCCGGGTGAAGCGCATCTACGTGATGGGATGCCTCTCTGAACGCTATCTGGCCGACCTGGAGGCAGAGATTCCCGAAGTTGACGGCTGGTATGGAAAGTTCAACTATAAGGAACTCTTAAAAAGCCTCACCCCCAACCCCTCTCTTACTACTCCTCGCCCTGTAGGGAGAGGTTGGGAGAGGGTCCTGACCACTCCCAGCCACTACGCTTACATCAAGATATCGGAGGGATGCGACCGCCACTGCGCCTATTGCGCCATTCCGCTTATCACTGGCCGCCACAAGAGCCGTCCGATGGAGGAAATCCTCGATGAGGTGCGCTGGCTGGTGAGTCAAGGCACCAAGGAATTCCAGATTATTGCGCAGGAACTGACCTACTATGGCATAGACCTCTATGGCGAACAGCGCATAGCCGATCTCATAGAACAGATGGCCGACATAGAGGGGGTGAGGTGGATACGCCTGCATTATGCCTATCCCACACATTTCCCGTGGGATCTGCTGCGTGTGATGCGCGAGAAACCGAACGTGTGCCGATACATGGATATTGCCCTGCAGCACATCAGCGATCATATGCTCAGCCGTATGTGCCGCCATATCACAAAGCAGGAAACCATCGAACTCATCGAGCGAATGAGGCGCGAGGTGCCTGGCATACACCTGCGCACCACGCTTATGGTGGGCTTCCCTGGCGAGACCGATGAGGACTTCCGCGAACTGGTGGACTTCGTGAAATGGGCACGCTTCGAGCGCATGGGCGCCTTTGCCTATAGCGAAGAGGAAGGCACCTTCTCGGCAGCCAACTATGCCGACGATGTGCCAGAGGAGGTGAAGCAGAAACGACTCGACAAACTCATGCGTGTGCAACAGAATATCAGCGCAGAGATTGAAGCCGCCAAAATAGGCTCCGTCATGCCCGTCATTATCGATCGTGTGGAGGGCGACTATTATATTGGCCGCACAGAGTTCTGCTCGCCAGAGGTAGACCCCGAGGTGCTGATCCGCAACAATGGCCAGCCACTGGCTATAGGGAGCCTCTACGATGTCAGGATGACTGATGCCGAAGAGTTTGACCTATATGGAGAAGTGCAGACCATTGAACATTATTAAAAGTAAAACATTAAAGATTAAAATATAGATGAACAACAAGGAATTTATCAGTTCGCTTGCCAAGAAGATGGGCAGCAAAACGGCTACGGCACAACAGTTTACAGAAGAACTGGTCAATGCTATGGGCGACTGCTTCATTGAGGGAAACGATATACAACTAACCAACTTCGGCACCTTTGAACTGAAGAAGAAAATGGAGCGCGTCATTGTCAATCCCGCATCAGGACAGCGAATGCTGGTGCCGCCAAAACTGGTGCTCGGCTTCAAACCACATCCCGCATGGAAAGACTCTATCAAGAAAGGAGGGGCAGAGTAGTTATGGGTAAGATGTTTATGAACGAACTGGCAGCGGTGCTGGCAGGAAAGATGAAATTGTCGCGCCGCGATGCCCAACAGTATATTGCGGCCTTTGTGGAAACGATAAAAGAAGGCATTGACAAAGACGGACTCGTCAAGATTAAAGGTCTGGGCACCTTCAAGGTGATTGATATCGACGCCCGCGAAAGCGTCAATGTGAACACGGGAGAGCGCGTGCTCATCAGCGGCCACCAGCGTCTGTCGTTCACCCCCGACGCGCTGATGAAAGACCTGGTAAACAAGCCTTTCTCGCAGTTTGAGACCGTGATTCTGAATGAGGGAGTCGCTTTCCCCGACATAGAATCGCCGTCAGACAGCAATGAGGATGAACCATCTGATGAAACTGCCGATGAAGCATCGGAGAATCCGCAGGTTGAGCAGCCTGTGGAAGAGCCGAAGAAGGAGGAACCTGTGGAAGAGCCGCAGAAGAAGCAGCCTGTGGAAGAGCCGCAGAAGGAGGAGCCTCAAGCAGAGGAGCAGCAGACTGTAGAACCATTGGCAGAGATACCTGCCACAGAAGAGATCCTTGCAATTGAGGAGTCAGTACCTGAGGAAAAATCGCGCTGGTGGCTCTGGCTGCTGCTGGTTTTGCTGGCATGTGCATTCTGCTTCTTTGTTGGCTACTGGCTTGGACAGCGTAGTCACCAAGTGGCTCCCGTTGATGCATCGGAGCCTGCGATAGCGGCAACAGACACCTTACGCGACACAGCAACGCAGCAACATGACACCTTGTCGACTGCTGTCATCACGCAGGCAGACGCGCAGGCAGAGCCTTCTGCGGAAACATCAGTGTCGGAGCAGCTTGCTGCAGATGAGCCCGAATGGCGCAAGTATGAAGCATTGGATGAGCGCGTGCGTCACGGCGCCTATGGCATCGTGGGCATAGACACCGTTATAAAGGCGAAGGAGGGCGAGACGCTGAAGCGTTTGAGCAAACGTATTCTTGGTCCCGACATGGAATGCTATGTTGAGGTGTATAACGGCATGAAGGCATCAGATGTGCTGACAGCCGGACAGGAGATTAAGATTCCGAAACTGGTGACCAAGAAACGACTTTTAAAGAAAAACAATCAATAAATATTAAGTAATAAAATGGCTGAAAATATTGATATCCGCGAATTGAACATGCGGATTGAACAACAAAGTGCATTTGTCACTAACCTGGTGACGGGAATGGATCGTGTAATAGTTGGACAGAAGCATCTGGTAGACTCTTTGCTGATAGGTCTGTTGAGCGATGGCAACATCTTGCTCGAAGGCGTTCCTGGATTGGCCAAGACGCTGGCCATCAAGACGCTGTCGCAACTTATCGATGCACAGTATAGCCGCATTCAGTTTACACCCGACTTGCTGCCAGCCGATGTTACCGGCACACTCATCTATTCGCAGAAAGACGAGAAGTTCCTCACAAAGAAAGGTCCCGTGTTTGCCAACTTCGTACTGGCCGACGAGATCAACCGTGCACCTGCAAAAGTGCAGAGCGCATTGCTCGAGGCCATGCAGGAAAAACAGGTCACCATTGGCAGTTCCACCTTCGACCTGCCTAATCCCTTCCTCGTGATGGCCACCCAGAACCCCATTGAGCAGGAAGGCACCTATCCGCTGCCCGAAGCACAGGTGGACCGTTTCATGCTGAAAGTGGTGATTGACTATCCCACGCTGGAAGAGGAGAAGAAGATTATCCGTGAGAACATTGCAGGTTCGCTGCCAGAGGTCACTCCCGTCACATCGGCCCAGGAGATTATCAAGGCACGCGAAGTGGTGCGCGAGGTGTATATCGACGAGAAGATAGAGCAGTATATTGCCGACATCGTTTTTGCCACACGCTATCCAGACCGCTACGGCCTGAAGGACATGAAGGATATGATTTCCTTTGGCGGATCGCCACGTGCTTCCATCAACCTGGCAAAGGCTGCACGTGCCTTCGCTTTTATCAAGCGCCGCGGCTATGTGGTGCCTGAGGATGTGCGTGCCGTAGCACATGATGTGCTGCGCCATCGTATCGGACTGACTTATGAGGCCGAGGCATCGAACATCACCAGCGAAGAGATCGTCAGCAAGATTATCAACAAGGTGGAGGTGCCTTAAAGTGAAAAGTGAAGAGTGAAAAGTGAATAATTTGCTACCGCTCTGATGGAAACAAGTGAAATCATCAAGAAGGTTAGGAAGATTGAAATCAAGACCAGAGGTCTTAGTTCCAATATCTTTGCCGGACAGTACCACTCGGCTTTCAGGGGACGAGGCATGGCCTTCTCTGAAGTGCGCGAATATCAATATGGCGACGATGTGCGCGATATTGACTGGAATGTGACGGCAAGGTTCAACAAGCCCTATGTCAAGGTGTTTGAAGAGGAACGCGAACTGACGGTCATGCTGCTTGTCGATGTGAGTGCATCGCTCGATTTCGGTACGCAGAAGCAGATGAAACGCGATATGGTGGTGGAGATTGCGGCTACGCTGGCTTTCTCGGCCATTCAGAACAACGATAAGATTGGCGTTATCTTCTTCTCTGACAAGATTGAGAAATACATTCCTCCAAAGAAAGGACGTAAGCACATCCTCTACATCATACGCGAGATGCTCGACTTCCATGCTGAAAGCAAGCAGACGGATGTGGCACAGGCCATAGAGTTCCTTACTGGCATCAGCAAGCGGCGCTGTACCGCATTTGTGCTCAGCGACTTCTATGTGCGCCAGAACTTCCTGCAGCAACTGACCATTGCCAATCGCAAGCACGATATTGTTGCCATTCAGGTATACGACAAGCGTACCGCCGACCTGCCTGATGTGGGACTGATGAAGGTGGTGGATGCAGAGACGGGCTTCGAACAGTATATCGACACGGGCAGCAGAAAACTGCGCGAGTCCTACCGCCGCTACTGGATGAAACGCCAGGCAGACCTGAAGGAGACCTTTGCGAAAAGCAATGTCGACAGCATGAGTGTGGCTACCGACGAAGACTATGTCAAGGCACTCATGGGGCTATTTAAAAAACGTGGATAAATGAAAAGACACTTCATAACATTATTACTCATCGGATGCACATTCATGGCTATGGCTCAGGTGAAGGTGGAGTCGGAGATAAGTGCTGTGGAGATGCTGGTGGGACAGCAGGTCAAACTGACTGTGTCAGTAACGGCTCCTGCCGATGCTAGTGTGGAGTTCCCGCAGGAAGCACTTCTGCCCATAGGTGTTGAGTTCATGGGAAAGATCGATGTTCCTGATGTGGATGTTGACAATGGGGCCACACGCCATCAGCGCGACTATGTGCTCACCTCGTTCGACGACACGCTCTACTACCTGCCTCCTATGACGGTGAAGGTCAACGGTCAGGAGTATCAGACCAACCAGTTGGCTTTAAAGGTCCTTACGGTGGAAGTGGACACGACCAATTATGAGAATTATTTCGGTCCGAAGGATGTGCAGGCCAACCCCTTCCTGTGGAAAGAATGGATAACGCCACTATGGCTCAGCGTCGTCATGCTGTTGCTCCTCGCCATTGCCTATTATCTCTACTTGCGCCTGCGCGACAACAAGCCTGTCATTGCACGTATCAGAATAGTGAAGCGACTGCTGCCGCACCAGGTGGCCATGAAGGCTATTGAGGAAATCAAGGCTGACAAGATTGCATCTGTCGAGAATCCCAAGGAATACTACACCCGACTCACCGACACCTTGCGCAAGTATATTGAAGAGCGTTATGGCTTCAATGCAATGGAGATGACCAGTAGAGAGATTATCGACGAACTGATGAAGAAGGGCGATGCTGCATCTATGGACGAGTTGAGCCAACTCTTCCAGACGGCCGACCTCGTGAAGTTTGCCAAGTATTCGACATTAATCAATGAAAACGATGCTAATTTGGTGAGTGCTATCGACTTTATCAATAAGACAAAGGTTGAAGTACCTATTGCCAAGCAACAGGTGAAGCAGGAACTGACAAAGGAGGAGAAACGCTCCAAGGCCAGTCGCCGCGTTCTCCAGACGTTCATCACGCTGTTTGTCATAGCAGCCTTTCTATTGATGTGCTATGTGGTTTATTCTATCTTGGAATTGATATAATTGTGAATTGATAATTGTGAATTGTGAATTGATAATTGTGAATTGATAATGGAATTTGCCAATCGAGAATATCTGCTTCTGTTGTTGCTCATCATACCTTATATAATATGGTATGTCATGTTTCGCAAGAAAAGTGAGCCAACCATTCGTATGGCCGATACGTTTGCCTTGCGATATGCACCACGCAGTTGGAAGGTGACGCTCATGCCCATCATGATGATTCTGCGCATAGCGGCATTCACACTTATCGTCATTGCACTGGCAAGGCCGCAGACACATAATTCATGGGAGAATGAAACCGTTGAAGGCATCGACATCATGCTGGCTATGGATGTATCAACATCGATGTTGGCCGAAGATCTTGAACCTAACCGCATCGAGGCAGCAAAGAAAGTGGCGGCAGAGTTTATTGCAGGACGTCCGAATGATAATATCGGTCTTACCATCTTCGCAGGTGAGGCTTTTACACAGTGTCCCATGACCATTGATCACGGCTCGCTGCTCACGCTGCTGCAGAGTGTAAGAACAGATATAGCCGCTCGCGGCCTTATTGAAGACGGCACTGCCATAGGCATGGGACTTGCCAGTGCCGTGAGCCGTCTGAAAGACTCGCAGGCTCAGAGCAAGGTCATCATCCTGCTTACTGATGGAAGTAACAACCGCGGCGACATCTCGCCAATGATGGCAGCAGAGATAGCGCAGAGTATGGGCATCAGGGTCTACACCATCGGTGTGGGCACCAACGGTACGGCTCGCTACCCCCTGACAGTAGGCAATAGGGTACAATATGTACAGATTCCTGTTGAGATTGATACGGAAACATTGAAAGGAATAGCTAATATCACCAAAGGCAACTTCTATCGTGCAAAAGACGAAAATGAGTTGCGCGAAATCTATCAGGCCATCGATCAACTGGAGAAATCGAAAATCGATGTGCAACGCTATAGTCGTCGTTATGAGGCCTATCAGATTTTTGCCCTTGCAGCCTTTATTGCCCTTGCTTTGGAAGTGTTGTTCAGAATAACGATTTTCAGGAGGATACCATAATGTTCAGATTTGAAGACCCTAAATACCTATGGCTTCTGCTCGTTGTAGCGGTGCTTGCACTCATACGCTTTGCCACCTATTACAACCAGAAAAAGCGATTACGCAAGTTTGGCGACACAGAACTGCTGAAGACACTTATGCCCGATGTGTCGCGCTGGCGTCCTTTTGTAAAGTTCTGCTTGCTGGAGGTGGTCATTGCCTTGCTTGCCATCATGCTGGCACGTCCACAAATGGGAAACAGGATCAGCGAAGAGAAGCGTGAAGGAATAGAAACCATCATTGCTATTGACATCAGCAACTCCATGCGTGCTAAAGATGTTAATCCAAGTCGACTGGACAAGGCAAAGATGATGGTGGAGAACCTGGTAGATCATTTTACAGACGACAAGATTGGCCTCATTGTCTTTGCTGGTGATGCCTTTGTGCAGTTACCCATCACTAGCGACTATGTATCGGCAAAGATGTTCCTGAACAACATCGACCCCTCGATGATGGTCAATCAGGGCACCAATCTCAAGGCTGCCATTGAAATGGCAACTTATAGTTTCACTCAGCAGGAGAATGTGGGAAAAGCCATTATCGTCATTACGGATGGAGAAGACCATGAGGGCGGAGCCGTAGAGGCTGCCAACGCGGCAAAGGAAAAAGGCATGAATGTCTATGTGCTCGGCTTTGGCGACACTAACGGGTCGCCTGTGCCTGACCCAGAGACGGGTAGTTTCATGATTGACAATCACGGTGAAACGGTGATGTCGCGGCTGAACGAAGACATGTGCAAGGAAATTGCGCAGGCCGGCAATGGCGCCTATATCCATGTGGACAACACTTCCAGCGCACAGCGATTGCTGGACAATGAACTGGACAATCTGCAGAAGATGGAAAGTACGGTCTATAGCGACTTCGACGAACAGTTTCAGGCAGTGGGCATTATTGCTCTTCTGTTGCTGATCATTGAAATATGCTTGCTTGACCGCAAGAATATTGTGTTTAAGAAAATCAAACTCTTCAAGAGATGAAAGGCAGAAATATACATTATAGATGGATGGTGGTGATTGGCTTGTCATTTATCATGTGTCAAATGTCATTTAACAGCGCTGTGGCGCAGAACAACCTTCAGGCAAGAAAGATGGTGCGTCACGGCAATAGACAGTTCTGGAAAGGAAAGCGACAGGATGCGCTGGTGACCTATTACAAGGGACTGAATGCAGATTCTACTGATGCTCGCGTGAACTATAACCTGGCTACGGCTATGTTTCCTGACAACTGGAAGATGACGCAGCAGGAACAACGCGACTCTATGATTCAACGCTATGCCTATGCAGCCGAAAACGAGAAGAATCCCCTGCGAAAGTCAAAGGCCTTTCACAACACAGGTGTTCTATATCAAAGCGCTGGCGACTTTGCCAATGCTATTGAAGCCTACAAGGAAGCCTTGCGCAATAATCCTAATGATGATGAATCGCGCTATAATCTTGTTGTTTGTCAGCATCAACTCAAGAACAATAACAATGGAGGCAGCGGCAACAACAATCAAGATAATCAAGACCAGAACCAGGATCAGCAACAGCAACAACAAAATCAGGACCAGCAACAGCAGAATCAGGACCAAGACCAGCAGGATCAGCAACAAGATCCGCCTATGGACCGCGAGACTGCCGAACGAATGCTTGATGCTGCCATGCAGCGCGAAAAGCAGACACAGCGCCGTGTGAATGAACAGCAACAAAAGACACAACGGCGTCGCATAGAGAAGAACTGGTAACAAAAAGAAAGAATACGACAATGAATAGGATAGCAACACATAAATGGTTGGCGATAAGTTTATCATTTATCATCTGGCATTTGTCATTCTGCCACGCGGTGGCGCAAACCCTCACTGCCAATGCGCAGCAGCAGGTAGCCGTCAACCAGCAGTTCAGACTAACTTTCACGGCAAACTCACAGGATGTGAGCAACTTCCGCTTAGGCCAGATGCCCGATGCCTTAGAGATTCTCATAGGCCCTACCACTTCCACACAGTCGAGTTATAGTTGGGTTAACGGACAGACATCGCAGACCTCGTCTACTACGTATACATATATTCTTCGTGCCACGAAAGAAGGTTCATTCACTATTCCTGCTGCATCTGCTACTATTGATGGAAAGCAGGTGTCTTCAGCCAGTTTGAAGATAAAGGTGGCTGGCCAGGCTCAAGGCGGAAATAATGGCGGTACAAACAACTCGCAGGGAACGGCCGAGGTGCGGCCAACAGGAACGGCCATATCCGGCAGCGACCTTTTCATCAAAGTAAGTGCATCGAAGCGCAAAGTGGTGGAACAGGAGCCCGTGTTGCTCACGTATAAGGTATATACTCTTGTCAACCTTACACAACTTGAGGGAAAAATGCCAGATCTGAATGGTTTCCACTCGCAGGAAATTCCGTTGCCACAAGAGAAAAGTTTCAAGGTTGAACAATTCAATGGCAGAAATTACAACACTGTGACATGGAGCCAATATGTCATGTTTCCGCAAATGACAGGCCGACTGGAAATTCCATCCATCATGTTTACAGGCACCGTGATGCAGCGCAACCGCTATGTTGATCCTTTTGAGGCCTTCTTCAATGGCGGTTCAGGCTATGAGGAGGTAAGAAAGCAAATCAAGGCTCCTGGCGTGGAGATTGAGGTCGAACCACTTCCCAAGCGGCCAGATGGCTTCTCTGGCGGAGTAGGCCATCTGTCGATGACGGCAGAGATAGACAAGACGGATGTCAAGGCTAACGACCCGTTTACCATTAAGGTTACAGTAAGCGGAACGGGCAACCTCCAACTGCTCAAAGAGCCACAGGTTCAATTCCCTGCCGACTTCGACACTTATGATGTGAAGCGCACTGAGAATACCCGTCTCACGGCCAATGGTCATGAGGGCAGTGTGGTCTTTGAGTATCTTGCCGTACCTCGTCATCAGGGACAATATGATATTCCTCCCGTTGATTTCATCTATTTCGACACCCAGGAACATGCTTACAAGACCATTTCATCAGAAGCGTTCCATCTGACTGTTGCCAAGGGCGAGGGGAGTGACAGCAATATCCACCAGTATACAGGACAGGAGGATGTGGAGATGCTGGCAAACGACATCCGCTTTATAAAGACAGGAGATACGACTTTGCGTCAGACAGATGAACTGTTCTTCTTGAGCCAATGGTATTGGATAGCCTTCGGAACGCTGCTGCTGGTATTTATCTCACTGTTCCTCATCTTCCGTAAGCGTGCCATAGAGAATGCCGACCTGGTGAAAGCACGCGGAAAGAAGGCAAACAAGGTGGCAACCAAACGATTGAAGCAGGCTGCAAGGCTTATGAAAGAGAACAAACCCGGCCAGTTCTTCGACGAAGTGCTTAGGGCACTATGGGGATATGTGGGCGACAAACTGAATATGCCCGTTGAACAACTGTCGCGTGAAAACATTGCCGATAAACTACAGTTACACAATGTGAGTAGTGATACTATTGCAGAGTTTATTGCGGCCATCGACGAATGCGAGTTTGAACGCTATGCACCTGGCGACCCGAAGGGAAATATGAGCAAGGTCTATGAAAAGGCTATGACCGCCATAGAGCAAATTGAGGACAATATGAAGCGAAAGACGAAGAAAGCAGCAGCACTTGCCGTTGTCCTGATGCTGACATGTATGCTCCCTATGACGGCAGAGGCTGTAACAAAGGCTGATGCCGACAGTGCCTATGTCAATGAGGACTATCAGACGGCGATAGCCGGTTATGAGGCTTTGCTGCAGCAAGGCGTGAGTGCCGACCTGTACTATAATCTGGGCAATGCCTATTATCGCATTGACGACATCACTCATGCCATCATTGCCTATGAGCGTGCCTTACTTCTCTCACCTGGCGATGCTGACATCCGCTTTAATCTGCAGATGGCTCAGAGCAAGACTGTGGACAAGATTGTGCCAGAGTCGGAAATGTTCTTTGTTACTTGGTACCATTCACTCATCAATCTCACCAATGTCGACGGGTGGGCTTATGCGGCATTAATGACACTGGCACTGGCCATCATTCTCCTTCTGATATATCTCTTTGCTGGGTCTGTCGGGTTCAGGAAGATAGGCTTCTTCGGCGGTATTATTGCCATTGTTGCCTTTATCCTGTTCAATGTCTTTGCATGGCAGCAGCGTCAGCGCTTCCTGCATCGCGACGGTGCCGTCATCATTCAGTCGGCTGTGTCAGTCAAGAGTACGCCTGCACAAGGGGGTACAGATTTGTTCATACTGCACGAAGGCACGAAAGTAACGATTACCGACGAAACAATGAGCGACTGGAAGGAGATTCGCGTGCCTGATGGCAAACAGGGATGGCTCAAAACCGAACAAATAGAAGTAATTTGAATGGACTGGACTGCACTTATAGAATTCGACAAGCAGTGCCTGCTCATGTTCAATGGCAGCGACTCGCTTTTTCTTGACGGGTTAGTGAAGACGCTCACAACGGCATCAACGTGGATAACACTATATTTAGCCGTGTTCTTTATCGTACTGAAGAACAACGATGCAATGCTGAAAGTGCTTCTTGTGGTAGCATGTGCCGCACTTTGTACTTTTCTGGCAGGTTCGCTCGACGATATGTTTGTCAAACCTAACGTGGCACGATGGCGTCCCACACACGACCTGCAGATAGGCATGCTCGTTGATGTGGTGAACAACTATCGTGGTGGACGCTTTGGTTTCTTCTCGGCACATGCGTCAAACACATTCAGTATCGCTATCTTCCTGTCTTTGCTAATCCGGAGCCGGATGCTTACTGTGGCCTTGGTTGCTTGGTCGCTGGTAAACTGCTGGACACGTGTTTATCTGGGCGTGCATTTCCCTGGCGACATCCTGTGTGGTTTGTTGTGGGGGGCCATCGTTGGCGTTTTTGTTTGGTGGCTGCACCGCCGGTTGTCCAAGCGGCTGTTTGCTCCCGTTGGCTATATTTCCAATCAATATACAGCCACGGGCTACCTGATAGCCGATGTCGATATGGTCATTTCTGTTATGGTCATGACGCTCATCTATGCTATCTTCAGGGCTTGTTTCTATCTTTACGTATAATTCATCAGAAATGGATACACGACACATACACATAAGCGACTATAACTATGCGCTGCCCGATGAGCGCATTGCAAAATTTCCCATGGCGGAACGCGACCAGTCTAAACTGCTTGTATATAGGCATGGAGAAGTGACGGAAGATCACTTCTATAACCTGACCGACTATCTGCCCTCTGGGGCACTGATGGTGTTCAACAACACAAAGGTAATTCAGGCACGTTTGCATTTCAGAAAGGACACGGGAGCACAGATTGAAGTGTTTCTATTGGAACCAGCACTTCCTGCAGACTATGAGCAGATGTTCCAGACACGTGGATGCTGCTCGTGGCTTTGCCTTGTGGGCAACTTGAAGAAATGGAAGGAAGGCACGCTGACACGGACGATAGAAGTAAACCATACGCAGGTCAAGATTATGGCCAAACGTGGGGAGATGAGGGGTACCAGCCATCTCATTATGTTTGAATGGCACACGACCTCCGATTCATCGACTGTCTCGTTTGCCGAAATACTTGAGGCGATGGGCGAACTGCCCATTCCGCCATACTTGAACCGTGAGACTCAGGAGAGCGATAAGACCACCTATCAGACAGTTTATTCCAAGATAAAGGGTAGTGTTGCGGCTCCAACGGCCGGCCTGCACTTTACTTCTCGGGTGCTTGACGCGCTTGATGACAAAGGCATAGACCGTGAGGAAGTGACCTTGCATGTTGGTGCCGGCACATTCAAGCCAGTGAAGAGTGAGGAAATAGAGGGACATGAGATGCATACGGAATATATCAGTGTGCACCGTCAGACTCTTGTCAAACTGCTGAGCCATGATTGTCGTGCCATTGCCGTTGGTACTACCAGTGTCCGAACGCTTGAAAGTCTGTATTATATGGGCCTAAAGGTAATGGCTAATCCCAACATCCAGGAGGCAGATCTTCACGTGAACCAATGGGAACCGTATGAAAAGGAAAAGGGAAGAGTGAAAAGTGAAGAATTTCTTGAGACCTTCGGAACAAGCGACCAAGGTCGAGCGGCTGCCGCAACAATGGATGTATCTCCACGTGCTGCTATTCAGGCTTTGCTCGACTGGCTCGACCGCAATGGTCTGAAGACCCTGCACTCCAGTACGCAGATTATCATTGCTCCAGGCTATGACTATAAGATCGTCTGTATGCTGGTCACCAATTTCCATCAGCCGCAATCTACCTTGCTGCTATTGGTAAGCGCCTTCGTTCACGGTGATTGGCACAAAATTTACGACTATGCCCTGTCTCACGACTTCAGATTCCTGAGTTACGGCGACAGTTCGCTGCTTATTCCTTAGAAAAGACTACGCAAGCCCAGTCGCCATCGTGCTGCTGGGCTCGTTTTTTCAGTCCGAGCACGGTGGCTTTTTCTTCAAGCAAAGGAATGTCTTGCATGTAAAAGCCGCTGAGTAGCAGGGTAGAGTGGGGGGCCATCTTGCTGACAAAGGTCTCCATATCATTGAGCAGGATGTTTCTGTTGATATTTGCCAAAACCACATCAAACGAACCTGTCACTTCTTTCAAGATGGAAGCATCGCCAAGCAATGATGTAAAGTGCTCGTCAACACGGTTGATAACCGCATTGTGACGCGCATTGTCGGCACTCCATTCATCAATGTCATAACCCACGGCGAGGCTTGCACCCAGTTTCAAGGCTGCTATAGCGAGAATACCTGTTCCTGTGCCGCAGTCGAGCACACGACAGCCGCGCAGAGGAATGTCGAGCAGAGCAGAAACCATCATGCGTGTGGTCTCGTGTGTGCCGGTACCAAAAGCCATCTTCGCATCTATCTCAATCTCTATGATGTTAGCCTGTGAAGAGTGCTCCTGTGGCAGGTTGCGACCATCATGAATGACGACACTTTTCCCATTGTTTGCACCTGAATCCGTATTTTTTACAACAATCGGCTCAAAGCCATTTTCTTCCCATCGTGCGTTCCAGTCCTTGTCTTCGGCCTCGCTTACACTGAAAGTGACTTTACAGGAAGGTAGGGGAACATCAGCCAGCAGGCTGCTGAGCATCGGTTTGTCAAACACCGCCTGCTGAACATAGCCGGTAATGCCTTCGTCCGTATCTTCAAACGTTTCAAAACCTGCCTCACCAGCCAGTGCCGCCACTATATCACGTGCATCCTGCATCATTTCCGCAGGCGATTCAATGTGGAATCTTACTTCGTAATATTTCATTTCTTTGTTAATTTTACATGCAAAATTAATAAAAATAGGGAAAATCCTACTACATTTTAGGGTTTTTCCGTATCTTTGCATAGGAATTAATCGTATTTTTGCATCGTAAACATCATAGTTACAAAAAAAAGTGCCATACTTACGAGTTGAAAACAGCATACTTACGAGTCGAAAACAGCATACTTAATTATGTAAACAATATATTTAAGAATATGAATATGAATATGAAAAAGTGGATGTTACTATCAATGGTCTTCGGAGCACTTCCGCTCACGATGATGGCACAGGACGATGACATGTACTTTGTTCCTGGCAAGACAAAGACAACTGCGAAAACAGTGAACAGCCAGCCTTCTAACGAGAGTACCTACTATTCGGGCTCTTCAAGGAATGTTGACGAATATAATCGCCGTGGAAGCAGTTACGTGGTGTTGCCTGCCGATACGGGTGACATTATCTCGTTTGCACCTGTTGAAGGAGTCTACCCAGACTCAACAGGCGACTTCTCGCTGACAAGGCAGATGTCGAAATGGGACGACTATGCTCCGTCAACGGCCTACTGGGATGGTTATGCACAGGGACGCGATGATGCTTGGGGATGGCATTCTCCTTGGTATTATTCCTCATATTATCCCTGGTATGACTCCTGGTACGATCCTTGGTACTATTCTTCCTGGCATTATGGATGGTACGATCCATGGTACTATGGCTACAGTTGGAGTTGGCGATACCCGTATAGGCATTATGGATGGTATGGCGGATGGGGCTATAGCCACTACTACAGACCCTACCATTATTATGGAAAAGGCTATTACAGCCATACTTACCCCGGCACACAGAATCACGGACGCATTGCAGGTTCAGGCAACGTAGGCTTCGGCAATGGCCGTACGCACTCCTATGGCACTGGCACCTTCGGCGGCAGTCGGACTGTAGGCGGTTCGTTTGGTGGAAGCAGGACTTCTGGCACACGCAACACTGGCGTCACCACCAGCCGCATGTCCTCGGGAGGTTACTCAAATTCAAATGGGAACTTTGGAGGCTCACGCTCCAGCAGCACTTCTTCCAGCACCCGTTCGTACACTCCCAGCAGCAGTAGTTCTTCGTCAAACAGCAGTTTCGGATCGTTTGGAGGCAGCCGTTCGTCAAGTAGCAGTGGCTCATTCGGTGGCAGTCGCTCATCTGGAGGAGGTGGCGGCAGTCGTTCAGGCGGCGGTTCTTTCGGCGGTGGCAGGAGATAATGTATTACAGGAAATAGATAACTTATAACAGTTGATTATCAGACGATTATGAAAAAGTATATATCACTTGCAGTTCTTTCACTGGCCATGTTGCCCGTGGCTGCACAAGAAACCTATGAAAATGCCAAGTTGGTAGGAGAGGACCTGAATGGTACGGCCCGCTATGTGGGCATGGGCGGTGCTATGGAAGCACTTGGGGCTGACATATCCACCATATCCACTAATCCTGCAGGCATCGGCATGTTCCGCAAGTCTAGTGCAAACCTTTCTTTTGGCATGGTAAGCCAGGAAGATGCAAAGAGTTTTGCCAGCGGGCATAAGACCAACATGAGTTTCGACCAGATTGGTCTTGTCTATGCAGCACGCACAGGCGAGAACTCATACATCAACTTTGCTTTCAACTATCACAAGAGCAAGAACTTCAACTATATCCTGTCGGCTGCCGACAACTTGTATAATGCCTCGCAAAACAAACTGACCTATGCCAAGGCAAAGGCAGGTCTCCTTTTTGAAGGAAACGGTGCTGGTGCTCCTAACTTCGATAGGGCAAATATTCAGTGCAACCAACTGGATGATATTTATGCTCGCAACCTGCTCTACGACCAGAACACTAACACATGGTACTACGACGAGGCTAACAGTTACACCATGGACCGTTCGCATACTGGCTATATCGGCGAATATGACTTCAACATGAGCGGCAATATCAACAATCGCGTATACCTCGGACTCACCATCGGACTCTATGATGTTAATTACAAGCACTATGGCGAGTACGTTGAACAACTGCCCGGAAATTATTGGATCCGCGTGGCCGACGACCGTAAGATCTCAGGCGGAGGCGCTGATGTAAAATTTGGAATGATTATACGACCTGTTGAGACATCGCCGTTCCGTATTGGACTTTCTGTGGCAACGCCCACCTGGTATGACCTGTCTACCAGCAACTATACGACCCTTACCGATGAGTCGGGCAGTGCCAGCAATCATGAGAACTATGACTATCGACTTAACACACCTTGGAAATTTGGCCTGAGCCTCGGACATACTATTGGCAACAGCATTGCACTGGGAGCAAGTTATGAGTATGCCGACTACGGACATCTCGACTCACGCTACAAGACTGGCGAACACTACAACTGGTGGTACGATGACTACACCGAGACAAGTGAGAGTGACGAACCCATGAACCGCCATACTGCAGCCACACTCAAAGGTGTATCAACAATTAAACTCGGCGCAGAACTCAAGCCTGTTCCGGAAATGGCCGTTCGCTTTGGCTATAATTATATAACGCCCATGTACGAGAAGAACGGATTTAAGGATGGAACCATCAACTCTGCCGGCTCCTACTATAGTTCGGCTACCGACTATACCAACTGGGAAGGCACCAATCGCATCACATGCGGACTGGGCTATCAGATGGGAAATCTCAAACTTGATGCCGCTTATCAGTATCAGGTACGTAACGGTAACTTCGAGCCATTCATGAGTTATACGGATGCCAACGATGCTGCCGATGACAATATTGCCGACATTGTGAAAGTCAACAACAAACGCCATCAGGTTCTTCTTACGCTAACCTATACGTTCTGACTTCCAGACACTAGCGAAACAGTGAATCCAATTTGATGTTATGTTATAGGGAAGCATTCACAGCAGACAAAGCCAAACTCGCGAAAGAGTTTGGCTTTTTTCTTTATAT
>CAMHDT010000041.1 GCA_946183985.1 uncultured Prevotella sp.
ACAATTCACAATTCATAATATAAAGATAGGATGAAACGACTGCTTTGCCTCATTTCTGTTGTCTTGCTGGCCATCACGGCGATGGCTGGCGAGATGCCGTTTGGCAAGGGAACGCTCCGTGTGAGAACCGTTGCCAAGAATGCCGTGAGAATTCAATACTGGGAGAAAACAACAGAGACCACCTTGCCTGACTGGGTCTATGTAAAGGATGATGAGGTGGAGGGCAATGCCGTGGCGGTTAGCGTGGATGCCGACAAGCAAGTAGTGCGCATCAGTAATGCTGCTGGACAGACGGTCTTTACAGCCACTGCCCATGAGATGAATGGTAGTGAGGCAACGCTGGCGTTCGCTTCGCCCCGCGATGAACACCTTTATGGTCTGGGTCAGTTTCAGGACGGCTATAGTGATGTGCGCGGGCTGTCGCGACGACTCACCCAGGTCAATACACAGATAGCCATACCGATGGTGCTGTCGAGCAAGGGCTATGGCGTGCTGTGGAACAACTACGGGTTGGTGGAGTTTAACCCGTGTGGCAATAACCTTCCCTTGTCTCTCCAGAAAGAGGGGGGAGACAGTGAGGTGGTTGAGGTCACCTCAACCGAAGGAGGTAAGAAGGAGGTGCGCCAGCGGAATATCTATGAGGCTACGCTTGATATTGCAGAGGATGGCGACTACTCGCTGTTGCTTGATGTAGGGCAGAAGATGGCACGCAGGCATAACCTAGCCATCGACGGACAGACGGTCATTGAGATGCAGAACTTGTGGCTGCCACCTACGGCCTCGGCCATCGTCAGCCTGAAGGCTGGCCGCCATGTGGTGACGGCAGAACTGTCGAAGGGTGATGTGCCCGTCTTATATTATAATAAGGTGAATGATGAGACGGTGCTGCGCTCTCCAATAGCGCAGGCTGTTGACTATACGGTGTTCGTGGGTTCTCCCGACGAAATCATCGCAGCCTATCGTGAACTGACAGGAGAAGCCCCGCTGATGCCTCGCTGGGCATTGGGTTATATCCACTGTCGGGAGCGTTTCCATTCGTCGGAAGAAATCTTGCAGACGGCTAACCGCTTCCGCCAGGAGCAGATGCCCGTGGATGTGCTGGTGCAAGACTGGCAATACTGGGGCAAGTACGGTTGGAACTCCATGCGTTTCGATGAGGAATATTATCCCGACCCCAAGGCTCTGACCGACAGCCTGCATGCCATGGACATGCGGCTGATGGTGAGCGTATGGTCGAAGATTGACAAGAACTCGGAGGTGGGCAGGCAGATGACGGCCGATGGCTATTATATTCCCGGCACCGACTGGATAGACTTCTTTAATCCTGATGCCGCTGCTGCCTACTGGAAGAATTTCTCAACTCGCCTGGTGCCCCTTGGTATCGATGCCTGGTGGCAGGATGCCACGGAACCCGAGAACGACGACCTCGTGGGCCGTCGGGTGAACAACGGTCAGTGGAGTGGGGAAGAGGTCCGTAATGTCTATCCGCTGTTGGTGAATAAGACTGTCTATGAAGGACTTCACTCTTCACGTAAACGTCCCATGATATTGACCCGTTGCGGCTTCCCTGGCATACAGCGTTATGGCTCGGCCTTGTGGAGCGGTGATGTGGGTAACGACTGGGAGACCTTCCGTCGGCAAATAACGGCGGGACTGGGACTGCAGGCTGCTGGCATCCCATGGTGGACCTATGATGCTGGTGGTTTCTTCCGTCCTGGCAATCAGTATACTGATCAGGCTTATATCGAACGAATGCTACGTTGGATAGAGACGAGTGTCTACCTGCCGCTGATGCGTGTGCATGGCTATATGAGCAACACCGAGCCGTGGAACTATGGCGACGAGGCCAAGACCATCATCGCTGCTTGTCTGCAGGAGCGCTATCACTTGTTACCTTATATCTATAGTGTGGCAGCAAATATCACCTTTGAGGGCTCGACGTTGATGCGCCCGTTGGTATTTGATTTTGCTGATGATGGGCAGGCGTTGCAACAGAAATATGAGTATATGTTCGGGCCTGCTTTGCTCATCAGTCCAGTGACGGAGCCTAATGTCAGCGATTGGCAGACCTATCTGCCTAAGACAAAAGGCGGCTGGTACGACTATCATACTGGTCGGCACTATGACGGTGGTCAGACTGTGACAACCACCGTGACCAAGGCACGCATCCCTGTCTTTGTGCGTGCCGGCAGTATCATCCCCTTCAGCAATGACGAGGTGCTGGTTTATCCTGGGGCTGATGCCACCTTCACACTTTATGAGGATGATGGTACGACAATGGCTTATCAGAATGGAAAATGCTCGCGCATTACTTTCCGATGGAATGATGCCAAAAGCAAACTCAAGGTGAGCCGACATAAGGGACATGAATTCAAAATAACCATACACAATACAAAAAGATGAGAAAGACAATGATGACAGCAGCCTTGATGGCGATGACGGCCATGGCTGCAAATGCTCAGAATCCGTTTGTGCAGACATGGTGCACCAGCGATCCCGCTCCTATGGTTCATGGCGACCGTATGTATGTCTATACCGGGCATGATGAAGACAATGCCGATTTCTTCTGGATGCAGGAGTGGCGTGTGTATTCTACGGAGGATATGGTGAACTGGACTGACCACGGCTCACCACTGGCACTTGAGAGTTTCTCGTGGGCTGATGACCGTGCCTGGGCCTCACAGACCATTGAACGCAACGGTAAGTTCTATTGGTATATCTGTGCCCATAGCAAGATTTCCAAAGGTATGGCCATTGGCGTGGCTGTGAGCGACAGTCCTACTGGACCTTTCAAGGATGCCATCGGAAAACCGCTCTTTGAGAATGGCTCGTGGGATCATATCGATCCCACCGTGATGATTGATGACGATGGTCAGGCATGGCTGATGTGGGGTAATCCGCAGTGCTACTACCTGAAGTTGAACCCCGACATGATTTCCTATAGCGGCGAACTGGGCCGCCTCGACATGACTGAAGAGGCCTTTGGCAGTCCGATGATGAGTAAGCGCGAGAAGGGGAAGAAATACAAGGACTCATATGTGGAAGGCCCCTGGCTAAGGAAAGTGGATAGTTCAAAATTCAAAGTCGAAAGTTCAAAGGCTTATCAATTGTTGTATGCGGCCGGTGGTGTACCCGAGCATATCAGTTATAGCACGGCACCGTCGCCCACAGGCCCCTGGACCTATGCAGGTGAGATTATGCCGCTCAGCGATACCAAGTCGTTTACTAACCACTGTGGTGTAGCCGACTTCAAGGGCCATTCCTATTTCTTCTATCATACTGGGAAACTGCCTAACGGCGGAGGCTTCGGCCGCAGTGTGGCTGTCGAGGAGTTTACCTATAATGCCGATGGCTCGTTCCCAACCATCCTGCCTACCGACGGGGGGGTGAAGCCTGTTGCAACCTTCAATCCCTACAGACGAGTGGAGGCAGAGACCATGGCCTTCTCGCGTGGCGTGAAGACGGAACAGAACGATGAGATTGGCGTCTATGTGACGGAAATCCATAACGGCGACTTTATCAAATTGCAGAACGTGGACTTTAGTTTGAACGTGCCGAAGCAGTTCATTGCCCGCGTGGCCAGCGGCTTGCGCGGCGGACAGATAGAGGTGCGCCTCGACAGCCTGCATGGCGAACTGTTGGCTCGTATGGAGGTTCCCGGCACTGGCGGTTGGGAAAAATGGCAGACCCTGACTGTAAATTTCACGAAGAAGGCAGAAGGCAAGCATGACCTTTATTTCGCTTTCACTGGTCGTAAGGGACCGAAACTCTTCAACTTCGACTGGTGGGAAGTTCGTGGCCTGCAATCGCTCGTAGTAGAAGAGGGTGGACAGGGCCAATATAAGGCGATAATGAAGGAAGAGGCTACGCTTGATGCTCATACCATCTTCGTACCGCAAGACCTTTCGGCTTTCAACAAAAAGAAACCCTTGCCTGTGTTGGTTTGGGGCAATGGTGCCTGCACCAACTCACCTTGGGAACACTACAAGTTTCTCAACGAAATTGCATCGCATGGCTATCTAGTCGTGGCCACGGGCTATATCCCCATGGAAGAGAAGCCCTATCAGGGTCCCATGTCGACCACACAGCAGCAGATAGAGTCCATTGACTGGGTCATGGCTCAGAATGCCGATCCGAAATCACCTTATTATAATAAGATAGATGTGAAGAATATCTGTGTGGCAGGTATGTCGTGCGGCGGTTTGCAGACGCTCTATAACTGTGGCGACCCGCGCATAAAAACGCTTATGATTTGCAACAGCGGTCTGTTTAAGAACAGTAACCGTGCACAGGCGGTGGGGGGAATGCCCATGCCCGACAAGTCGAAACTTAATGATATTCACACCAGCATCATATATATTCTAGGTGGCAAACCCGACATTGCCTACGAGAACGGTATGGACGACTTCCGTCTCATCAACCATGTGCCAGCCTGTGCTGCCAATCTGCCTGTGGGGCATGGCGGTACCTATCGTCAGGCCCACGGCGGTGAGTTTGCCGTGGTGGCTCTGAACTGGCTTAACTGGCAGTTGAAGGGCGATAAGCAGTCGGCCAAGATGTTCAAGGGCAAGGACTGCGGGCTGTCGCAGCGTGAGGGCTGGACGATAGAGAAGAATGCCAAATTCGAAACATTGAAATAACAAATTCCCAATATGAAGAAAGTTCTTTTCCTGCTCATGTTGATGGGCATGGCCAGTGTGGGGCTGGCCGCCGACATGACTTCGCCTAATGGCAAACTCACCGTGATGCCGAAGGATGGCGGCTGTGTGGTGTTTTATCAGCAGCAGCCCGCGCTCGATATTCCCGTGGTGGGCTACGGCGACACTAAGACCTTTGAGGTGGGGAAGCCTCGTTTGGTAAAAGACGACTATACCATGGTGGCTGGTAAAAGGCTGCATTGCACCAATGAAGCCAACGAGTATCGGGTGGTGCTGAGCCCGCAGGTAACCATGACGATGCGACTCTATAATGACGGTGTGGCTTTCCGCTATGAGACGACGCAGGCACAGGTCGAGCAGACCGCCTATCGCATTGCCGAGGGCACGAAGCGCTGGATGATGAAGTGGAAAGACTCTTATGAGGGTTTCTTCCCCCTGACCACGACGGCTACTGACGGCCGTTGGGGCTATCCTGCCTTGTTGGAACCAACCGACGGTGTGTTTACTCTTATTACCGAGGCTAACATCAGTCGCGGGCAGGCTGCTTCGAGCCTTCACAGCACGGGTAATATCTATCAGGTGGTACCCGATGGAAGCCAGTCTGCGCTCACCGCCTGCCCATCGCCTTGGCGCGTGGCTATCATTGGTACACTGGCCGATGTGGTACAGTCGACCTTAGTGACCGATGTGTCGGAACCCTGCAAACTGGATGACACCAGTTGGATTCAGCCTGGCGTGGTATCGTGGGTCTATTGGGCCTATAACCATGGGTCTAACGACTATCAGATTATCAAGAAATATGTGGATATGGCAGCCACGCTTCGTTTGCCCTATGTGCTCATTGATGCCGAATGGGACGAGATGCTGGATGGCAAAACCATTGAGGATGCCGTGGCCTATGCCAAGTCGAAGGGGGTGAAGCCCATGATATGGTATAACTCGTCGGTGGGATGGATAGACGGTGCACCGACGCCTAAGTTCCGCTTGAACAAGGCTGAGGACCGTGAAAAGGAATTTGCATGGTGCGAGCGTATTGGAGTGGCTGGCGTGAAGATCGACTTTTTCTCGGGCGACACCCAGCAGAATATGGATTTTTGCATTGACCTGCTGGAGAGTGCTGCCAAGTATCATCTGCTGGTCAACTTCCATGGTGCTACCGTGCCCCGGGGCTGGCAGCGCACATATCCCAATCTGATGAGCACAGAGGGTGTCTATGGCGCTGAGTGGTATAATAATGTGCCCACTTTTACTGCAAAGGCTGCGGCTCATAATGCCACGTTGCCCTTCACACGTAACGTGATTGGTCCTATGGACTATACGCCTTGCGCCTTCAGCGACTCGCAACATCCGCATATCACCACCCATGCCCACGAACTGGCACTCACGGTGCTCTTCGAGAGCGCCTTGCAGCATCTGGCCGATCGCCCGGAAAGTTTTCTGGCTCAGCCCCATGATGTGCAGCAGTTTCTGGGACTATTGCCGACAGTTTGGGACGAGACTCGTCTGCTCTCTGGCTATCCCGGTGAGTCAGTGGTGATGGCACGTCGCAGTGGTAAGACCTGGTATATTGCTGGTATCAATGGTACTGACGAAGAGAAGACCCTGCCCCTCGACCTCTCTTTCCTGAAGCAGGGTAAGCAGCATGGTGATATCATGCTTTACGGTGATGCCGGCGAACGTAACTTCCATGTGGCCCTTCAGGAGGATTATCCTGACAAGATAACCTGCCGCCCTCGTGGTGGCTTCGTCTTGGTGGTTTATCCTGTCAACGATCCGCTTAGCGTCAACATGCCGCTCTTCCAGACCAAGTATACAGCCGACCCCTCACCCATCGTGGTGGGCGACACCTTGTTCCTCTTTACCTCGCATGATGCTTCTCCAGAGGATATTCCCGATCTCAACGAAAAGAATTCGGCTGGCTTCTTTATGTATGACTGGCTTCTGTGGTCAACTACCGATATGGTGAACTGGACCGAACATGGTGCTGTGGCTTCGCTGAAGGAGTTCTCGTGGCGCACCCGCGACAATGGTGCTTGGGCCATTCAGACCGTAGAGCGCAATGGCAAGTATTATCTCTATGCTCCACTTCATGGTCATGGCATTGGTGTGTTGGTGGCCGATTCACCTTACGGACCTTTCAAGGATCCTCTTGGCAAGCCGCTGGTATGGCAGACGGAGCACTGGGATGATATAGACCCCTCTGTCTTTGTGGATAGCGATGGACAGGCTTATATGTATTGGGGCAACCCGCATGTCTATTGCATCAAACTCAATGAGGACATGATTTCTACCGATGGTGACATCTATGTGCTCAACCAGCAGGATGGCGTGATGCGTCCTGTCAAGGAGGAGGGCGCGAAGATTAACCTCCGAGTTCCATGGAGCGAGAAAGCAACCTGGAAGGTGAAGAACTATCAGGAAGGTCCTTGGTTCTACAAGCGTAATGGCAAGTACTACCTGGCCTACGCTACTACCTGCTGTCCTGAAGCGCTGGGCTATTCTATGAGTGACTCGCCCATGGGTCCTTGGGAGTGGAAAAACTATATCATGCGTCCCACACAGCGTGACCGCGGCAACCATCCCGGCATTTGCGACTACAAAGGCCATTCGTATGTCTTTGGCCAGAACTACGACCTCATGCACCTTGATACCTATGTGCATCATGAGCGTCGCACCGTGACGGCAGCCGAGATACACTACAATGCCGACGGTACCATCGAGGAGTTGCCTTATTGGCTCAACCAAAAGCCACTGCAGCAACTACAGTGGCTCAACCCCTACCGTCGTGTTGAGGCCGAGACCATGGCTTGGGGCAATGGCCTGAAAACAGCCAAGATGGGTATTGCCAATACAGGTGTGATAAAAGACATGCCGGAATCAACAGGCCGCCGCAATATGTATGTCTACGACATCGACAATGGTGAATATATCCGTCTGCGTGGCGTTGACTTCAACACTGGCGCCAAGCGTTTCATGGTGAGTGCTGCCGCCACGGGTGACTGCACCCTGACCCTCCGTCTTGACAGCGTTGACGGTCCCGTCATTGGTACGGTGCAGTTGAACTCTACGGGCTCGGTTGATACCTATCGTTTGTTTAAGGCCAAGGCTAGCAAGGTGAAGGATGTTCATGACCTCTACCTCTGCTTCGATGGTGTCAATGGCGATGTGCGTCTGGACTACTGGCAGTTTAGTAAGTAGATAATTAACCATCAAAGATAAAGAAACAATGAAACAATCACTAAAAACCTTAGCTGTTGCAGCAACCATGCTGTTTGGTGTCGGCAGTGCCAATGCTGCTGTCGATCCGAATTTCTACATCTTCCTCTGCTTCGGACAGTCGAACATGGAAGGTGCTGCCCGCCCCGAGGCTGTTGATTTAGAGAGCCCAGGACCGCGTTTCCTGCTCATGCCCGCCGTCGATTTTCCGGACAAGGGACGTAAGATGGGTGAGTGGTGTGAAGCCTCGGCTCCCCTCTGCCGCCCTAACAATGGTCTGACGCCTGCCGACTGGTTCGGTCGTACCCTTGTGGCTTCGCTGCCCGAGAATATCAAGGTGGGTGTGATCCATGTGGCCATCGGCGGCATCCGTATCGAAGGCTTCATGCCCGACAGCATTGAGAACTACGCCAAGAACGTTGCTCCTAATTGGATGAAAGGCATGCTGGCCGCCTACGACAACAACCCCTATGAGCGACTCATCACCTTGGCCAAGAAAGCACAGAAGGATGGCGTCATCAAAGGCATCCTGATGCATCAGGGTGAGTCGAACACCGGTGACCCTGACTGGGCCAAGAAAGTGCAAGTGGTGTATGAGAGTATGCTGGGCGACCTGCAACTCAAGCCCGAAGAAGTGCCCCTCTTTGCTGGTAACATTGTTCAAGCCGACGGTAAGGGTGTGTGCATCGGTTGCAAGAAACAGATTGATGAACTGCCACAGACCATCCATACCTCGCAGGTCATCTCATCCGACGGCTGTACCAACGGTCCTGACCGCTTGCATTTCGATGCTGCCGGCTATCGCGAACTGGGTTGCCGCTATGGCGAGACCGTGGCCCGCTTCCTGGGCTATGAGCCTAAGCGCCCGGCAAACCTGCCCTCGCAGGTGAAAGCCATCGAGGTACCTGCCGATGCCGTTATCGCTGAGACTACTATCCCTGGCAATGACTTCCCCAAGGTAGACAAGGAGCATCGTGCCTATTTCCGCATCCAGGCACCACAGGCCAAGAAGGTGGTGGTTGATGTCTGCGGCAAGAAATATGACATGCAACCCGACGGAAAAGGTGGTCTCATGGCCGTTACCGACCCCCTGCCCGTGGGCTTCCATTACTATTTCATGAACATCGATGGCGTGAACTTCATAGATCCTGCCTCAGAGACCTTTTTCGGTTGTAATCGCGAGGCCGGCGGCATAGAGATTCCTGAGGGGCCGGAGGGTGACTACTACCGCCCGCAGCAAGGCATTGCCCACGGCTGTGTGCGTAGCATCTACTATTACAGCAATGCCCAGCAGACATGGCGTCATGCCATGGTCTATACGCCTGCCGACTATGAGAAGGGCAAGAAGCGCTATCCCGTGCTCTACTTGCAGCATGGCATGGGTGAGGGTGAGACCAGTTGGGCCCTACAGGGCAAGATGCAGCACATCATGGATAATGCCATTGCCAGCGGCGAGGCCGTGCCAATGATTGTGGTCATGGAGAGCGGCGATATCAAGGCACCTTTCCGTGGTGGCAGCAATCAGGCTGGGCGCAGCGAGTATGGCGCTTCGTTCTATCCCGTGCTGCTGGGCGACCTCATCCCCTATATCGATGCCAACTTCCGCACGAAGACCGACCGTGACAACCGTGCCATGGCAGGCCTCTCATGGGGTGGTCATCAGACCTTCGATGTGGCACTGACCAACCTTGACAAGTTCGCTTGGATAGGCACTTTCAGCGGTGCCATTTTCGGCCTTGACATCAATACGGCCTACAATGGTGTCTTCACCAATCCCGATGAGTTCAACAAGAAGATTCACTATTTCTATATGAACTGGGGCAGCGACGACTTCATCAAGGGGCAACCCCTCGTAGACCGGTTGCGTCAGCAGGGCATCAAGGTCGATGCCTCTGAGTCGGCCGGCACGGGCCATGAGTTCCTCACCTGGCGTCGCGGCCTGAAGGAGTTCATTCCTCATCTGTTCAAGAAGTAAGGCTACGGCATTCTGTAAGGCTGTGGTAAAACGTTGGATATAATCCAACAATGAGGGTGTGTCAAAAAACAAAAATCTTCAAAAATCTTTCAAAAATAAGCCATTCGATAGCCATTTTTGCTAGATTTTTGAAGATTTTTGTTAGTTTAATGAGGACTGATGTCTATATTTGACACAGCCAGATATTTTTCGGACTGAGCCCCTTTTACTTGAATAGGTTGGGAGCCATCTCGCGCAGGCTGCGGCGCCAGGTGAGGAACTCGTGGGCCGTTCCCTCGCTCACATAGCCCTGTGCATTGAAGCCGGCAGCCTTCAGTGCCTCGACGCTCTTGTTGATGCCGTCGGGATTCTCCTTACTGCCACAACTCTCGAAGATGAACTTCACCTGCTTGGGGTCTTTGATGTCCTCGGGTGCATAGGTGCCACCGCTGAGCAGTCCGTAGTAGGCAAATACCTCGGGACGGCGCAACGTGATGAGTTTCGTTTCGATGCCACCCATTGACAGGCCTGCCATGGCGCGGCCTTCCTTCTTTGCTATGGTCTGGAAATGACTGTCGATATAGGGCACCAGTTCGTCGACGAGCACGGTCTCGAACTCCTTGGCAGTGAACTGTCCGATGCCGCCGAAGCGCACATCGTTGGTCATGCCATAGGTCATGACGATGATGAAAGGCTTGCATTTGTTCTCGGCAAGGAGGTTGTCCATGATGAGGTTGGCATGTCCCTGGTTGCTCCAGGCATACTCGTTCTCACCCCATCCATGCTGCAGATAGAGCACGGGGAATTTTTCCTTCTTGTTCTTTCCATAGGTGGGTGGCAAATAGACAAAGGCGCGTTTCAGGCTCTGAGTGCTCTCACTCCAGAAGCGCACCTCGCTGACCTGACCGTGTTCCACGTTTTTCTCTGCATAGAAGTCTTGATCCTTGGCGGGAATCTCGATGCCGCTTTCCCAACGGCATGAACCGTAGTAGTTCTGTGCACCGGGGTCGTTCAGCGTACCACCGTCGACGGTGAGGTGATAGTAGTGGAAACCTTCATCCATAGGACCGGCGGTCTGTCCTACCCATGAGTTGTCGTAGGCTCTGTGCAGTTGGGTGCCTCCCTGGCCGCCCAGTCCCAGGCTCACGCTTACGGCTTGTGCATCGGGAGCCTCCACACGGAACCGGACAACGCCCTGCGAATTGACCATCGGGAACTGCTGTCCGGGCTGGTTCTTTGTAGAAGGCTTGAAGTCTTCCGTCACACCCTCCATCTCGGGGAAGGCCATGTCGGGATTGAATGGCGGACGCTGAGCCTGCTGGCGACCGCCACGGCCACCGTTCTGCCGTCCCTGGCGCGGCTGGCGTGCGGGTTTCTTCGGCATCTCCCATGCCGGAGCCTTCATGCCTGCAATATATTCGTAGGCCAGTTTGGGTTTATACTCCGTATCAAACGGCAGGGGATAGTTGGCTGCACCCAGCCATGAGTCGCGGTCGCTCAGGTTCCAGAATGTCACGCAGTCGATGACATCCTTGTGATTGCGGAACACGCGGAATACACGGGCATATTGGTCGGCCAGATGTTGCTTCACGCTGTCGGTCACGGTGACACCTTCATGGTTGAAACGCAGCCCGCCGCCAAACTCTTCGTTGGTGCGGATATCCAATTCCGTGATGTGGATATGATCTACGATCTCTTCAAAGCGTGTGATGGCGGAGTCGAGTTGCTGTTCGGTGGGGAAGTAGATGTTGTAGTGGCCCTGCATGCCGATGCCGTCGATGGGCACGCCGGCAGCCTTCATCTTCTTCACCATATTATATATACGCTCGCGCTTATGAGCATCCACACAACTGTAGTCGTTGTAGAAGAGCAGGGCATTCGGATCAGCCTCGCGGGCATACTCGAAAGCCTTGGCAATAAACTCGTCGCCGCAGAGTTTGTACATGGCGCTCTGACGATAGGGATCTTCGGCCTTGGGGTCGTCAGACATAGCCTCGTTGACCACATCCCAGCAATAGACCACGTCCTTGTAGCGGGTCACAATCTGTTGGATATGGTTTTTCATGCGGGCATAGAACACCTCTTTTGTGGGGTTGTCATCCAGCATCCAACGGCCAATCTGCGCGTGCCACATCAGGCAGTGTCCGCGCAGTTTAATACCGTTGGCACGGCAGAAATTGGCAATACGGTCGGCATTCTGCCAGTTGAACTGTCCCTCGCGTGGCTCCGTTGGCTCCGGCTTCATGTCGTTCTCTGCCGTGATGCTGTTGAACTCGTTCTTGATGAGTGCCGCCTGGGTCTCATTCGAGATATTCCGCTGGTTGACGGCGACACCAATGGCAAAGTAATCCTTGTAGACATCTTTCAGTCCTTGTGCACTGACGGCAGTACTCGTCATGGCCACCAATGCTGCAAAGGCAAATCTAAAAGTCTTCTTCATTTTGTTATTGGTTTTTGGTTTCTATAATTAAAAAGTATTCTGTGTGCAAAATTACGATAAAAAGTCGACAGGGTGTCGTGATTATGTGTCTCATTCTTTCAAATATGTCTCAAGGCAGAAAAAAAAGAAGACGGCTTAAATGACATCTCCTTATTATTTATTACTTTTGCACCCAATTATGAAACGATTATTCCTTTTCCTTATCATCATCATGGCATGTGCCGCCACATGGGCACAGCCACAGTTCAGTGAGCCCCACGGACTCTACAACGGACAGACACTGCACCTGGCTATGACCAGCAGTGCCAATACCCCTATCCACTACACTCTCGACGGTAGCGAGCCTACACTGAGCAGCCGTGTCTATACGGAGCCGCTGACGGTGAACAGCACCACCATCGTGAGGGCTGCCGAGGAGGAAGGCGACTCGCTGTCGCCCATCACTACGGCATCCTACATCTTCGTTGGCTCAGTGCTGTCGCAGTCCAACAACCCTGAGGGCTATCCCAGCACATGGGGCCAGTATACTGACATCTCCGGCACGGCCACGGCCGACTATGAGATGGATCCCGAGATGACGGGCGATGCCACACTGCGTCAGAAGATAGCCGATGGTCTCGATGACCTGCCCATCCTCTCCATCGTGTCTGACAAGGATAATTTCTTCAGTCACGAGAATGATGAAGAGAAGGGCGGCATCTATATCTTTACAGGACCGCCGGTGGGTGACCCTACCGGCCATGGCTGGACACGCCCCGCCAGCATTGAGTTGATAGGCGGGCCGCAGCATCATAACCTCAGCACTACCTGCGGCATCCGTCTGCACGGTGGTCACGGCCGTCTGGCCGAGAAGAACCCCAAGCACTCGTTCCGTCTGGTGTTCAAGAAAGAATATGGTGAGAGTTCGTGTACCTATCCCATTTTCGGTGAAGACGAGCCGGCCAAGTTCAAGCAACTGGTGGTGCGCTGCCACTTCGGCAACTCATGGCAGCACTGGGGCGAGGGCAACCGCACCCAGGCACAGTATTCCCGTGATGTGTGGGCACGCCGCATGCAACGCAAGATGGGCCACACCAGCGTCAACGCCCTTTATGTCCATTTGTTTCTCAACGGCATGTACTGGGGACTCTATAACATTGCCGAGCGTGTAGACGACCAGTATGGCAAGAACCATCTGGGCGGCAAGAAGAGCGACATTGATGTCATCAAGATAGAAGAAGACGGCGGCAACCACCTGGAGGCTGCCGAGGGCACCATGGATGCATGGAACGAGATGGTCAACCTTGCCCGCCAGGCCGCCAATGAAGAGAGTTATGCCCAACTGGACACACTCCTCGATATTGACAACTTCATCGACTATATGCTCATCAACCAGTATGGCGGCAATACCGACTGGGACCACCACAACTGGTATGCCCTGCGCCGTAGCGGCCAAGATAGCGAAGGTTTCAAGTTCCTGTGCTGGGACAGCGAAATCATCTTCGAGAATGTCTACGAAAACAACCTGCGCAAGAACAACGGCGCATCGTATCCCACCGGCATCTTCCAGAACCTGCTACAGAACAGCGACTTTGCACGTCGCTATCGCAAACGTGCCAAGGAAGTGCTGGCCGACGACGGGCTGCTGGGACAGCAGTCGGTGGTGGAAGTGTGGGACAGCCTGTATAACACTATATCGGGAGCCCTTTACGACGAGGCCGCACGCTGGGGCGACTACCGTCGCGATGTGCACCGCTGGCAGTCGGCAGGCCAACTCTACACCGTTGACAATCACTACATGGCAGAGCGTAACCGCCTGCTCACGCAATATTTCCCCATACGCAGCAACATCGTGCTCGACAATATTCTGGGCTATGTCGCCATCGATGACTTTGAAGCACCTGCAGAATGGGTCAAGTTGACGCCCGACATGTTCCACCAGTGGAATGGCACCGGCCAATTTGCCGAGCCCTACGATCATGATGCCGGCACCGAATGGAACATGGGCGCCGAGGTGAGCAACGGCGGCGTCGTGGCAGGCTTCAACAGTGTGAGCGAATACCTGTATGCCGACCTGAGCAACTATGAAAAGATGGTGATACGCGGCTCGGGCAATACGCTCCGCATCCTGGGCAACCGCCTGGCCGACAATGGACGCTCATACAAGGAAATCAGGGCTGCCCTCAATACTGGCGACCGCTACTGGGACAACCAGTATAGTGCCCTTGTCATTCCCCTTGACGACCTGAAGAATATTACCGACTCCAAGGGTGTGGCACGCGCCGACAACTATGCCCACCTCAACGCTATCAAGGCCGACTGGAGCAACACGGTGCGCGTCACCGCCATCTACCTCGTCCCGAAGGTTGACAACACAGGCATCGATGCTACACTAAGGAATGGTGCGCTCGACCCCTGGTCGCTTGCTACCGAAGGGACGCAAGAAGGACGAATGGTGAATAGTGGGGTTTATGACCTGCAGGGCCGCAAGGTGAACGACTCACAGTTGAAGCCAGGCATCTATATCAAGAACGGCAAACGGGTAATGGTCAAATAGCCCTACAATGCGGGCTGTTTTGAAGCACAGCGGAGTCTGTCTTGGTGTGCAACACTACCTGTCTTGAGGTGCAATGCAATCTGTCTTGAGGCTCAACGGAGCCTGTTTTGAAGGACAACGGAGCCTCCGTTGCGTTTCAAAACAGGCTCCGTTGCAGTCTGACGGAGGCTCCGCTACAATCTGGCGGAGGCTCTGTTTTTTACTTACCGTGTAAAGATATAGGTCTTGCCTGCCACCGTTTCTACATCATATTCATAGACCTGACGTAAGTTGGCTAACTGGAAGTCGGTCAACTCGGGCGACCGTAGGGGCTCGCGTATCTGTGCAGGGGCCATGAGCGGATTGGGACAGTCGCCTTCGGCGGGTTTCAAACCGCGGCCCTTTAGTGGTACATACGACCTGATACGCAATGTGCCGCCAATGGTGGAGCGGATGGTGGCCTTGCTGAGCGTGCCGTCCTTCCACTGCTCGTCTACGATGAAGCCGCCACGGGCCCGAAGACCTTTCACCTCGCCCTGACTCCATGCGTCGGGTAGGGCAGGCAACAGGTGCAGGGCGCCGTCGTGGCTCTGCACCAGCATCTCGCAGATGCCGGCACTGACGCCAAAGTTGCCGTCAATCTGGAAGGGGGGATGGGCGTCGAACAGGTTGGGATAGGTGCGCCCGTCGGGATACTGGCGTGCCTTTGAGTCGTCGGGCAACAGGTGCAGCATGTTTCTGATAATCAGGAAAGCATGGTTGCCGTCAAGCATACGAGCCCAGAAATTGGTTTTCCAGCCCAGGCTCCAGCCCGTGGCCATGTCGCCGCGCTGCTTCAGCGTGTTGGCGGCAGCGGTGAAGAGTTCGGGATGGCTGTAGGGCGAAATCTGATTAGAGGGATAGAGACCGTATAGTTGCGAGATGTGGCGATGTTCGTCGTTGGGGTCGTCGGCGTCAATGAGCCATTCCTGCAACTGCCCGTAACGCCCAATCTGCATGGGCGGGAGTTTGCTTAAATGAGAATTGAGGGTTGATATTTCTTCGCGGAGCGAAGCGGCAGAACCGAGCGGAGTGCGGTCACCTAACACTTCCGCGGCTTGTAGGGTCTGCGAGAGCACATCGAAGGCAATCTGGTTGTCCATGGTAGAGCCGGCAGTCACGTTGGTGCCCTTGCCACGCGGTCCGTGTTCGGGCGACACGGTGGGAACAGTCATGAGCCAGCCGGCGGCCTGCTTCACCTCGCCTGTATCGGGATAGACTTGCATATAGTCCATGAGGAAGTCGGCAGCCCCTTTCATCACAGGGTAGTATGTCCGCAGAAATTCTTTGTCGCCGGTAAACAGATAGTGCTGCCACAGATGTGTTGTCAGCCAGGCACCGCCAGTGGGGAACATTCCCCATGGTGTGCCGTCTACAGGCCCTGCAATGCGCCACAGGTCGGTGTTATGATGTGCCATCCAGCCGCCACAGCCATACATCTGTTGTGCCGTCACAGCCCCCGTCTGGCTCAAGTCCTTTATCATGGAAAACAGTGGCTGCTGCGTCTCGGCCAGATTGCCAACCAGAGCAGGCCAGTAGTTCATCTCGGCATTGATGTTGATGGTATATTTCGAGTCCCAAGGGGCGTTCATCTTATCATTCCACACACCCTGCAGGTTGGCAGGCTGACCACCGGGCTGGCTCGATGAGATGAGCAGATAGCGGCCATACTGCATCATGAGTGCTACGAGGTCGAGGTCGCTGGCATCTTGCTCAAAGGCAATCACGCGCTTGTCGGTCTCCAGACTGGAGTTAGCCGACTTAGGCAATGTCAACTGCACGCGGTCATACTGCTCACGATATTTCCGAGTATGGCGCTTCAACAGTTCTGGAAAGCGGATCTGTTCTGCCATGTCCAAGCGTTGCTTGTTTTTACTGGCTGCATTGCCGCTGATATCGCTATAGTCCACGAAATTGGTGGCTGCGGAAACATAGATGGTCACATCCGTTGCATTCTTCACCGCAATGGCATTATCGGGGAATGAGATTTCTGCATGATGTCCTTCTATACGCACACTCGCATGGCACTCTGCAGTGAGACCGGCCTTTATACCTTCCTGTTCCACACCTTGCACGGTGGCAATCAGACGGCCACCCGCGTTCTTTGAGCCGGCCGTCAATGCACACTGGCAAGCGTGTGAAGATTTTACCTGAGCGGATAATTGGCTTTGGAATGACAGGGTGAAACTGATGGCATCCTTCTGGTCTGCCTTTAGATGAATGACGATAACACTGTCGCTCTGCGAAGCAAACATGGTGCGCTCGTATTTCACACCATTATATATATAGGTGGTGGTGGCGGTGGCGTTGTCTAAGTTCAATTGGCGGCGATAGTCGGTCACATCCTTATGACCCAGCGTCAGTTTTATGCTGCCCAGAGGCAGGTAGCGCATACCGTGAGGGCCCTTGATGAAGTGCTGGTCTATGAGTTTGGCGGCCTCTTTCTCCTTGCCTTCGAAAATCAGGCGGCGCACCTCAGGCAGTGCCTCCAGCGACTCACGGCTGTTATTGCTGTGAGGTTCGCCACTCCAAAAGGTCTCCTCATTGAGTTGAATCTCCTCAGTGTCGGTGCCGCCATACACCATGGCACCCATGTGTGAGTTGCCTATTGGCAGTGCTTCCAGCCAGTGGGAGGCAGGCTTACTATACCACAGACAATGGCTCTGGGCCAAGGCCGTTACACTCATGACGGCCATCAAAGAAAAAATCAGGACTTGTTTTCGCATTGCATTCCTATTTATAGTTTTTGTTGCGCAAAGGTACGAAAAATTCGATTAAGCGAGCGCAAAAAGTATATATTATTTTTGCCGAGCGTGAGAAATTTTCGTACCTTTGCACTCGATATAACTAAAAACAGGAATGATGAGACTAATGCT
>CAMHDT010000042.1 GCA_946183985.1 uncultured Prevotella sp.
CGCTCGGCCACGGTCTCTTTCCACAGGGCAATATCCTTGGCCATCTGGTTGTTGTTCTTGGAGATTTCCTTGAAGCGCTTGGCTTCTTTCTCGTAGAACTTGGAGTAGTAGTCGTCCAACTGGCGCTTCATGGTGTAGTGAGGCGCAATCTGAGCAATGGAGTTCTTGATGACCTTGATCCAGCCTTTCGAGATGCCCTTCTTGTCCTTGTCGTAGTAGAGGGGCACGATTTCGTTCTCGAGGAGCGAATAGATGGTGGCTGCATCGAGTTGGTCCTGATAGCCCTGGTTCTGATAGGTGCGATGCTCGGTGAGGGCCCAGCCTGCGCCTTCGCGGTAGCCTTCGAGCCACCAGCCGTCCTTGACGCTGAGGTTGACCACTCCGTTCATCTCGGCCTTCTCGCCTGATGTGCCGGAGGCCTCAAGGGGACGCGTGGGCGTGTTCATCCAGATATCGACGCCTGACACGAGGCGGCGTGCCAACAGGAAGTCATAGTCCTCAAGGAAGATAATCTTGCCCTGGAACTCTTCACGCTGTGAGATCTCGAAGATGCGCTTGATGAGTCCCTGTCCTGCGCCGTCAGCGGGGTGCGCCTTTCCTGCGAAGAGGAAGATGACGGGACGGTCGGGATTGTTGACTATCTTTGAGAGGCGTGCCTCGTCGGTAAAGAGCAGGTGTGCGCGCTTATAGGTGGCAAAACGGCGGCAGAAGCCAATGACGAGTGCATTAGGATTGATGCGCTCCATGAGTTTCACCACACGCGATGGATCGCCCTGGTTCTTCAGCCATGTGTCACGGAACTGAATCTGGATGTAGTCGAAGAGTTTCTTCTTCAGGGTCATGCGCGTGGCCCAGATCTCCTCGTCGGGCACGTTGTAGATGCCTTCCCAGATGCTCTGGTTGGACTGGTCGTACATGAAGTTCTCGCTGAAGTATTTCTCATAGACCTTGCGCCACTCGGTAGCAGCCCATGTGGGGAAGTGGACGCCATTGGTGACATAGCCCACGTGGTTCTCCTCGGGGTAGTAGCCGTTCCAGATGCTGGCGAACATTTTCTGGCTGACCCATCCGTGAAGTTTCGACACGCCGTTGACTTCCTGACAGGTGTTGCAGGCGAAGGTGCTCATGCAGAACTTCTCGTTGTGGTCGTCGGGGTTGGTGCGTCCCATGCCGATGAACTCGTCCCAAGAGATGCCGAGTTTCTGGGGATAGCCGCCCATGTACTTGCCGAAGAGTCCTTCGTCGAAATAGTCGTGACCTGCGGGCACAGGAGTGTGCACGGTGTAGAGTCCGCTGGCACGCACCAGTTCCATGGCCTGGTTGAAGGTGAGCCCTTCTTCGATATAGTCGCACAGGCGCTGCAGGTTGCAGAGGGCTGCGTGTCCTTCGTTACAATGGTAGATATCTTTCTTGATGCCAAGTTTCTTCAAGGTGAGCACGCCACCAATGCCGAGCAGGATTTCCTGCTTCAGACGGTTCTCCCAGTCGCCACCATAGAGTGAGTGGGTGATGGGACGGTCGTACTCGGAGTTCATCTCGTTGTCGGTATCAAGCAGATAGAGTTTGATGCGGCCTACGTTGACGCGCCAGATATAGGCATGAACGGTATAGTTCATGTAGGGCACATCGACCACCATGGGCTGACCGTTCTCGTCGAGTTGACGCTCAATGGGCAGCGAGTTGAAGTTCTGAGCCTCGTAGTTGGCTATCTGCTGGCCGTCCATCGAAAGGCTCTGTGTGAAGTAGCCGAAACGATAGAGGAAGCCGATGGCACACATGTCGACATTTGAGTCGGATGCCTCTTTCAGATAGTCGCCGGCCAGCATTCCGAGACCGCCTGAGTAAATCTTCAGGGCCGAGTGCATACCATACTCCATGGAGAAGTAGGCCACAGAGGAACGCTTGGCATCGGGCTTCACGTCCATATAGGCGCGGAACATGTCGTATACGGATTTGATGCGTTTCATCAAGGCTTTGTCCTTGATGATTTCTTCTTTGCGTGAGAAACTCAAACGCTCAAGGAGCATTACAGGGTTGTGTTTCACATCGTGATAGAGTTCTGGATCGAGGTCGCGGAAAAGGTCGCGGGCCTCATAGTTCCATACCCACCACAGGTTGTGCGCAATCTCATCGAGGCACTTCAGTTCCTCTGGAAGACGCGACTTTACTGTCAACTCCTTCCATTGAGGAGCGTTCACATAGTCTGATTTGATCTTCATACGTTAGTTTACTTTGAGTTTATCCGGCTGCAAAGGTACTCATTTTTTCAGGAAAAAACGAAAAAAGGAGAGTTTTTGTTTCGCTCTCCCTTAAATTATTGATTTATATTGTATTAATATTCAACGCACTCCTGTTTCTTGCCATTAATAATGCCTCACAGTCGACACTTTTCCATTCTTCACCCATACAGCATACACCACTTTTGCATTCCATAGATTTCCATTATATATATAGTATAGCCTGTAAGTTCCAGAATCCTCTCTCAACTCATGCCTAAACATCTTGACGAGGCCTTCCGGCATGCCGACAATCACATTGCCTCGATTCCATGCATCAACGTATTGCTTTCCGAACTTATTATACAACGACTGCAACTGCCGCTGTTCTTCCTGCTGCTGTTTTTTTGCGTCTTCACGTTCTATTCTCTCTTCCTCCTCGGCCTTGGAATAGACACGTCCGTTACTGTATTTGCCATATTCGTAGAATTGCGAATCATAAAAACTAAATTCAGCACCGTCACCATGATTGGCCATATAGGGGAACAATTTCGTCTTCAGGACCTCAAGCACTTTATTTGGAGATGTATTTCTACTAATATCAGTAAGTTTTATGGAACTGACATCGTTTTCATCGAAAACGAATTCTTTCTTTTCCCACAATTCGCCTGCCTTCGACTTTGACATACGGAACGACACACCAGGTAGAGAAATCCAGGGATCAAGATCGCTTTTTGTGAATTCCACTTTCAAAACAACATCGTTTTTAAAGCGTTTCTGCCATTCACCATTCATATAGCCTCCATTATCTATATATTTACTTGTAACCTTAATGAAGTCACCATTAAGATATTCTACCATAAAGACAGGATTGGAATTAAGATTATTATTATACTTCCATGTCCGTCCTTTATAATCGGTGCACTCAACTACTGAATAATCACTATGTGCGTTCAACTCATAAATCATATTATAATTATTATATTTTGCCAAACCAGTATATGAAAGATTGTTAGGAATGCCCATCTTGGACACATCAAAACCCATATTATTAAGATATGAGCGTACCGTCTCTGAGCAATTGAACTTCAAATAGACTGCTCCCTTTGGAAAAAAATCTGCGGTGCTGACAACCACATCCTGTGTGAAAGTCTCGACATTCTCTGTTGTTGTTGGATAAGCAAAGTGCGTATCGGTTCTGCCATCAAAGAAGTAAGGAGTGGTCATAACGCCACCGGCTTTCATTGTTATCTTGTCTGACTCATCGAATGTGACGGCACCCTTAAACACTCTTTTGTTACTCCCCATGGTTTTCTCGATAGTAGCATCCGTCACCATCTGACCGGCAAAGATGCCCTTTATTACCAGGTCATTGATGGTAATCTGTCCCTCACCTTCAGGTATTTTCTGATTGTTCACCTCACCGTAGTAATGGTGACCAAGATACTTCGTGTTTTTAATCTTTGCCGCTACTTCCTGCGGCATAGCCATTACTGCGACAAGTACGATTGGCGTTAGTAACTTAAGAAAAATGTTGTTCATCATAGATAATTATATTTTAAATTAAATAATAATATTTCGTTTTAGTCTCGGGTTTCGGTCAACCGAAAACTTTGTTGCAAAGATATGTCTTTTCCGCAAAAGACATCCTGCCCATTCCAGCCCATTTCCCCGTCCGTATCAGCCCATTTTAGCCCAATTTTATCTGCTGCTGACTTTTTTCTTGTCACAAAAACTCGTCATGTGACGGAAAATGCGTACCTTTGCGCTATGATGACGACCAAAGAACAGATTGCCGCCCTGCGACAGGCTATTGAGGAAAGCACCGGGCAACGGCCGCAGACACCCAAAGACTTCGACCTGCTCAGCAATTCTATCTATAACCGTGTGGGGGAGTTGGTGAGCCGTAATACGCTGCGGCGCATCTGGGGACGCATGGCCGATGAGCGGGAGCCCCGCCACAGCACACTCTCCATCTTGGCACGTTTCATCGGCTATGCTGACATAGAGGCTTTTGTGACCAACAGCACCGCTACCGACGATGAACAACCAAGTTCGTTGTCGCTGAGCCGTCAACTGAGTGTCATCGACGGACTGACACACGGCGACTGTCTGCGATTGATGTGGCATCCTGGGCGTGTATGCGACGTGGAGTACAGCGGCGACCTGCATTTCCGTGTTATTGCGTCGAAGAACACCAAATTGAGTCCTGGCGACACCTTCCTCTGCTCGCTCATCATTGAGGGACAGCCGCTATACCTCGACCAGTTGAAACAAGGAACCAACCCTCCCACCGCTTATATCTGCGGAAAGCAAGGAGGCGTGAGATTCGAACTTTTGCAACAATAAAAAGTGAGAATCAATGGAAGAAGAGTATTCCGGCTATATTTCCGAGATGGCAACAGAGCCCGTCAGCGAGCAGTTCTCAGATGTAACTATTGAGCACACATCGGGCTGTAACGTGATGGCACGTGCACAGCGCTACGGCCGCTGGTACATGCTGAAGGGACTGAACGAGGCGAGCCGCGACAAGGCGATGCCTCGCCAGATGCTGCGCAAGGAGTTTGACATGCTTATACGCTTGCAGCATCCCAATGTGGTGCAAACGGTAGGCATGGAGCAAGTGGAAGGAATAGGCACCTGCATCGTGATGGAGTATGTTGATGGAATCACGCTGAAAGAGTGGCTGCAAACAAAGACCAAAGCCAAAGCAAAAAGAGGAGCAAAGGATGCCGATGCCATCCGCATCATGGACGAACTGCTACAGGCCGTTGCATACATTCACTCGCTCGGAATTGCCCACCGCGACCTGAAGCCTCAGAACATCCTGCTCACCCGACAGGGCCTTCATGTAAAACTGATTGACTTTGGCCTGGCTGATACCGACGACTATGCTGTGCTGAAACAGCCAGCTGGCACCATCAGTTATATGTCGCCCGAACAGATGGCGATGCAAATACCTGACATTCGTAACGACATCTACTCTATAGGGGTAGTGATGAGACAGATGCCTCTTCCCAGTTACTACAAGCGCGTGGGCGATCATTGTCTGCTGCCCGTCGACGAACGCTATCAGAGTATCGCAGAGATGCAGGAAGACATCACACGGCAAAGCACACACACCAAGCGGCTCATGCGCTGGACGACGGCTGTCGGCTTGGGCGTGTTACTTACCATCGTGGGGCTGCTGCTATGGCGTGTGCAGAGTCTCGACAATGAGTTGAACCGTGTGTCAAATGCCAAAACGGAGGCTATCGAGGCACTTCATATCGAGATGGAACGCACGCAACTGGCACAGCATACCGACACGCTGACAAGATGGGAATACCGATGGACGGATTTCATGCAACGGGTGATGGCTGTCAACCAATTCTGTTACGACTATACCGACCGGCTCGACGAGCGTTTCTCTGACAATGACCGCGACCGCATCCGTGAAACGATGCTTAATGAGTGGCAGTCATGGCAGCAGCACATCTGTGCCCTCAGTACGGCCGAAGTAGCCGCAAAGCGGCGAAAGGCTCATCGGGTAAAGTCGGGTATGGAGTAGCGGAACATGTTCCATACAAAAGCATTCCGATAGGCATCGACACTAGCAGCAGGTACTACAAGCGTAGCAAAGCGCAGGGTGTGCTCGTCGAACACATCGTTATAGGAGTCGGGGGGAATGACAGCCTTTACTTCAATACGCTGCAGTTTAGTACATCCGCGGAAGGCATAGGGCCAGAGGTATCTCGTACCGCAAGGCACTACAACAGTACGGAGGGAGCAGCAGTTCATAAACGACTGGTCACCAATATCGCGGATACTGTCGGGCAGCACGACATCTGTCAGTCGGCGACAGTCGGCCAGGGCATGGCGTGAGACACCTGTGACAAGGAAGGCCCGTCCATCAGGTGCTGTCACTTTTCCGGGCACCTCAAGACAGCCGGCAAGTGTTGTATCAATAGCGGTATGAGAATAACTCTCGTAGCCCAAAGAAACTTCGGCGGAAACGCTCCTCACACAATAGTTAGCATCTACCTTCTGTCCGTTACAATAGACAAACGCACGAAAGCAATCGCCCTTCTTCCAACTCTGCTGTCCCCAAGCCGTGAACGACAGGATACAGCACAGCAATATGGCTATCTGGCGAGTGTTCAATGCTGAAACATGCGCTCCCTAGCGCGCTGTAGTGCAATGTCGTATGCCTCGTAGTAGTATTTGATGAACTCTTTCCAGAGGGCCTTCTTCGACAGAGCCTCGGCTCGTTTGCGGCACATGTCCACATCAGTCTTGCTCATAGCAGAGAAAGCGGCAACGGTGTCCTTGATATAGTCGGCCACCTCAGAGTAATTGTAATCGGTGCGGTGGATGACCTTCACGCCATCAGATATCTCGCCTGGATGACCGAACTCCTTGTTGGCCCAAAGACCAAAACCGGCCAGGTCGGTAGTGATACAGGGAACCTTAAAGGCTACGGCCTCCAGAGGCGTATAGCCCCACGGCTCATAATAAGATGGATAGATGCAAAGGTCGTTGCCCAGCACCACATCATAATAGGTAAGGTTGAGGATACCGTCGTTTCCGTCGAGGTAGCAGGGAAGGAAGACGACCTTTACCTGATCTTCATGACGGTTGTGCATGTCATAGAACTTCATCATGTTGAGCACGTTGTCGTGCCCCATGTTATGAAGCCAATGGGTGACCTGTGGCACCTCTAAAGGGGAAGACCATTGGCCATTATCAATTTGCTTCAGCCTTTCCTGCAGGTCTTTGCGGGGCTCGCCCACCCAACCGGGAACAACGATGAAGGCCAGCACTTTCTTTTTCAGGTCACGGTCGCGCAGCAGACGATTCATGGCCTCGACAAAAACATCAATGCCTTTGTTGCGGAACTCATAGCGTCCCGATGTGGATACAATGAGCGTGTCGTCGCCGAGTTGCTCACCCAGAAGGGCGTTGGCCACCTTGAGCATCTTCTCGCGGGCTGCCTTACGTTTCTTGTTGAACGCGGAAGCCTTCGGCACGAAACTATTATCAAAGCCGTTGGGCAGCACTACATCGACGGGTTTGCCGAGCAGTTCGACACATTCATGGGCTGTGATATCGCTCACCGTGGTAAAGCAGTCTACATGCCATGCCGTTTGCTTTTCAATAGAATGCTTGCTCTGCATGTTCAACTCTTCAGCCATCTGGTCGCCATTATAGGCAAAGAGATAGTCGTAGAGTGGCTTCTGATTGCCGGCAATAGAACGGCCTATGCTGGTGGCGTGGGTGGTGAAGATGGTGCCAATGGCTGGCACTTTGCTGTTGATGTAGAGGGCTCCCAAGCCACACATCCACTCGTTGGCATGATAGACAACCTTAAGAGGGGTTAGAGGTGAGGGGTGAGGGGTGAGAGGTGAGGAATTCTTGCCTTGCAAGCGTCCTTTGGCCGAGCGAGAGGTGAGATACTTGTACAGACTTTCTACAACTAGGCCGGCGGCATAGGAAAACATGGAGGCCTCATCGTAATCGCCATAGGCATGAAGCGAATCCACCTTATATTCTTCCCATAGCCAGGTGTAGATTTCATTCTTCTTCTCAAAGAAAGGCGTAAAGTCTACCAGAATGGCAATCGGCTCGCCTGGAATAGTCCAGCGCCCCACCCTTACGGCAAGACCCGGCACCCCATGCTCACGGTCACCTTCTTTTGCCTCCCATTGCCATTTGGCAAACAATGAGGGTTCTTCACGAAAATAGGGGCATTCATTATCTTTCCAAAAATCAGGACCAATGAATATAATCCTATCCTGAAACTTCTCTTGTAGCGTTTTTGCACGGGTTGAAAGGACGGTATAGATACCACCGACTTTATTGCATACCTCCCAACTCGATTCAAAAATATAATCTGGAGTTAATTGCTTTTTATCCATTATTATTGTTTATAAACGGCTGCAAAGATACAAAATAATTGATAATTAACAGTTAACAATTCACAATTATTTTTTTGCCGCACATAAAAATTATCAATTTTCTATTATCCGCTCGATTTTTTTTGCTTTGCTTGCAAAGAATTATCAAATAAAATACGTACCTTTGCCTCAAAAGAAAACATGAGAAAACTGCTATTGACAATCATAATGACGGGCTGCGGTCTGGCCACAATGGCGCAGAAAAGCGAGAGGCCCTTTCACGCGTACCTATATAATAATGAATATAAGGTATGCATGCAGATTAATTTCTATGAGAACGACATTATTATAAGCGGACAAGACATGCTTGGACCGCTGCCTGGCTATTTGGGTCACGACCGGACATCATTCCACTGGCCTATCGTGAGTGCATGTATTTCCGGCAACAAGGCCACGATGCAGATGGTGAACGACTATGGCAGCGAGGATTTGGAAGCACAACTGACCTGCGAGGACGACAGCACCTATGTGTTGAAGCAACTGAAAGGCTCTAGCATAAAAATGCCGGAGAATGGGAAATGGCAAAAACTGCCCCGCACCATTATGCTTAAACGCAGGTAATAGTGCTTGGAACATACGATGTCTATGGCTGTTTTATGGCATAAAACAGCAAATAATGCGACAAAAATTTGGCTGTTACAATCTTTTTACTTACTTTTGCAGCCGATATTACTAATTAATAACTCATAAAAAAACAAATTATTGCCTATCGAGACAGATTTACTTCATAATAAAAATTAAAAATATGAAGAAATTTGAAGGAGTGACCGACGAAATGTTGGCTCTACTCTATGCCAAAGGTGACAACCAGGCTTTCGATGAGTTATTATCCCGCACTCAAAGCAAGTTGTTTACATATATCATGTTCGTTGTACGCGATCATGACATTGCCGATGATATCTTCCAGGAGACTTTCATCAAGGCTATCATGAAACTGCAGGATGGACAATACACCGACTCCGGAAAATTCATGTTCTGGATTACCCGCATCGCCCATAACTGCATCATGGACTGGTTTAGGCAGCAACATGCCCGCCATATTATAGAGCCAAACGAGGACAACGACCTGCAGAACTTAAAGGGCGCGTCGGTTCTTGACACCTATCGCGAATCGGAAATGGTGAATGAGCAGGTGCTGTGCGATGTGAAGAAAATGATGGATTCGCTTCCTCCCACACAACGTGAAGTGGTCTATATGCGTTATTTCCAAGACTTGACTTTCAAGGAAATTGCCGAACTGACCAACGTGAGCATCAACACCTCATTGGGCAGAATGCGCTATGCACTCATCAACATGCGGCGCATGGCCAAGGAGCATCGGATTGAGTTGGCACTTGTGGGCTAAAGGCTCTTCAACGAGTGAATCACAGCCTTCGGATCGGCGGCCTTAAACACATAACTGCCGCTCACCAGCACATCAACACCGGCAGCCACCAGCCGTGGAGCCGTCTCGCCTTGAACACCACCATCAACCTCTATAAGTGCCTTACTGCCAGAATCCTCAATGAGGCGGCGGAGGCGCTTTACCTTTGCAATGGTGTTTTCAATAAACTTCTGCCCGCCAAAGCCTGGGTTCACGCTCATCAGCAGTACCATATCGACATCGCCGATAACATCTTCAAGCACCGACACAGGCGTACTGGGATTAAGGGTAACGCCTGCTTTCATACCTGCATGATGTATTTCTTGTATGGTGCGATGCAGATGGACGCACGCTTCTTGATGCACATTCATCATCATGGCTCCCAACTTGGCCGTCTGCCCAATGTAATGTTCCGGATGATTAATCATCAAGTGCACATCAAGGGGCTTCTGACAAACGGTTGCCACAGCCTCAAGCACCGGGAATCCGAAAGAAATGTTGGGGACAAACGATCCATCCATCACATCCAGGTGAAGCCAGTCGGCCTCACTCTCATTAATCATCTGAATGTCTCGCTCAAGGTGCAGGAAGTCTGCAGAGAGCATCGAAGGAGAAACCAATGCCATGACGCTATTCTTTAATTCATGTAATTTGCCTGACGGTTCGACGGCCTATAGGTATAGGCAAACTGTTTGATCTGAAAAATTATCCTTTCACTTGGAGTCATTTCTTCGTAGGTAAATATTTGCATAGGCTATTACGCTTTAGTGATTCTATCTAAATAACGCAATACCTTTTCATTTATTATACTGAAGCCAAAGAATATTTTTCTACCTCTTTCATACCGTTGAGAAAGGCAATGGCATCCATGCGTTTCTTGCCGGCCAGTTGAAGTTCGTCAATTCTCAGCCAACAGTCGGAACAAGCCACATAAAGGTGCTTTTTGTCGGCTCTCAATTGTCCTGGATTAGCATCGGCCGGCATGTCTGTCTTAGTCGTACGGAATATTTTCAGCAGCACAGCCCTACCCTGCTCGTCAATCATATTGGTCCACGCGCCAGGATATGGTGACAGTCCGCGTACAAAATCATATACTTGCTTGGTGCTTTTGTTCCAATCAATCGCACATGTCTCCTTGAATATCTTTGGCGCATGATGCAGACCAAGGGAGTCTTCTACTTGTGCCATACTATGCGGATGACCGTCTGCTTCAACAATTTTATCGAGCGTGCTCAGACATATCCTGGCACCTAAATGCATCAGCCCGTCATAGACATATTCCACATTGGCATCATCGGGAATGGGAAACTTCATTTGTTCTATGATCCGCCCCGTGTCAATATCATGATCAAGGAAGAAAGTTGTCACGCCCGTTTCTGTTTCGCCGTTGATGACGGCCCAATTGATAGGAGCAGCACCACGATACTGGGGCAACAAGGCTGCATGAACATTGAATGTGCCGTATTCCGGCATAGCCCACACGATCTCGGGCAACATTCTGAAAGCCACCACCACCTGCAGGTTGGCTTTATATGAGCGAAGCATTTCTACAAATGCCACATCTTTCATTTTCTCTGGCTGCAACACAGGCAGGCCCTGTTCCAGAGCATACTGCTTAACGGGCGATGGCTGCAACACGCTTCCATGCCTACCCACAGGCTTGTCTGGCTGCGTAACAACTGCCACCACCTTATAATGATTGTCGACCAATGCCTTCAGGGTCTCTACCGCAAACTCCGGCGTACCCATAAAAACTATACGTAAATCTTCCTTCTTCATCATTTTTCAATCCTCACTCATATCTGCCACCATCTTACGATACTGGGTGTAGATGCGCTGGCGCGATATATATCCTTTTAAATGTCCATCCTTGTCAAGTACCGGCAGCCAGTCGGCATGCGTCCTGTCAAATGCCTTCATCACATCGGCCATCAGCGCCTCGTCGTTGAGGGTGGCCGGTGGTTCCTGCATCAACTGTCCGGCAGTAAAGTGATGGTACAACTCTGTTCTGAACACCACGTTGCGGTTTTTTGCGATATCTATCTCTCCGAGAAAGTTGCCAGCAGCATCAAGCACAGGGATGACGCTCTTTCGTGAACGACTTATTTTTCTTACAATCTGTCCTAATTCCGTATCTGGCTCTACGGAAAGATAGTCATGGTCAATAACGCTATCCAGTTGCATCAGGGTAAGCACGGCATGGTCAGTATGATGTGTGATGAGTTTGCCCTGCTTGGCCAAGCGAGAACTGTATATGCTATGGGGTTCGAAAAGAATAATCGTAAGGTAGGATGATACCGACACAATCATCAACGGCAGGAAAAGGTCATAGCCTCCTGTCAGTTCGGCAATAAGGAAGATTCCCGTCAACGGAGCATGCATCACTCCCGACATGACGCCAGCCATGCCCATCAAGGCAAAGTTTTTCTCCGGCACATACACACCAACCTCATACTGATTCCATAGGCGTGAGAAGAAAAAGCCACTAAAACAGCCGATGAATAGCGAAGGAGCAAAGGTACCGCCACATCCGCCACCGCCATTGGTGGCCGAGGTGGCAAACACCTTTGTAAGCAAGACCAAGGCTACATAGGGCAGCAACATCTGTATCTGTCCGGCAAAGAGCGAATTATCGAGAATGCCCTGCCATTTCTGCTCATCGCCGCTGAGGAGCAGGTTGATGGAATGATAGCCTTCGCCGAAGAGTGACGGAAAGAAGAAAATCAGAACACTAAGCAGAGTGCCGCCAATAACCAGTTTTACGTATGGCTGGTCCTTAAAGCGTGCGAAAACATCTTCACAAAAACCCATGGTACGGATAAAATACAGACTCACCACACCACAGAAAATGCCCAGCAGCACACAGGCTGGCACACGCTCAACCGACCATGGATTGTCGAGGTGAAAGGTGAAGAGTACGGCATCGCCACTAAATATATAGGTGAAACAGGTGGCTGTGACACACGACACCAGGATGGGTAGCAGGGAGGCCATCGTCAAGTCAATCATGAGCACCTCGAGTGTAAACACTAAGCCTGCTATAGGAGCCTTGAAGATACCGGCAATGGCACCAGCCGCACCACAACCAATAAGAAGCATGAGCGTGCGACTGTCGAGTTTGAACAGTTTCCCCAAGTTAGAACCAATCGCCGAGCCGGTGAGCACAATAGGCGCCTCGGCACCGACAGAGCCACCGAAGCCGATGGTGATGGCAGATGCGATAACGCTCGACCATGTGTTATGCGATTTTAATCGCGAGCGTTTCTGGCTGATAGCATATAAGATGCGTGTAATACCATGCGATATATTGTCTTTCACCACATAGCGCACAAAGAGCGAAGTGAGATAGATTCCCACTACAGGGTAAACCAAATAGAGCCAGTTGGACTTCGTGGCATCAAACGAACTGGTAAGCAGACCGACAATCTGATTAATCATCCAATGAAGGACGAATGCCGCAACTGCCGAAAAGAGACCGACGAAGAATGCCAATATCAGCACGAACATACGTTCGCTGATATGCTCCTCCCGCCATGTATTCAGACGGGAGAACCACGATGCCGACACAGCAGAGTCAACCTTGGGGTCCGCCATCATCTATTAAAAACGCCTATGATTTCAGCAATTTATCAAAGAATTCGTCTAAATCCTTGTCAAGTCCTTCCATCAACTCCGAATCGATGATTACAGTATCATCGTCAACCACATACAGTTCAGCCACAGTCTCGTGGTCGTCATCTTCAAGCACGAAGGCATAAGGCTTTAAGATGGAGAGGTTCTCCAGCAATGCTTTCTCATGCTCTATGCAGCGGCGCACAACAGGTGTGATGGCATCATAAAAGTCATCATCCTTATTATCTATCCATTGCTCTACCACACACCGTGTCAGTTCACGGTCGTCATCGTCATAGACAAGCATCTCGCCTGTCTCCTGTGTCACACGGATGTGTACATCGGTTAGCATTGAGGCTTCCTTGTCTGCAGGAAACTTTTCCGACACTTTCCTTAGTGCGCGCCCAATTTGCAGAATAGTCTGTTCTGTTGCGTTCATTTTATCGCTTTGCTCTATTTCAAGTGCAAAAGTATCAAAAAAGAATTGTATGTGCAAGCGAAAGCACATATTTTTCAAAAAAAAATGACTTTCTTATTTGTATTTCACTTTTTTATCGTACCTTTGCACATGCAATGGAGAACTCCGTACGCCACGAAGGTACAATAGAATCAATCGGTGACGGGCACATTCGGGTGAGAATCGTGCAACATTCTGCATGTAGTGCCTGTAAAGTAGCGGCACAATGCAGAGCCTCGGAGATGAAAGAGAAGATTGTAGATGTATATCATTACAACCGTGACGACCTCAAAGTAGGCGACAGCGTGGTGGTCGGCACCTCCGATGCCATGGCGAGGAAAGCATTGCTGCTGGGCTTCGGTCTACCTTTGTTGATCATAGTAGGCATTATAGCCGTCATGCTCTTCATGGGCATAGGTGAAGGTGCGGCAGCCATCACGTCTATCGGTGCACTCGTCCCCTACTACTTTATGCTGTGGCTCATGCGAGGACGCATCTCGAAATCTATATCGTTCACCATTGAATAAAAAAAGCAAACGAACTAATAAAACAAATACAAACAACTACTATTTATGAATCCAATCTTAATTGCAGTAATTGTGCTTGGAGTCATAGGACTCATCGCAGCAATTGTGCTGTTCGTATGCTCCAAGCGATTTGCTGTCTATGAAGACCCACGCATTGCACAGGTCAATGAACTACTGCCTGGTGCTAACTGCGGCGGGTGTGGCTTTGCAGGATGCGGTGGCATGGCCGACGCACTGGTAAAAGGGGCAGACACAGGCAGCATTGAAGGATTAAACTGCCCCGTAGGCGGTGCTGATGTCATGGGCAAGGTTGCCGACCTGCTGGGAATGGCTATTGCCAACGGTGAGCCGAAGGTGGCCGTAGTGCGTTGCAACGGCACTTGCACTATGCGTCCACGTGTCAACGAGTACGCTGGTCTTCGCACCTGTGCAGCAATGAATGCCTGCGGTGCAGGCGAAACCAACTGTGGCTTTGGTTGCCTTGGCTGCGGCGACTGCGTTGCTGCCTGCCAGTTCGATGCTATCCGCATGAATCCCGAGACAGGGCTCCCTGAGGTTGACGAGGATAAGTGTACGGCCTGTGGTGCTTGTGTAAAGGCATGTCCACGCAACATCATCGAATTGCGCAAGAAGGGTCCGAAGAATCGTCGCGTATTCGTGTCGTGTGTCAACAAAGACAAGGGAGCCGTGGCCATGAAGGCCTGTAAGGCTGCCTGCATAGGCTGTGGCAAATGTGTGAAGGAATGCAAGTTCGAAGCCATCACAGTTGAGAACAATGTATCGTACATTGACCCGGAGAAGTGCCGTCTATGCAAGAAGTGCGTAGAGGCATGTCCTACAAAGGCCATCCATGCCGTTAACTTCCCAGCACCTAAGCCCAAACCGGAAGCACCGGAGAATCCGGAAAATCCATCTCAACCAAGTGAAAGAAAGGAGGCACAAGCATGAACAGCAAGACATTCCGCATCGGTGGTATACATCCTGAGGAGAACAAACTCACTCATGAGGTGCCTACACAAGTGGCACCATTGCCCAAACAGGCTATTTTCCCGCTATCGCAACATATCGGCGCTCCGGCCAAGCCTGTCGTACAGAAAGGCGATAAGGTGAAAGTTGGCACGCTATTGGCTGAAGCCGGCGGTTTCGTTTCGGCTCCTATCTTCTCATCGGTGAGCGGTACCGTAACAAAGATTGACACAGCCATTGATGCTACCGGCTATCGGAAACCTGCCATCATCATCAGCGTTGACGATGCCGACGAATGGGAGGAGAGCATCGATCGTAGCGACAAACTGGAACTGGTAAAAGACCATCCTGAACTGACGCCAGAAGAGATTGTAGAACGCATCAAGCAAGCAGGTGTTGTAGGCATGGGCGGTGCTTGTTTCCCAACCTTCATTAAACTCTGTCCGCCCCCTACGGCTAAGGCCGAGTGTGTCATTATCAATGCTGTGGAGTGCGAACCTTATATCACAGCCGACTATCGCCTCATGATAGAACATGCTGACGAGATTCTCGTAGGTCTAGAACTGCTCATGAAGGGTGCTAAGGTTACCCGCGGCTATATCGGCATCGAAACCAACAAGCCCAAAGCCATTGATCTGCTCACACAGAAATGTACCGAAGTATTCGGGCAAACTGAATACCAAGTAGAAGTGGTGCCCCTGAAGCAACGCTATCCGCAGGGGGGTGAGAAGCAACTGGTCGACGCCGTCATTCGCCGTCAGGTTCCCGCCCCTCCAGCCATTCCCGTAAACGTTGGAGCAATTGTTCAGAACGTTGGAACTTCTTTTGCTGTTTATCAGGCAGTTATGAAACGTAAACCTTTGTTCGAGCGTTATACTACTGTTACGGGTAAAGGCTTGCAGAATCCGGGCAACTATCTCGTTCGTATGGGCACGCCAATGCAAGATTTGATTGACCTCTGTGGCGGTATGCCTGAAGGTGACAACAAGTTGCTCGCCGGCGGTCCTATGATGGGCAAGGCTCTCACATCCACTGAGGTGCCTATCTGCAAAGGCACAAACTCTGTTACCATTATATCTGGCGATGAAGCCCGTCGTAAGGAGCCCCAGCCATGTATTCGCTGTGCCAAGTGCGTCAGTGCCTGTCCTATGGGTCTGGAACCTTACCTGCTGGCCAAACTGTCGGCCGTAAAGAACTGGGAGAAGGCAGAGAAGGAAGATATCGTGAGTTGCATAGAGTGCGGCTCATGCCAGTTTACTTGTCCCGCCCATCGTCCGTTGCTTGACAACATTCGCCAGGGTAAGCAAACCGTAATGGGAATTATTCGCAGCCGTGCTGCTAAAAAGTAAAAAGAAAAAATAAGGTAAAAATACAATGGGAAAATTAATTGTATCACTATCGCCTCACGCCCATGGAACCGACACGGTGGAGCGCAATATGTATGGGGTTATCATTGCCCTCATACCTGCCCTGCTGGCATCGTTCTGGTTCTTTGGCATTGGCTCGGCCATCGTATGCCTCACGAGCGTACTGGCCTGTGTGTTGTTTGAATGGACTATCAACCGCTTCATCCTCGGCAACAAGCAAAACACAATTCTTGACGGATCGGCTGCACTCACCGGCATATTGCTTGGCATGAATCTGCCGTCAAACCTCCCTATCTGGATTATATTAATAGGTGCACTCTTCGCCATCGGCGTGGGCAAGATGACCTTTGGCGGACTGGGCCAAAACATCTTCAACCCGGCATTAGTGGGACGCTGTGTGCTGCTAGTGGCTTTTCCAGCCCAGATGACTTCATGGCCAAAGGCTGGTAACTGGCTTACCTATCCCGTGTCGTCGGAGGCTGTCGACGGCATGACGGGGGCCACGCCACTGTCGCTCATGAAGCAGGCCATCGGTGCCAAAACTCCTGAAGCCGCCCAAGATGCCCTCAGCCAACTACCATCGTCGCTCGATATGCTATTGGGCAACCATACCAATGCCGCAGGGGCCTTGGGTGCCGGATCTCTTGGCGAAGTATGTGCCTTGGCCCTGTTGCTGGGATTGGCCTTCATGCTGTGGCGTAAGATTATCACATGGCACACACCTGTGAGCATCATCGGCACGGTATTTATTGTCAGTGGACTGATGCACCTTGTTGATCCCGTCCACTATGCATCGCCCGTGCAGGTCATCCTGGCCGGCGGATTGATGCTGGGTGCCATCTTCATGGCTACCGACTATGTCACCTCGCCCATGACCCACAAGGGACAACTCATCTATGGTGTGTGCATTGGCTTGCTCACCATCGTTATCCGCAACTGGGGTGCCTATCCCGAGGGCATGTCGTTTGCCATTCTTATCATGAATGCATTCACGCCCCTCATCAACAACTATGTCAAACCCAAGCGCTTCGGTGAAGTGCCTGCCAAACAGTAAGGAGGA
>CAMHDT010000043.1 GCA_946183985.1 uncultured Prevotella sp.
GGGATTGGGGTGTCCCCGATCGGAAGAGTTGTCAGGTTCGTGGCGACTCTTTTTTATGCCTGTTGGAATGGATAGATTTTGAGACCCAAAAGTTTTCCATCCTCCATAAATATATTGGGGGCCAATATGTCGTAAGCCAGATTGACTGCTTGTGGATTCAAAATGTGTCGAGTTAGCATAACAAATGCAAAGATACAAAGAATATTTGTTTTTTTATCGTCAAAAAAGAAAAAAGTAGGGAAAAGTTTGGAAGATAAGTGAAAATACTTACCTTTGACCTGTCGGTCTTAGGTAGGCTGCACCTCGGCGCTCGGCGACGAAGGAGACGCTTGCCCAAGCAAGAATGAAAATAAAATTTGGTTTTTATTTTGCATTCCGCTCGGCTTGCACTACCTTTGACCTGTCGGTCTTAGGTAGGCTGCACCTCGGAAATGAAAATAAAATTTGGTTTTTATTTTGCATTCCGCTCGGTTTGCACTACCTTTGCAGGGCAAAAGCGATGGTATGGAGGCAATCAATGTATTCTTCTCAATCATAAGCCAATGGCTGTGGGGATGGCCCATGGTGGTGCTACTGCTAGGTACGCATCTGTTCCTGACGGTCAGACTGCGGGTGCCCCAGCGCAAACTGCTGACGGGCATTATGCTGTCGGTGAAGAAAGACCACAGCGCCAAGGGCGATGTGAGTCAGTTCGGGGCGCTGGCCACCTCGCTGGCTGCCACCATCGGCATTGGCAACATCGTGGGCGTGGCTACGGCCGTGGCCCTGGGCGGTCCCGGCGCCGTGCTGTGGTGCTGGCTCACCGGCATCTTCGGCATCTCTACCAAGTATGCCGAGGGCTTGCTGGCTGTGAAATATAGGGTGAAAGGCGATGACGGCCGCTATTATGGCGGTCCGATGTATGCCCTTGAGCGTGGCCTTGGCATGAAGTGGCTGGCGGTGCTGTTCGCTGTGTTCACTGCCTTGGCATCGTTCGGCATTGGCTGCACGGTGCAGGCCAACAGCATTGCACTCCTGGCCAATGAGACCTTTGGCGTGCCTACATGGCTGGTGGGCATCTTTGTCTGCCTGCTCACGGCAGTGGTCATCCTTGGCGGCGTGAAGCAGATTGCCAAGGTGTGCACGGTGCTGGTGCCCTTTATGGCCGTGTTCTATGTGGTGGGCTGCATCGTGATTCTTTGCATGAATGCGCCCTACGTGTGGCCGGCACTGAAACTTATTGTACATTCTGCCTTCAACCCGTCGGCGGCAGGAGGCGGCTTCGTGGGCGCCACGGTGATCATGGCTGCCCGCTATGGCATTGCCCGCGGACTGTTCAGCAACGAGAGCGGCATGGGCAGCGCACCTATCGTGGCAGCCGCCGCCCAGACGCGCAACCCTGTGCGACAGGCCCTGGTGTCGAGCACCGGCACGTTCTGGGACACGGTGGTGATCTGTGCGCTGACGGGCATGGTGCTGGTCAGCAGCATCCTGGCTTATCTTGATATCTCCTATGCTGACGGGGCGGCCCTGACCAAGGTGGCTTTCAGTAAGATTCCCTATGTGGGTGCGCCGCTGCTCACCGTGGGCAGTCTCACGTTTGCCTTCAGCACCATCCTGGGGTGGAGTTACTATGGCGAGAGTGCCGTTAACTACATTGAAGGCCATCGCATCAACCGTTTCTATCGCATCCTGTTTGTCGTGGCATTGTTCTTTGGCAGTATCATCAACCTGAATATAATATGGAACATTGCCGACTGCATGAATGCGTTGATGGCTATTCCCAACCTCGTCGCCCTGCTCTTGCTGAGCGGCGTGGCGGCGCGTGAGACTAAGAAATACCTGTGGGGCAACAGGCTGGATGAAGAAATGAACGAAACAGAACAATGACATACGCTGTAATTGGAACAGGGGCCATTGGCGGCTACTATGGCGCCATGATGGCCCGAAGCGGACAGGAGGTGCACTTCCTGCTGCATAGTGACTATGATGAGGTGAAGAAACATGGACTGCGCGTGAAGTCGTGCGACGGCGACTTCTCTCTGCCGCATGTCAATGCCTACTGCTCGACGAAAGAGATGCCGCCGGCAGATGTGGTCATGGTATGCCTGAAGTCGACGCGCAATCATCTGCTGCGCGAGTTGCTGCCGCCGCTGCTGCATGAGCAGACCATCGTGGTGCTCATACAGAACGGCATCGGGGTGGAGGCTGATGTGGAGCAGATGTTTCCCGGCATACAACTGGTGGCGGGGCTGGCCTTTATATGCTCGGCCAAGACAGAGCCGGGATGCGTCGACCACCAGTGCTACGGCAGCATCAACTTCGGCAACTATTCTTGTCGCAATGAGGAACGCTTCCAGCAGATGGTGGCCGACTTCAGGGCGGCTGGCGTGAAGGCCGGCGTGGTGGAGTATCATGAAGCCCGTTGGCGCAAGGCCGTGTGGAACATGCCGTTCAATGGGATGACCGTGGCCCTGAACACGCAGACCGACTGTCTGTTGAAGCATCCCTCTACGCGGGCCCTCATCCGTGAGCAGATGATGGAGGTGATAGGCGTGGCCAATGCGCTTGGCATCAGCGGTATTGATGCTTCGTTTGCCGACAAGATGATTCAGACCACTGACGAGATGACGCCTTATTCGCCCTCTATGAAACTGGACTTCGACTTCCATCGCCCCATGGAGATAGACTATCTCTATACGCGCCCCATTGCCATTGCACATGAGGCTGGCCTGCGAATGCCGAAACTGGAAATGCTCGAGGCCGAACTCCGCTTCCTGGAACATCGGCTCCGTTCTTAGATAACAGACGAGGATATACTATAGATAAACAAAAATCTTCAAAAATCTAACAAAAATGGTTGCCCAATGGCTTATTTTTGAAGGATTTTTGAAGATTTTTGTCTTTATGCCATTCCTGTTGTGTAGGCAGACGGCTTAGAAGGGCAGGTCGTCGGCGGTGTTCTCGCCACCAGGCTCCTGAGCGGGCGGGAACGGGGCCGTGGCTGCCTGCGGGGCTGCAGCGGCTGCGGGCTGCTGCGGCGGGAACGGTGTGGCAGCGGGCACGGTGCCGGCTACCTGGCCGCGAGTGATATTGTAGGCACGAATCTCGTTGAACCAACGGCCGTTATACTCGTGAGCATCAATATCGAACTGAACGGTGATTTCTTCGCCTGGCTGAATATTGAACTGCTTGATGCGATCCTCGCCGAAGAGACGGAACAACATCTTTCGGGGGTATTGGCCTGGAACCTCAATCACGTATTCCTGACTCATCCAGGGGTTTCCTGTACGTGCAGACACACCACTGTTTGCCTCCATGATGGCAATGACTTTTCCTGTTAAATCCATATTGTTAATTGTTATTATTGTTTGTATTTCGGTCAAATCGCTTGCGAAATTACTAAAATAGTTTGAAAACAAGCAATTTTTTTGCAAATATTTTGTGGTTGACGCACTTTTTTTGTATTTTTGTAGTCCGAATTACGAACATAAAACATTATTTATAATATGAGATTTACGGTATCAAGCACAGCACTGAGCAACCGACTGGTGGCTCTCTCGAGAGTAATCAACAGTAAAAACTCTCTTCCCATTCTGGGCGATTTCCTTTTCGAGGTGGTAGACGGACGTCTCTACCTGACGGCTTCAGACAGCGAAGTCATGATGAAGACATCGCTTGAACTTACTGAAAACGATGGCAACGGTCGCTTCTGCGTAGGCAATCACGACCTGCTCGAGGCCGTGAAAGGCATCTCGGAGCAGCCCATCTCCTTTGATGTGGACCAGACGGCCAACATCGCCAAGATTGGCTATCAGAACGGTATGTTCTCCTTGCCCGTGGAGAATGCCGACGAGTTCCCGCAGCCGCAGCAGGTGTCTGACAGTGCCACCACCATTACCATCTCGACGCCGATGCTGGCAGAGAACATCAACCGCTCGATCTTCGCCACGGCACAGGACGAGTTGCGGCCAGTGATGAACGGCATCTACTTCGACCTCACGCCTGAATATCTGGCTGTGGTGGCCAGCGACGGCCATAAGTTGGTGCGCAACAAGATTCTTACCATCAAGAGCGAGCAGCCTGCTGCCTTCATCCTGCCCAAGAAACCCGCATCGTTGCTCAAGGGTCTGCTGGGCAAGCAGGGTGGCGATGTGATCATTCGCTTTGACGACCGCAATGCAGAGATTAACTTTGAAGACGGCGTGATTGTGTGCCGTCTCATCGAAGGCCGCTATCCCAACTATAATTCGGTGATTCCCCAGAGCAATCCCAACCAGTTGACGGTCGACCGCCTGGGGCTGCTGGCAGCACTGCGCCGTGTGCAGCCTTTCTCCAACGATTCGAGCAACCTGATTCGCTTCCACGTGGAGAACGGTACGCTGCAACTCGATGCTGAGGACTACGACTTCTCGAAGACTGCCACCGAGCGTATGTCGTGCGATTATAATGGTATGCCTATGAGCATCGGCTTCAAGGGCTCGTCGTTCATCGAGATCCTGAGCAACTTCGACTGCGAGCAGGTCGTCATCCAGTTGGCCGATCCCAGCCGTGCCGGTCTTGTCCTGCCCTCAGAGCAGCCTGAAAACCAGGATGTGCTCATGCTCATGATGCCCATGCTGATTAATGACTAAGTCAATTGATAATTCTTGCCTTGCAAGCGACCATAGGTCGAGCGGACAATTGATAATTGACAATTGACAATTGATAATTGATATGAAATTGAATCTAACAAAGCCACTGGTCGTCTTCGATTTGGAGACGACCGGTCTTGATTTGGTGAAAGACCGTGTCATACAGTTGTCGTATATCAAAGTGTTTCCAAACGGCAACGAGGAGCGCGGTAACTATATCGTTAATCCGGAATGCTACATTGCACCTGAGATAACGGCTCTGACGGGTATCTCAAACGACGATGTGAAGGACAAACCCACCTTCAAACAGTTGGCTAAGACGCTGGAAGAGAAATTCACGGGCTGTGACTTTGCCGGTTTCAACTCCAACCACTTCGATGTGCCCCTGCTGGCCGAGGAGTTCTTGCGTGCCGGTATCGACTTTGATTTCTCCAAGTGCCGTCTCATTGATGCGCAGACCATCTTCCACAAGATGGAGCGCCGCAATCTGGCTGCCGCCTATAAGTTCTATTGTGGCAGGAAGATGGAAGACGACTTCGAGGCCCATCGTGCCGACCAGGATACCGAAGCCACCTATCGTGTGCTCATGGGCGAGTTGGACCGCTACACTGAAGAGCGTCAGCGCGAACTGGGTGAGAATCCCGAGGGGCGTGTGCTGCAGAACAACATGGATTGTCTGGCTGCCTTCTCAAAAGTCAATAACAACGTTGACTTTGCCGGCCGCATAGTATGGGGAGAGAAGAAGGATGCCAAGGGCAACACCGTGAAGGATAAGGACGGCAACCCCGTGATGACCGAATACTTCAACTTCGGCAAGCACAAGGGCAAGACCGTGGCCGATGTGCTCCGCTATGACTCTGGCTATTTTGCATGGATCATGGGCGGCGACTTTACCTATAACACCAAGCAGGTGCTCACCCGCATCCGTCTGCGCGAAGCACAAAACAAATAAAGAAACGGGTATGAAAAGACTGTTGTCGTTCTGCGTCTTGCTATTGATGGCTGTTGCCATGTTGGCTGCCGACACGCTGAAAGAGAGTTTTGAATCGGGAATGCCTACATCGGCACCCTCAAGTGAGACCGTGGTGACTCTGGCTTCAGGACAATGGAAAGTGAAGGGCGTGTACGTAAAGAGCGATAATGGCAGCAAGCGGGCCGCCATGTCTGGCAACGGCTACCTTGTTACGCCATTGCTCTGTCAGCCCGGCAGGGTGTCGTTCAAGCACAGAGCCTCGGGCAGCGGCAAGAAACTGCTGGTAGAGAAATCTGTTGATGGCGGACAGACCTGGACGGAGTTGGGCACATCCACCGTGTCGTCGTCGACGCCTTATGGCAGCGGTTCATTCAAGTGCAATTCGCAGGAAGAGGACACGCAGGTGCTCATCCGCTTTACCTGTCAGAGTGCCACCATCTATCTTGATGATGTGGAGGTGACCCTCAACAGCGTCAGCCAGCAGCCGGCGGAAGAGCCTGACGATCCTACCTATATTACTGAGGGCGTCCCTGTGCCCACCAAGCCGTTCCCAACAGCCGTGAAGACCATTTATATTGCGCCCGATGGCAACGACCAGACGGGCGACGGCACCATTGAGCATCCTTGGTTCAACCTGCAGTATGCTGTCAATCAGGCACAGCCCGGCACGCACATCGTCTGTCGTGGCGGCGTCTATCTGCAAAAAGTGCAGAGCGACAATAAGTTCACAGTGCGTGTAAAGACGGATGGAACGGCAGAGAACCCCATCGTCATCCGCTGTTATGAGGATGAGAAACCTGTCTTTGACTTCAAGGAGGGACTGACGGCAGAAAGGGTAGGCGAGCGCGGTATCACCATCACTGGCAACTACTGGTGGCTTTTCGGCCTGCATATCACCCATGCTGCCGACAATGGCATCAAACTGGAAGGCTCGCACAACCGTATAGAGCGCTGTGAGTTTTCGTATAACCTTGACACGGGGCTGCAGTTGGGCTTTGGACATAAGTTCAGCGATACCTTCCCCGGCATCAGTTCCAATGACGGCACCTATTGCGCCTACAACGATATTATTGATTGCGACTCGCACCACAACTGCGACTATGATGCCAACTATGGCTCTGATGCCGATGGCTTTGCATGTAAGATGCACAATGGCATCGGCAACCGCTTTATCCGTTGCCGTGCATGGCACAATAGCGATGATGCCTGGGACTGCTTTGAGACAGACTACTCTGTGGTGCTGGCCGAGTGTTGGGCATGGGAGTCGGGAAAGGCAGAAGACCATCTGTGGGTGAAAGACTTCATTACCAAGCCGGGCTCCATGTCGTTCTCTGGCAATGGCAACGGCATCAAGTTGGGCGGCAATGGCACGGGTGGTTCATCCAAGGGCATCCACTATGCGTTTAATTGCATAGCCTTTGGCAATAATGTAAGCAGCAGCGTCAAGGGCTTTGACTGCAATAATCACAAGGAGGGGCATGTGCTGGTGGGCTGTCTTGCCTTTAACAACAGTTACGACTATATGTTTGAGTCGGGTGGCTCTGACGCTGACACCAAGTATTATAATAATGTGTGTCTGGGCAAGCAGGAGATATGCGTAGGTGCTGACGACTACAACGCCATGGCCTCGCCGATGTCGAAGAATGGCTGGAGCAGTCATCTGCTGACGGGCGTCAGTGCCGACGACTATGTGTCGCTCGATGAAGACGATGCCGTCAAACCGCGTGACATCTATGGTGGCTTGCCTCGCAGGTTTGCCCGCCTGGCCAGCGACAGCAAGATGATAGATGCGGGTAGTGCTGCTTTCGAAGAGTCATTGCCCGTATGGCAGCAGTTGGTGCAGGACTTCCCCTTCCTGAAACGCACCGTTGCCGGCTCTGCCCGTGACCTTGGTCCCTATGAGCGTCAGGAGTCTGCTACTAGTATTAGGGAGTTCAATGCCGACCATGAGTTGGCTGGTTCTCGAAAGTTCCTTCGTGGCGGCCGTCTCGTTATCGTATGTGGCGACAGGTCTTATAATGCCATGGGCCAACGATACATGCCTGAGAAATAATGTCTTTTGTTTCCCGTACGAATAGTTATACAAGAATGCTGAAAGGAAAGAAAATAGTTTTGGGTATCACAGGCTCGATAGCAGCCTATAAGTCATGTCTCATCATCCGCGAACTGGTGAAGCGGGGGGCTGAGGTGCAGGTGGTCATCACGCCTGCCGGCAAGGAGTTTATCACCCCCATCACGCTGTCGGCTCTGACGCAGAAACCTGTCGTCAGCGAGTTCTTCTCACAGCGCGACGGCACATGGCACTCGCATGTGGCTCTTGGCTTGTGGGCCGATGCCATGCTTATTGCCCCTTGCACGGCCTCTACCCTTGGCAAAATGGCTAATGGCATAGCCGACAACATGCTCATTACCACCTATCTGTCAATGAAGGCACCGGTGTTCATAGCACCTGCCATGGACCTGGACATGTATGCTCATCCCACTACACAGCAGAATATGGATCGCCTGCGCTCTTTTGGTAATCATATCATCGAGCCGCAGAGCGGCTTCCTGGCCAGCGGACTGGAAGGCAAGGGGCGCATGGAAGAGCCGGAGCGCATTGTCGAGTATCTCGAGAATGCGCTGTGTGAGAAGGAAGATGTAAGATGTAACTTGGCTGGCAAGAAGATAATGATAACCGCTGGTCCGACCTACGAGAAGATTGACCCCGTGCGCTTCATCGGCAACTACTCCAGCGGCAAAATGGGCTTTGCCCTTGCTGAGGAGTGTGCCCGTCGTGGGGCAGAGGTGACGCTGATTGCTGGTCCTGTCAATTGTCAATTCAATTGTCAATTGATTCATAGAATCGACGTGGAAAGTGCCATGCAGATGCACGATGCTGCCGTCAGTGCTTTCCCGCAGACGGATGCCGCCATTCTCTGTGCCGCCGTGGCCGACTTCCGTCCTGCCGAAGTGGCAGCGCAGAAGATAAAGCGGGTGGGGCAGACCATGGACATCCATCTTGTGCCCAATCCCGACATTGCTGCCGAACTGGGACGGATGAAACGCGATGGGCAGGTGCTCGTTGGCTTTGCTCTTGAAACCAATAACGAACAGCAGAATGCAGAGCATAAACTGAAAACGAAGAACCTGGACTTCATTGTGCTCAACTCCCTGCGCAATGAAGGCACTTGTTTCAAGAGCGACGAGAATCAGATTAGCATCATATCGGCCAAGACCCGCAAGGATTACGACAAGAAATCCAAGACCGAGGTGGCTCGCGACATTGTGGATGAACTGAGCACCTGGCTTAGTTAGCGTAACTCTTACAAAGGCAGTGTCATGATGAAGCGGGCACCTCTGAGGAAAGAGGTGTCGAGCACCACATCGCCACCCAGTCGGCGGGCTATGGAGCGTGCCACCGTAAGGCCGATGCCTGTGCCGTCGTAGTATTCGTCGAGTTGTACGAATTCTTCAAAGATGCGCTCTGCCTCCTCCTTTGGAATGGATATGCCATTGTCTTCAACAATGAACTTCATGGCGTTGGCACTGGCCTTGAGGCGGAGCACGGCCTGTTTCTTCTCCAACGGATAGTCATGGAAGTTTCTTGTAATGGCTTCGGCAGGAGCAGTGAACTTGCGGGCATTGTCGAGCAGCAGCGTGAGGGCACGGACGGCAGCGCTTTGGTTCGTGCTCAGCACGATGTTCTCCGTTTCTGGCATGGCCTGCAAGTCGAAGGTGAGGTGACTGGCAGAGTCAATGCCTGAATCGGCAACGGCATCGGCTGCAATCTCCATGGCTGTAACCTTGTCGGTGCATTCTATGACGGTTTTGCTTCTGGCATCCGACAGTTCCAGCATCTTGTTTATCAGAGCCGTGATGCGGTTGGCATTCTCTGTTATCTGTTGGTTGACATCCTGACGGGTAGACTCGTCAAGTTGGGCGTCAGAGGTTGTCAGTATCTGACTATAGCCCGACAGGATATTGAGCGGTGTGCGTATCTCATGGGAAATCTGCTGGATGAACTCACTCTTGATGCGCGATGATTCCTCGGCGCGGGCATTGGCAATCTCCAGGTCGTGATAGGCCGATTCGAGGCGCATGGCAGCCTGATGGCGGAAATAGATAAGCAGGCTAAAGCCCACGATAACAATGATGAGCGTGATGACGGCACTGAGAAACCGCTGGTGTGACAGGGCAGCATTCTGTGCTACAAAGTTGTTCTCTTTCTGTTGCATGTCGTAGAGGGTTGCCAGTTCTATGGAAGCATCCTTTCTTTCCCATACGATGGCGGTGTCGAGCACTTCCTTGATCCACATGCCCACGGCAATGGCCGAGTCGGTGCGGTTGGCCCCTACGTTGGCCGCGAATTTTGGCAGCAGAAAGGTGCTGATGTTGTCAAGCGTCATCTTCATGTCATATTTTGTCAGCACACCTTCCAGCATCTCGAACTTCTCGGCGGCCTCGCTCCATCGGCGGGCTGCCATGAGATAGTTTGTGGCTTCAATCTGGCCCTCACTGGTGTGGGCATACTGAGTGGTCAGCGCGGTCTTGTAGGCTTCTTCCGCCTCGTCTTTGCGACCCATGCCTTCCAAGGCGCATCCGCGGTAGAAGTTCAGTCGTGCCCACTCCTTGTCGATGACTGCTCCGTCAGCATTTGGCTGCTCACGATAGTGCTGTAGCATGGTATCGAGACGACTAATCCATTCGTAGGCTTCATTGTAATGGTCAGTCAGCAGATAGACATTGACAATGTTGATGATACCAACAATGGCACTTGTGTAGTTGATGAGGTCGCTGCTTCTCTCTGTTATGCCTCTGTACTTCAGATAGGCTGTGTTGAAGTTGGCGTTTGCTTTTTCAAGGTGTCCCAGCCGCAACTGGCAGCAACCCACAAAGGCATGAAGGTTGGCATAGTCATTGTTGAGCGTGTAGTTATGCTCGTTCAGTCGGTCCATGGCTGGTACCGCTACACGTATCGTGCCTTCATAGTCAAACCTCTGGTAGAGAAGCCCGGCCAGTCTGTTGGCTGCCTTTGCATAGTATTCCAGGTCGTTGGCGTTGTCGGTTCCTAGTGCGACAGCCTCCGTCCATTCTTTCTCTGCCAGGCGCATCTTGTGCTGTCGTGAGTAGGCATAGCCTCGCCAGTAACTGGCCTTGATGTCAGAGAGTGCTCCTTTCTGTTGCAGTGAGTCGGACAGGGCAAGGATCTTGTCATAGTCATGGGCTCTGTGCGCCATATCGATGGCATTCTCAACTTCGTTGGTCTGAAGTTCCGTCTGTTGCTGCTTGTCGCACGATGCAAGTATGAATGCTGTGCATACGGCTGCGATGAACAGTGCTATCTGCAGTATATATGGGCGCATACTGCTTTCTCCTTTTTCTGCCTTTTCCTTTGCCGTTACCCTGAAAGTCTCCCTGGTGGCATCGTCAATCACGGTGCCGTATTTCTCAAGCGAATAGACAATGTATCCAAACATGCCCACGCCGGCAATGAGCAGCAGTACATAGGGCCATTTGTCATTGGGGAAAATGCCGGTGATGGCCACGCTGCTAATGCCGAAGAGGATGATGAGGTCGCAGCACACCTGCATCCATCGCACAAAACTGCCTACGCTGCCCACTGACATCTTCATCATACGATAACTCACACGGTTGTAGGTGCGATAGAAGATGATAACGCCAATGACGGCATAGGCAAAGAAGATGCTGAAAGAAAGAAGCGTGTAGACAGGCGCATTGTTCCATAGCAGTGCCACTGTCCAGTAGGCAATCAGTCCGACGATATAGATGGCAGCGTCGCGGATAATGACTTTCCTTGTCAGGTAGGTCGGGTCGAGCAGCGAGGTATAGCCCCAACTGAAACATATTGCACCCAAGTGGAAGTAGGTGCCCGCCAGGGCCGAGGCTGCCGTCGGCCAGTTGTCGCGCCAGTTGAAGGCAGCATGTACCATGTAGCCCACGCCAAAGGCAATGAGCCATATCATGGTGAGAATGCGCGTCAGACGGTAGGTGGGATATTTTGTATATTGACGATGATGTCGCAACAAGGCAAATGCCATGCCGATATTTATCAGCCCAGTCAGAACCAAGGTGATGCGATAGATGGTATCCATTTTAATCTATGGAGGATTCTTTCCTCGTATTTGTTAATGATGTATGGTTGATGGTGCAAAGATAATAATAAAAATTAAATTCTAGTGCTTTTATGTAAAAAAGGTGTGAATTATACATTAAAGTTTTGTGGAAAATCATTTTTTCTTTGTAATTTTGCCGTCGATGGAATCATGTAAGGCAATAAAATGAAGCGATTATTAATTATCCTGACGGCTATCCTTGCCCTATGCCTGCAGACACAGGCGCAGGAACTGAGTGCCAAAATCAATATCAACCACCAGCAGGTGCAGGGCACAGACAAGTCGGTGTTTGAGAACCTGCAGCAGACGCTGGAACAGTTCGTCAACGAACGCCAGTGGACCGACCTGCAGTTTCAGGAGAACGAACGCATACAGTGTACGTTCAACATCACCGTCACCAAGTATGATGCGTCTACCAACCGCTTCAATTGCACCGCCCTGGTGCAGGCCAACAGACCCGTCTACAACTCGGCCTATACCACCACCTTATATAATAATAGGGACAAGAACTTCGATTTCGACTTTGTGCAGTTTGACCAGTTGAATTACAACGAGGAGGTCATTGACAACCAGTTGGTGGCACTCTTCGCCTACTATGCCTATCTCATCATCGGGCTCGACCTCGACAGTTTCTCGCCCATGGGAGGCACCGATGTGCTGCAGCGTTGCATGAATCTGGTGAACAACGCTCAGGACTTGGGCTTCACGGGGTGGAAGTCGTTTGAAGACAGCCGTAACCGCTTTGCCATTATCAACGACTATCTGGACGAGGGTATGAAGCCCTTCCGCCAGTTGCAGTACGACTATTATCGTACTGGCCTCGACGAGATGGCACAGAATGTGGAGCGCGGCCGTACCAATGTGACCACGGCACTGGAAAATCTTCTGAAGAAAGCCCACGAGGACAAGCCTCTGAGCCTGTTGCCACAGATATGGACAGACTATAAGAAAGACGAACTGGCCAATATCTACAAGGGCAAGGGCACGCAGAAGGAGAAGCAGGCCGTCTACGACATCCTCTTCGGCATCAATGCCTCGCAGAATACTGCGTGGGAGAACATAAAGAAGTGAAAAGTGAATAGTGAATAGTGAAAAATTGGCTACCGCCCTTGAACGTGAAAGATGAAAATTAAACCATGCTAAGGCAACTATATATTAAGAACTATGCGCTCATCGACGAACTCGACATGCGGTTCCAGAGCGGCTTCTCAGTTATCACAGGCGAGACTGGTGCCGGCAAGAGCATCATCCTCGGAGCCGTTGGACTGCTGCTGGGGCAGCGGGCCGACTCGAAGACGGTGAAGACGGGCACGGAGAAGTGTGTCGTCGAAGCCCATTTCGACTTGTCGCGCTATGAGATGCAGCCTTTCTTTGAGCAGAACGACATAGAGTATGATGCTGCCGACACCATTGTGCGCCGCGAAATGACGGCGGCGGGCAAGAGCCGTGCCTTTATCAACGACACACCCGTGGCCCTGGCCATGCTCAAGGAACTGGGCGAGCGTCTGGTAGATGTGCACTCGCAGCATCAGAACCTGCTGTTGGGACAGCATAATTTCCAGTTGAACGTGGTAGACTTGCTGGCTGCAGACGATGCCGAACTGGCCGCCTATCAGCAGACATATCATCGTTATGAGGCATTGGCCCGTGAGGTGCAGCGCGTGAAAGAGGACATGGAACAGGCGCGGCAGAACGCCGACTTCATGCAGTTTCAGTACAACGAACTGTCGGATGCCAGACTCTGTGACGGCGAACAGGAGGAACTGGAACAGCGCAGCGACACCATGACCCATGCCGAAGACATCAAGTCGGCTCTCTATGAGGCTTCAACAGCCCTCTCTGCCGATGAGACGGGTGTTGTCGTCGGACTGAGGAAGGCGGTGAATGCCCTGAGGAGCATAGACCGTGTCTATCCCGATGCGGCCGAACTGGCTGAGCGCCTGGACAGTTGTTATATAGAATTGAAAGATGTGGATGCCGAGGTGGACTCGAAACTGGAGGATGTTGACTTCGATCCTGCCGAACTGGAAAGTGTAAACGCCCGTCTCGACAAGATCTACAACCTGCAGAAGAAGTATCGAGTGGACAGCGTGGCCGCCTTGCTGGCCATCCAACAGGAGTTGGAACAGAAGTTGCAGGCTATGGAAAACGGCGACGAGACCTTGGCTGAATTGCAGCGACAGATGGACGAGACACACCAGCAACTGGCTGCTGAGGCTGAGGCGCTGACAGAAAAACGCCGCGCTGCTGCCCGCAAGATAGAACAGCAGATGCAGGCCCGGCTGATGCCTCTGGGTATGCCCCATGTGCGTTTTGCCGTGCAGATGGAGCGTCAGGATTTCGGCTCCTGCGGTCAGGACAAGGTGGTGTTCCTCTTCAGTGCTAACACCTCTACGCCCCTGCAGCCAGTGGCACAGGTAGCGTCGGGCGGCGAAATAGCCCGTGTGATGCTGGCTCTGAAGGTGATGATCAGTGGCGCCGTGAAATTGCCCACCATCATTTTCGACGAGATTGACACCGGCGTGAGCGGAAAGATTGCTGAGCAGATGGCACACATGATGGCAGAGATGGGACAGGCTGATCGTCAGGTAATCAGTATCACACACCTGCCACAGATTGCTGCCCTCGGCACGGTACACTATAAAGTATATAAGGAAGAAACGCAACAAGGCACGGTGAGCCATATGGTGATGCTTGGCAGCGACGAGCGCGTGAACGAGATAGCGCAGATGCTGAGCGGCAGCGATGTGACCGATGCTGCCATACAAAATGCAAAGGAACTGTTGCGCTTCGCTAGTGAAGAATGAAGAGTGAGAATGAAATTACACAGTAATATGTTGAATAGTATGAAGTGGTGGGTGGCAATAGCACTGTTCGCTATACAGTCATTACTATTTGTTAGCCCCACAGGGGCGCAGCCCGCTTGGGCGAAAAAAGCAACCAAATCGGTGTTTACCCTGAAAACCTTCACAGCCGACGGCACGCTCGTCGGCAGTGCCAATGGCTTCTTCGTGGGCAGCAACGGTGAGGCTGTCAGCAGTTTTGCTCCTTTCAAGGGGGCTCACAGGGCCGTCGTCATCGACGCTGCGGGCAAAGAATGGCCCGTGGCCTGTGTGCTGGGGGCCAACGATACCTATGATGTGGCGAAGTTCCGCGTGGCTATGCCGAAAACGCAGTCGCTGACCATAGCCACTAGTCAGCAGACTGCAGGTGCGGCGGTGTGGCTGTTGCCCTATCGTGAGGTGAAAAACGTGCCGCAGGGCAAGATTAATAAGGTAGAGACCTTCAATGGTCATTATGCCTATTATACCGTAGAGATACAGATGGCGGAGAATGCCGTGAGCACACCGCTGATGAATGCCGACGGCGAGGTGATAGGACTGATGCAGCAGTCCATGGCGGCCGCGGAGCAGTGCTATGCTGTCAGTGCCCTGTTTGCCGATTCGCTGTCACTGTCGGGGTTGAGCATCAATGACCCGGTATTGCGTTCCACTCATGTCAAGAAAGCCCTGCCTGCCGATATGAATCAGGCATTGCTCACACTCTATGTGGCTGCCTCGACGCTCGACTCGCTGGCCTATGCGGAGATGGTGGACGATTTCATTGCACAGTTTCCTGATCAGCCTGACGGCTATGTGAACCGTGCGCAGTTGATGGCCAACCAGAACCGCTTTGCCGATGCCGACCGTGACATGGAGAAAGCACTGAAGGTGAGCACAAAGGCCGACGAGACGCATTACACCTATTCGCGCATCATCCTGCAGAAAGAGGTGTATAAGGCAGATGTCCCTTACGAACCATGGTCACTCGACCGTGCCTTCGAGGAAGCCGCTAAGGCTAATGAACTGAATGCACAGCCCATCTACAGGCAGCAGCAGGCAGTGGTGCGCTATGCACAGCGCCGCTACGACGAAGCCTATCAGATTTATGAGGGTCTCTTCAGCAGTGCCTTGCGCTCGGCCGATCTGTTCTATTCTGCCGCTGTGTGCAAGCAGCAACTCAACGACACGACATCGCAGTTGGCACTGCTCGACAGTTGTGTGGCCATGTATACGCGCCCGTATTTAAAAGAGGTGGCGCCCTATCTGCTGAACCGCGCTCAGTTGCGTATGGACATGGGAAAGTTCCGCGATGCCGTGACCGACCTGAACGACTATGAGCAACTCATGGCTATGCAGGTGAACGACAGGTTCTACTACATGCGCTTCCAGGCTGAGGTGGGCGGCAGGCTTTACCAGCAGGCACTTAACGATATCCAGAAGTCGATAGAGATGGTGCCGACGAGTGATTTGTATTATGCTGAGAAGGCTTCGCTGCAGGTTCGTGTCGGATTGCATGATGATGCCATTGCCTCGGCTAAAGAATGCATACGCCTGGCGCCCGAGCACAGCGACGGCTATCTGTTCCTGGGATTGGCACAGTGTCTGAAAGGACAGAAGGCTGAGGGCGTGAAGAATCTGCAGAAGGCAAAGGAACTGGGCGATGAACAGGCTGACGCGCTCATTGAGAAATACGCTAAATAATGTATCATTCATAATATAAAATGTCGTGGGATTATATTCTTACCATCTTCGTGGCAGCCATGCTGGGTGGTGCAATAGGACTGGAGCGTGAGTATCGCTCAAAAGAGGCGGGCTTCCGCACACATTTCCTCGTGGGACTGGGAAGTGCGCTGTTCATGGTGCTTTCCATGCATGGCTTTGATGGCTTTGAAGGACAGCCGGGCGTGATTATACAGCGCGACCCTGCCCGAATGGCTGCGCAGGTGGTGAGCGGCATTGGCTTCATAGGTGCAGGCACCATTATCTTTCAGAAGAATGTGGTGAAAGGACTGACTACGGCCGCCGGCCTATGGGTAACTTCCGCCATAGGCATGACGGCAGGTGTAGGGATGTACGGCGTGGCTGTATCGGCCACGGTGATGGTGCTGGTGTGCCTTGAAGGTATGAACTTCCTGCATCACCGTGTGTTCAAGCATTGGCATCGCGAGTATGATGCCGATGAGCGTGAGCAGGATGAACTTACCGGAAAGAATCAGTGAGCAGTTTGATCTCTATCTGCGGTGAGATGCGCTCATAGAGAATGTTGTAGACGGCATCGAGGATAGGCATGTTCACATGGCAGTGACGATTGATTTCCTTCATGCACTTAGTGCCGAAATAGCCTTCGGCAATCATCTCCATCTCCATCTGCGCCGACTTGACGCTGTAGCCCTTGCCAATCATGG
>CAMHDT010000044.1 GCA_946183985.1 uncultured Prevotella sp.
TAGTCGCCTTCGCTGATGATGATGGCATTCTCCTCGGAGAGTTGCTGCAGGTTGGCAAATGTGGGGCCGAACATGGGGTGTGTAGACACATAGCGCATGCCCGACTGCTCGTAGAACTCCTTCAAGTCGGTCTTCACCGAGGCAATGTCGCTGATGATGCACTCCTTGGGCAAATAGGGAATCACCTCCTTGAACACAGAAATGGTGTACTTCAGCGTCACCGCATTGATGAGCAGATCGGGCTGGAAAGCCTTTATCTCATCGTAGGTGGTGAACCGCTGACAGTTGTAGGTGAACCGCATGCGCCTGGCATCGCGCTCAAACACTGCCACCTCATGATCGAAACTCAGCAGGTCGATGAAGAAACTTCCCATCTTGCCTGCACCCATCACTAATATTTTCATAGAATCTCTATTTGTTGACAATCTCTATCTGCTGTCTTACCGACTCTTCGTGAATGTTCTCGAAAACCTTGCCCACAAACTCGGGCGACATGCCTGTGAGGGAGCCCTGCACGCCGCGCTTTTCCAGAATCTCGTTGTAGCGGCTGGTCTGCAACACCGTCATGTTGTGCTCCTTCTTGTACTGACCAATTTCGCGACAAACAGCCATGCGCCTGGCCAGGAGTTCCATCAACTGATTGTCTATCTCGTCAATCTGCTTACGCAATTGCTGGATGCTCTCGGTGGTGACATGCTCGTCGCGGATGACCAGAAGAGACAGGATATAGTCAAGCACATCGGGCGTCACCTGCTGCTTGGCATCGCTCCACGCCTTGTCTGGATCGCAATGGCTCTCTACGATGAGACCGTCGAAGCCCAGATCCATGGCCTGCTGACACAGAGGCGCGATGAGTTCACGACGCCCGCCGATGTGCGACGGATCGCTGATGATGGGCAGTTCGGGTATACGGCGATGCAACTCAATAGGTATCTGCCACATCGGGGCGTTGCGGTATATCTTCTGCTCATAACTGGAGAAGCCTCTGTGAATGGCTCCCAGACGCTTCACGCCAGCCTGATTGAGGCGCTGCAAGGCACCTATCCACAACTCCAGGTCGGGGTTGACGGGATTTTTCACGAACACGGGAATGTCAACACCCTTCAACACATCGGCCAGTGCCTGCATGGCAAAAGGATTGGCCGTAGTACGGGCACCTATCCACAGGATGTCAAGACCATACTTCAAGGCCAATTCCACATGTTCGGGCGTGGCCACCTCGGTAGAGACAAGCATCTTGGTCTCCTCCTTCACCTGTTTCATCCACACCAGTGCAGGCTCGCCATGACCCTCGAACCCACCGGGTTTGGTGCGCGGTTTCCACACACCTGCACGGAAGTTGTGACAGCCTTTCATGGCCAGTTGGCGGGCTGTAGTCATCACTTGCTCCTCGGTCTCGGCACTGCACGGGCCTGCAATCACGAAGGGACGTTCGTTGTCACTCGGTAAATTCAACGGTTGTAACTCTAACTCCATAATTATAATGCTGTTCTGATTCTTTCTAATGCTTGCTGTATCTTTTCCTCCTTGGCACAGAGCGATATTCTGATATACCTGTTGCCATTCGAGCCGAAGATGAAGCCGGGAGTAATGAACACACGAGCCTCATGGAGCACTCGCTCAGTGAGGTCCTCCACATTGGCAATGCTATCGGGAATGCGCCCCCACAGAAACATGCCCACCTGCTGAGGGTCGTAGGTGCATCCAAGGGCATCCATGATTTTCTCTGCCCACTGTCGTCTGCGCGCATAGACCCCGATATTATACTCACGGTGCCAAGCCTCATCGTTGTCGTAAGCCTTGGCAGCAGCAAGTTGGATTCCACGGAAGGTGCCGCTCTCTATGTTCGACTGCACCTTCAGAATCCACTGGATGAACTGCGCATTCGTTGCACACAGGCCAACGCGCCAGCCTGGCATGTTGTGACTCTTCGACATTGAGTTGAACTCAATGCAACAGTCCTTGGCACCTGGCACTTGAAGCAGCGAAAGATGCTCCTCGCTTAGGATAAAACTATAAGGATTGTCGTTGACGACCACAATATTGTGAGCCTTTGCAAACCGTACAAGACGCTCGTAGGTCTCCATGCGGGCACGGCCACCCGTGGGCATGTTGGGATAGTTGGTCCACATGAGTTTCACCTTCGAGAGATCCATCTTTTCCAGTTCTTCGAAATCAGGCTGCCAACCGTTATCTGCACACAGGTTGTAGTTCACAATCTTTGCACCCAGAATCTTCGACAGTGAAGTATAGGTGGGATAGCCTGGATTGGGCACCAGAACCTCATCGCCAGGATTCACAAATGCCAGCGTCACATGCAGAATACCCTCCTTCGAGCCTATCAGGGGCAACAATTCCGTCTTGGCGTCAAGGTCTACATTGTACCAGCGTTTATAGAAGCCGGCCATGGCCTCGCGCAACTCTGGCGTACCCATCGTGGGCTGGTAGCCATGGGCATCGGGGCGACGGGCCACCTCGCAGAGTTTGTCTATCGTCTGTTCCGACGGTGGCATGTCGGGCGAGCCAATGGCCAGACTGATAATGTCTTTACCCTCGGCATTGAGTTGTGCCACTTCCTTTAGTTTGCGGCTAAAGTAATATTCCTGTACTAAACTTAATCTTTCTGCTGGCTGTATCATAATTATCCATTATCAATTATCAATTATCCATTATCAATTAGACCTATACTCTCCTAATATTTTCAAGTCTCGCGTCAAGGGAATAATGGCATCTATGGCCTGACGATAGCGGGTCAGGTCGCTATAGGTCACATCAACATAGAACAGATATTCCCACTCGTGGCCGATGATGGGCAACGACTGAATCTTGGTGAGGTTAATCTTATAGAACGAGAGGATGGCGAGAACGGCCGACAGCGACCCTTCTTCGTGAGGCAGCGAGAACACGATGCTCGACTTGTTAGTCTCAACAAGCGGACGCAACAAGTCGGCTTTCTGCGGTGCTGAGCATACGAGAAAACGGGTGAAATTATGTTTGTTGTCCTCAATACCGTCTTCCAATACCTTCAGACCATAGAGGCGCGCAGCCTCGGCATGGCAGATGGCAGCCCATCCTTTGTGCTGTCCCTCGCTAATCATCTTTGCCGAGCCAGCGGTATCGTCGGCCTCAACAATACGCAAGTTGGGATGATGCTCGAGATAATGGCGTGTCTGCATCAGAGCCACGGGATGTGAATGTACTTCAGTGATGGTGTCCCAGTCGTCCTCTGGCAGACAGCAGATGCAGTGGGTAATGTGCAGTTTATGCTCACCCACCACAGTGGTACCGCTGTCGCGCAACAACTCATAGTTGTGCAGCAGCGAACCGGCTATGGTATTCTCTATGGCAGCCATGCCTATGACAGTGGGATCCTGACGCATGCTCTCATAGACTTGCTCGAAGGTGTTGCAACATATAAGTTGCAACTGCTCGCCTTTGAAATACTGGTGGGCGGCAATGTCGTGGAACGATCCTATCATGCCCTGTATCGCTATTCGCTTCATCTGTTCAATGCTTTATGCTTAACTCATCATAAAAAACGGCTCCACTTTCACTTGTCGTGAAGCGGAGCCTTATTTCAATTTTTCTATCTTTCAATCTTACATACGACTTCCCGCTTCACAATGGCTTGCAAAGTAAAAGTAGAAGTAATAATATGCATTCAGATTCTTCATTTTTCTTTCTTTTTGCTATTTTCGACTGCAAAATTATAACAATTATGCGAAACAAGCAAATAATTTGACGGAAATTTTACAAAAAACATTTTATTTTAATAAAGGTTTGGCAATATGAAAAAAATTATTTACCTTTGCATTCTACAATAAAAGAATTAAAAACAGAAAACTATACATTATTATTAATATGAAAAGAATCATCCTGTCACTGACACTGCTTTTGGCTATCGCCATTGGAGTTAATGCACAAAAGACCTATGCCCTGCTCGTGGGTGTGTCAACGTATCAGAACTCTCAGATGAACTTGGGCAACACGACCAAAGATGCCAAGGATCTGAAGAAGGTGCTTGACCTGCAACGCATGAAGACCACCCTCATCACCAGTCGTTATGCCAATGTGGCTAATGTGCGCCAGAAACTGAACACCATTGTAAACGGTGCCACCGAGAACGACCGCATCATCTTTTATTTCTCCGGCCACGGAGGTCCTGGCATCTTCTGTTGCTATGACGACAACTTCGAGTACAACGAACTGGTGAACATTCTGTCGCGAGCCAAAGCGAAAGAGGTTTACTGCTTTGTTGACGCCTGCCATTCGGGCAGTGCGCAAAACTCTGCCAATGCCAACTACGGATGGGCACAAGGCCGCAACATGATTTTCTGCATGGCATGCCGCCCGGAAGAGTACTCGTGGGAGAACAACTTCATTGGACACGGCTATTTCACTAAAGCCATGATCAAAGGCCTGCGTGGCAAAGCCGACACCAATGCCGACAAGACCATCACCATGGGCGAACTCTACAAATACATCTATGCCGATGTGACCCACCGCACTCATGGAGACGACGGACAGCATCCGCAACTCATTGGCCCGAAGAGCATGTACAACGGCATTATGGCCAAATGGTAACCTTTATCCACAAAACACAAATCACCTAAAACTATAGATCATGGAAACGAAAGTCAATCATCTTAATCCACGTGCACCGCAGCGTCCACAACGCCCGGGCATCAACCAGTATAACAATCGCATGCCACAGAACAGGGCCGGACAGAACAACACAGCCAAGTTCGTACTCACTGCCGTCGGCTCTGGCATGGTGGGAGCCGCACTGGCTGCCGGTGCTGCTGCAGCCCTCCATTTTGGCAACAAATGGAGAGAGCAGTTAGAACCAGTGATAGTGGAACCGCCCGTAGAGCCTACCCCACCGCCTGTGCAGCCAGTGGAGCCCGTAGAGCCCACCCCACCGCCTGTGCAGCCAGTGGAGCCCGTAGAGCCTACCCCACCGCCTGTGCAGCCAGTGGAGCCCGTAGACCCCATACAGCCTACGCCCCCCACAGGTTCGCAAAACGGTCCGCAGAATGGAAACACCCCGCAGAACGGAAATAATGGCAATGATGTGACCATTGACAACGGAACAAACATTGACAATGTGGACCCCAACGATGTGGCCGTTGAGATTGCCGATGAGGTAGACCCAAACGACAACGATGTGCAAACCATCTTTGCTGTAGACGATATTGACACCATACATACAGAAGACGGTACCGAGATGATAGCGGCACTGATTCATACGCCTGACGGCGAACAGCACTACATGATCGACACCGACAACGACATGACCTTCGATGTCATCACCGACCTGGACGGACAGAACCCACAGCAACTGGGACTTCCCTTCACGGTGAGTGACGCACAGGACATGCTCGACAACTCTGGCGGCTATCTGGCTCCTACCGTAGGCGACGATGTAGAGATTGCCCAAGGCGACCATGTGACCGAAGTGGACGTGGTAGACACTGACGGCAGTGTAGACATTGCTGCACTGGATAACGGTGGCGGCTATTACGATAACGGCGATGGCGGCGACTACGAAGAAACCTACCCCTACGACCTGGATATGGACACTGACATGGCCAACACCGAGTATGACAATCCAGACATGGATATCTATGATGTATAAAGAAAATGGCAGAACAGATTGATATTAAATGCCCCCAGTGCGGAAAACACTGGCAGAAATTCCGCCCACGCAGAGCCGGCAACTATGATGTAAAATGCCCGCACTGTGGCTTTGAGCACACGATGCAGGTGCTGCCCCCTAAGATTGGAGGCAATGACGAAAGTATCAATGTGGGGTTCAATACTCAGATTGGCGTCATCAAGGTTCTGGGGACAGCCAAACTGGAAGATGACCGTTATGTCATCAAAGAACCAGCCAAGATAAACAAAGTCACCAGCCTGATATGCCCCCGCTGCAACAAGCCCATGGCCATCAAGCCTAAGCAAGTGGGAACGCAATCTATTACCTGTAGTGTCTGCGCCACAAAGATTTTCTTTACCGCTATTGATCCTGAGGAGCAGAAGAGACTAGAGGAACTGCGACGCCAGCAAGAAGAACAGAAGCGGCAGGAAGCACTGAAAAAACAACAGGAGCAGCAGCAGAGGATGATGGAGGCAGAAGCTCTGAAGCGCAAGCAAGAGCAACAACGCCTGCTACAACAGCAAGAGCAACAGCGCCTGCAACAACAGCAAGAGCAACAGCGCCTGCAACAACAGCAGGAGGAGCAGCGCCGTCAGGAAATGCTTCGCCAGCAAGAGCCAGAACCCGACATACATTATGTCGACCCTGAACCAGACAATGATAGTCCGATACCTGAACCCGATCAGGACTATAACGATGACGAGACAATCTACGACAACAATCCGAAGGACCAGAAAGAGCCCCCCAAGCGCGAATCCAGTACGCCCGATCCGCAAAAACCACGCCCCATGACCACAGCCGAACTACAATGGGGTGGAAATTGGTATACAAGCAAGAGCAAGCGCAGGCTTCGCGAGGGCAGCAACATCATTGGCCGTCAAGACAGCGGTTCCCCCTCAGACATTCAGTTCATAGACCCTGAGATGAGTCGGCGTTCTGTGCGTATCGATGCTGAGCGTCGCAACGGCGTTATGAATTACACCCTCACAGTGCAGAAAGCCTTGAACCCCGTCTATGTCAATAACCAACAGATAGCAGAAGGCAAGAGTGTGACGCTTATCAGTGGTGCCAAGATTGTGATGGGCAGCACCACGCTCACCTTTAAGAAATAATTTTAAAACATCTATCACTCATATGAAGAACCTACATCTCACTGTATGTGCAGTCATCGCACTGCTCGTCAGTTCGCTCACTGCCGTTGCACAGAACCGCAGCAATACCCGTGTCGACACACTAAGCGTCATGCTGCAACGGGCCAACGCTGGCGACGATGTTGCACAGAACATTCTTGGCTTGTGGTATTACACTGGCAACAAGGTAGACAAAGACTATGAAAAGGCACTGAAATGGTGGGCGCTGGCAGCAAAGAAAGACAATGCCGATGCCATTGGCAATATGGCCATGTGCTACCAACTGGGCCGTGGTGCCGAGGCAGACTCTGCACTGGCCTCACGCCTCTACATCAAAGCCTTTGAGAAAGGCAACGACCAGTTGCTGCAACAGCATATACGCCTCTCGGAAGAGAAAGGCAATGTGTTTAGCAGTTTGCTGCTCTTCGATGTCTATAGCCACGCCAAAGGCGGTCAGCAGCGCGACATGGAAAAGGCACTGGCCTTCCTCCAGAAGGCTGCTGAGACAGGGCACACTGACAGTCAGGTGAAGTTGGCCCTGCAATATTTTAACATGCACAAAGTGGAAGACTCGGCCAAATGGTTTAAAGCACTGGCTGACAAGGGCCAAGCCACAGGTCTCTACTACTATGGCTACCAGTTGTTCCGCGGCATAGGAATAGAACAGAACAAGACCACTGGCATTGAATATCTGAAAAAAGCCGCTGTTGCCGGCATCATCAATGCCAATAAGATGCTTGGCACCATCTATTATGAAGGCGATGGCATTGACGCCGACTATGCCACGGCCGTGGGCTACTTGAAAAAGGCTGCCGCCTCACGCCAGGGCGAGTCACAACTGGTACTGGCCAAATGCTACATGAACGGAAAGGGTGTGGAAAAAGACTATGCCATAGCCGTACAGTGGCTGGCAGAAGCCTATGCCAACAACCAGGCTGACATGGTCGTTGCCCTTTTGAGCGACAGCAAGAACGCTGCCATGAAAACCTATGTAGACGGTTTGAAGGCGTACTACATAGATGTGGACTATGTCGCTGCACTCAATCTGTTCAAGAAACTGGAAAAAGACATTCCTGCAGATGCACAGATGATGCAAGCCATCTGCATGGCCGATGCTAACAACACCAAGGGCAATGCTAAGAAAGCATTCCGCCTAATGACCACCGCTGCTGAGAGTAGCCCCGCCGCCATGTTTGCACTGAGCAAGATGTACGACGACGGCATTGGCACCGACAAGAACACTGACAAGGCACGCGAACTGACCATCACTGCTGCCGACTTAGGCGAAGGACACGCCCAATGCCTGGCTGGTGACTGGTATATGGAAGGAAAGCGCGACGGTATGGTACAGGACATGGTGAAGGCTGTGGACTATTATCTCAAGGCCGAGAAACAGTTCTGCCTCAACAGTGCTTCAGCCAAGCATCTTGCCGAATGCTACCGTCTGGGCATCAACAACCTGCCCGACAAAAACAAGGCCCAATTACGCATGGAAGCACTGAAAAACTGGCAAGACACAGACCACTTGAAAGATATGCTCCGAAAACTGTAATACAGGAAAACAACAATTAAAAAACAAGTTGCGCGGCGACTCTCTTCTGATGGAGAGCCGCCGCGCAACTTGTTTCCAAATAATCATATTCCCAACGGATTCAAGTTGGAATAACGCCGCATTATCTTCTGTTCAATACCCTCTGCCTGATAGTCGCCACTAACATTAGACATTGCATCAGGGTTCAACTCCAATACTTTCTGCATGTCTTCCTCTGCACCCTGCTTATCGCCCTGGTCATATTTTAACTGACCACGTTCACGGTAGGCATCAATATTAAACGGATTGAGGTCGATGACCTGTCCATAAAGCATTATAGCCTCATCCACATTGCCCAGCGCTGTCTGTACCCGTGCTGCCATCAATACGACATCCTCGTTGGGTTGTACCTTCTCCATGAGCCACTTCACATCCTCATCGGCCCCTTTCAGGTCGCCCATAGCCACCAAGGTCTTTGCCCTGAGCAGACGGGCATCGCCCAATCGCTCGTCAACGGCAATAGCCTTAGTCAATCGTGCTATACCGCTCACCATGTCGCCCTGCCCCATCACAGCCTGTGCCATCTGGTAGTTAGCCATGGCATCGTCTCCGTCGACTGTCAATGCCTGCTCGCACAACGCCTTCATCTCGGCATAGTCTTCCAGCATATAGGCCACATGAGCCGCCTGCGACAACACGTTCAACTGTCCTGGAACGGCTGCTGCAATGATTTTCAACTCTGCCAGCGCACCTTCCAGGTTGCCCTGCTGTAGGAGTGCCTGCGACAAATAGTCGCGCACCTCAAGGTCTTCTTTCAGTTTCAATGCCTCACGGAAATATCTCTCAGCATAATCGGCCTGTCGGGTGCGCAGAGCCTTCACACCATCATATTTCAGCAGGTCAAACTTTTTCTCTTCGGCATTCTTTCTTTCTTCCTCAGAGACGGGCTGCTCGCCTCCGAACAATGATTTCCAAAATCCCATAATTATTAATCATTAAAAATTTGTCTGCAAAGTTACTAAAAAAGAATTTATTTTCGTAACTTTGGCTTCACCGAATTTACTCAGCACTCGGAAAAGAAAAGAAAAGCGCGCTTTTCTTTTGCATTTCTCTCGTTTTTTCGTAACTTTGCCACAAAAGTGGCGAACTTACTGCGTCTCGGAAGAAAAAACAAATGCATTTGTTTTGTTCTTCTCTCGACTTTTCGTAACTTTGCAACCATTAATCTTTATATACTATAAATAGATATGTTTGCAATTAAGACAATGCTACTTCTTGGACTTCCAGGCGGTTCGGAACTGATACTCATTCTGCTGGTGGTACTGCTGCTCTTCGGCGGCAAGAAAATCCCCGAGTTAATGCGCGGTCTGGGCAAGGGTGTGAAGAGTTTCAAGGAAGGAATGAAGGATACCGACGACGACCAGAAGAAAGATGAATAGTGATACAGGCACATTCTGGGAGCATCTGGAAGAACTGCGATGGATGGTGCTGCGCTCAATGGGCGTAGCCATAGTTTTCGCCATTGCAGCCTTCTGCATGAAGGATTGGCTGTTTCGATTGGTTCTGGCGCCACACACCAGCAACTTTATCACCTATCGGCTGATGGGAATTGAGCCATTCGACATCCATCTGATGAACATTGGGCTCACCGAACAGTTCATGACCCATATGCGCGTTGCCATGTATGCCGGTGTACTCTGTGCCGCCCCCTATATCATCTACGAATTATTCTGCTTTGTCTCGCCAGGACTCTATGCCAACGAGCGGCGGGCCGGGCTATGGATTGTGGTCAGCGGCTATGTGATGTTCATGATGGGAACCGTGCTCAACTACTTCATCATCTTCCCCCTCACGGTGCGTTTCCTGGGCACCTACCAAGTGAGTGTAGAAGTAGCCAATATGCTGACGCTACAATCGTATATTGATACACTCATCTCCATGTGCCTCATCATGGGTGTTGTTTTTGAACTGCCAGTGGTCTGTGCCATTCTGGGGCGCATGAACATCATCAACAGTAGCATGATGACCCGCTATCGCCGGCATGCCATCGTTGCCATTCTTGTCGTGGCTGCCGTCATCACCCCTACCACCGATATCTTCACGCTCTGCGTGGTGTCACTGCCCATATGGCTACTCTATGAAGCCAGTATTCTCTTGGTAAAAATTGGAAAATTGAAGAATTGAAATAAAACATGCTGAGAAAAACAAGAATTATATTAGCAACGGTGTTCTTCATGGGCATCACATTGCTATTTCTCGACTTTACAGGCACGTTGCACCACTGGCTGGGGTGGCTCGCCAGAATACAAGCACTGGAGACCGTCATGTCAACCATTACGCAAGCCAACGAGTTTATCACGGCTCTCAACAGCAACGGGGACACCGGCGAAACACACTCGTTCTTGTCACAGATACCGTTCTGGCTGGTATTCAACCTCATCACCATCGTGGTGCTCATCGTGATCACCCTCATCTTCGGACGCATCTACTGTTCCGTCATCTGTCCGCTTGGTGTCATGCAGGATGTCATTGGATGGTTCGGCAAGAAGGCCAAGAAAAACCGCTACACCTACTCTAAGGCTATATCGTGGCTTCGCTATGTCATGCTGGGTCTGTTTGTCTTGGCATGTATAGCAGGCATAGGTACCGTAGTACAGTTGCTGGCGCCTTACAGTACCTTTGGTCGCATTGCCACCACCATTCTTCAGCCCTTGTGGATGCTTGGCAACAATGTGCTGGCAGACATTGCAGAATCCATGAACAGTTATGCTTTCTATTCCGTTGATGTATGGATAGGCTCCATGCCAGTGCTCATCATTACGGCAACCACCCTTGTCCTGCTGTTCTTCTTGGCATGGCGCAATGGCCGCACCTACTGCAACACCATTTGCCCGATCGGCACGGTACTGTCGTTCCTAGCCCGTTTTTCGTGGCTGAAGGTTCATTTCGATGCCGGCAAATGCCGCAACTGCTCGTTGTGCACCAAGAACTGCAAGGCAGCCTGCATCGATTTTAAGAACCACGCTGTGGACTACTCACGCTGCGTGGTATGCGGCAACTGCATTGAGAGTTGTAAGTTCGGGGCACTGAAGTATAGTAGGGCCCATGAGTCCTATAGGTCCCATGAGTCCCATAAGCCTCAAGAGGCTCCTGTCGACCCCGGCAAACGTTCGTTCCTGCTGGCCTCGGCCATGATTACCACCGCTGCACTGGCCCAGGAAACGAAGCATGTGGACGGCGGGCTGGCCGATATCATTGAGAAGAAGGCGCCCAAGCGCCAAAGTCCCGTTACCCCACCAGGGTCACTCTCGGCAAAGAACATGGCTAAGCGCTGCACGGGTTGCCTTCTCTGCATATCCGAATGTCCCAACGATGTACTGCGCCCCAGCACCGACCTGATGACATTGATGCAGCCCACCATGTCGTTTGAGCGTGGCTACTGCCGTCCTGAGTGTACGCGCTGCTCACAGGTATGTCCTGCCGGAGCCATCAAGTCCATTGACAAATATGAGAAAACAAGCATACAGATAGGTCACGCCGTGGTTGCAGCCGACTTCTGCATCTCGGCTCAAGGCGAGACGGAGTGCGGCAACTGTGCCCGTCACTGCCCTGCCGGAGCCATCGAAATGATTGAGATAACCGACCCTCAGGTGCACGAAGCCATGGAAAACGGCAGTATCAAGATGGACAACATGCCCAAAGATATAGATGAAGATTTTCCGCCCATGATACCCGTGGTAAACGAGAATGCCTGTATAGGCTGCGGAGCCTGCGAACATCTCTGCCCTGTGCGCCCGTTGTCGGCCATCCACGTAGAAGGCCATGAGGTGCATGGAAGAATTTGAGATTGGAAATTAGAAAATCAATATTGAAGATGAAGGTATGAAAGAGATATCACGTCGTACATTCCTAAAATATATGGGACTGGGATCGGCTGCTGCCTTTGCCGCCTGCGCCGGCAAGAAAGCCAATGACGAAGAAGCCACTGGCGAGCCGCCCATGGGTCAGATGACCTATCGCACGAATCCTAAGACAGGAGAGAAAGTATCATTGCTGGGCTACGGCATGATGCGCCTCCCCACCCTGCCCGACAGCGAAGAGTTTGACCAGGAGATGATCAACCGGCAGACAGACTATGCCATAGAACACGGGCTGAACTATTTCGACACATCACCCGTCTATTGCCGCGGTCTCTCGGAGCACTGCACCGGCATTGCCCTGCACAGGCATAAGCGCGAAGACTATATCGTGGCCACAAAACTCTCCAACTTCGGCGATGCCTCGCGTGAGGGCTCCATGCAGATGTATCAGAACTCGTTCAGGGAACTGCAGGTGGACTATATAGACTATTACCTGCTACATGCCATTGGCGGCAGTATGGAAGAGTTTAACAAGCGTTACGTGGACAACGGCATGATGGATTTTCTCATGGCAGAGCGTGAGGCTGGCCGCATTCGTAATTTGGGTTTCTCGTTCCATGGACAAAAAGAGGTGTTCGACGAGGTGTTGGCAATGACCACCCAGTATCAGTGGGACTTCGTGCAGATTGAACTGAACTATCTGGACTGGAACTATGCCAACGAAATCAACGACTTCAATGTCGATGCATCGTATCTCTATGACGAACTGCAGAAGCGCGGCATCCCCGCCATCATCATGGAACCCCTGCTGGGCGGTCGTTTGGTGAAAGACCTGCCGCAATATGCCATCGAGCAGATGAAACAGCGCGACCCTCAGCGTTCCATTGCATCGTGGGCCTTCCGCTATGCCGGCACCCCCGAAGGCGTACTTACCGTGCTTAGCGGAATGACCATGATGGAGCACCTGAAAGACAATCTGCTCACCTATTGTCCGCTAGAGCCCCTTACGGAAGAAGAGCAGCATTTTCTGGACACAGAGATAGCCCAGCAGATGATGGAGATGGACACCATTCCTTGCAACAATTGCCAATATTGCATGCCATGCCCCTACGGTATCGACATTCCAGCCAACTTCCTGCATTACAACAAATGGGTGGTGGAGAAGAACCTGCCCGAGGACAAGGGCGACCCTGAATACAGAAAGAACCGGCGCAACTATCTCATTAGTCTGGATCGGGCCATTCCCAAAGACCGCCAGCCCGACCATTGCATTATGTGCAACCATTGCATCGAGGTAAAAACATGTCCGCAGAAAATCCGTATTCCTGTGGAACTGAAAAAGATTGCCGACTTAATGGAGAACTTGAAACTTGAATCTTGAAACTTGAATCTTGAAACTTGAATCTTGAAACTCGGAACCTGAATCTTGAAACATTACACAGACATCTTCATCGACTTCGATGATACACTCTACGACACCCACGGCAATGCCGTGACAGCACTCGAAGAGACTTTCCGCCATTTTCATCTGGAGCAATATTTCGATGACCCGCAAGTGTTCTACGACGACTATTGGCGCACTAACATTGACCTGTGGGGACGCTATGCCAACGGTGAGATAAGCCGCGAATACCTGATTGTAGAGCGGTTCCGCCATCCGCTTTGTAAAAGTGAAAAGGTAAGAGTGCAAAGCGAAAAAGCGGCTTCCGCCTTTAAGGACTATTGCCTTCAGGTGAGCGATGTGTTCCTGGACTACTGCTCCAACAAGCCCGGTGTGGTAGAGGGAGCCCATGAACTGATGGACTATCTGAAACAGAAAGGCTACCGCCTGCACATGTGCAGCAACGGTTTCCATGAGGTGCAATACAAGAAACTGGCGGCCTGCGGCCTACGAGATTACTTCGACACCATCATCCTGAGCGAAGACGCAGGCTTTAACAAGCCCGACCCGCGGTTTTTCGACTATGCCTTTAAGCAGTCAAACGCCAAACGGGAGAGCACCGTCATGATTGGTGACAATTATTCCACCGACATACAGGGGGCTGTCAATGCCGGCATCGATACCATTTTCTTCAACCGCTGGCCTGACTATCCTGCTACAGGTCCTTTAACGCACGAAGTTAAGAGCCTGAAAGAAATTATGGCTATAATTTAAATAATTATGGCTATAATCTGCAAAATTATAGCCATAATTATAAACAGTATTACTATTATTATTGCAAACGGAAGGTCACCGGCACGGTATATATCACACGTACCGTAGCACCGTTTTGCTTGCCTGGCACCCATCGGGGCATGGACTTCAGCACACGCACAGCCTCCTTGTCAAGCGACGGGTCAACGCTCTTGACAACACGTACATCAGAAATGGAGCCATCACGCTCTACCACAAATGTACAGACCACACGGCCTTGGATACCGTTCTCCTCGGCCACGGCGGGGTATTTGACGTGTTGGGCAAGGAAAGTCGTCAGGGCAGCATCACCACCAGGATATTGCGGCATCTGCTCTACAACCTCGAACACCCTGGTTTCCTCTACTGCAGGCGGAGCCTCTTCCACAATTCGCTCGTTTTGCCTCAACACATGCTCATCCTCGTCACTGCCTTGGTCATAGTCGACGGCACCGATGGCAACATCGCTCTGGGCTACTTCTACATCCTCCCTGTCAAGGTCCTCTACTGGCGAAACATCCTCAACCACCATCTCTTCAAACAAAGAATCATGCATCTCTTCCCATTGTAAAGAATCCATCACCTCTACTGGTGGCTCAACCATATCAACAGGCATGTGGCTATTTGAACTACGATTCATCAACACTATGAAGATAACACAGGCAATGAGCAGCAACAGCACAACAACAGCGGCAATACCTCCGATAATCCACGGCAGTTTCGACTTTTCCTTCTGTACATAGACAGGAGTCGACGGCTGCTGTGCAGGTCTATCCGCAACAGGTCTGCGAATAGACGCATCTTGCGGCGTGGGCGATATTGGCGCATCATGATGTATCTTAGTCTCTTCAGATTTCTCATCGGATGCCGATGGCATAGTGCCGCCATAGCGCGCCTCTATGAAGCGCTTCACCTCGGCCACCGACTGCGGGCGCCTTTTGCGGTCGGGCTCCATCATCCACTTTATCATACGGCGCGTCTCCACACTCGTTGTTTCTGGGAAATTAAAACCTTCACCATCCTGAATGTCAGAAACCGAGGGTGGTGTCTTCATCGTCAGCATGTTATACATCGTGGCACCCAACGCATAGAGGTCAGTCCATGGACCCATGCGGTTGGTATTGGCCTCTATCTGCTCTGTAGGCGCATAGCCAGGCGTATAGCAGAGGCCAGTGGATGTAGACAGCGAACGCCCGTCGCTGTCATGAAACTGTTTGCTGGCACCGAAGTCAATAAGCACGGCCCGCCCCTTGCTGTCGGTCATGATATTGCCCGGTTTCAGGTCGAGGTGCCATATATTCTCGCTGTGCACCGTCTCAAGAGCATCAAGCACCTGACGCGTATAGTCAATCACAGTAGCCTCATCGTAGGGATGCCCCGCCTCTTTCATACGAGCCGAGAGCGATTTTCCTTCCAGGAAGTCCATCACGTAGTAGGCAGTCCCATTCTCCTCAAACAGGTCGTACACATGCACCACATGGTCGTTATCCAACTTACGCAACCGCTGGGCCTCCTTGCGGAACTTCTCCTTCTGGCTATCAAACTCCTTGGTATTCTCGGCATTGCTCACGCTCACCATCTTGCTGTCGCTGTCGCGCTCGTTCACACCTTTCAGGTAAAACTCCTTCATGGCCATCACCTCTTCAAACTCCACGTTGAGCACCTTGTAGGTATTGCCGAATCCGCCCGAAGCCAGTTGCTGCTCCACGCGGTATTTTCCATTCTGCAATGTCGCCCCTATTGGCAACAGGTTTTCATTCTGCATAATTCCCTTTATTGATGACTATTGTCGGCAAAGGTACAAATAAGTGAGCGAAAAGCAAAAGGAAAACTCGTTTTTCTTTTCTTTTCCAAGCATTGGATGCCAGACTACGAAGAGAATTCAGGTTATACTCGGCATAAAAAAATAAATTTATTTTGTTATGCTATCGTTTTTTCGTAACTTTGGAAGAATTCTCAGCTTTTCTTTGTATAAAAAAATGAATAATTTGTTCGATAAAATCATGTTAAACTATTATTATCCTGCAATATTATTGAAAAAAAATGCGTATCTTTACCCTCGAATTCATATTAATAGCTATTGCAATGAACAATGTAAGTTTCCCAAAAATCACGACCACCGTCCAGGCTGAGCCTTGGGCAGAGGGACACGTCGCACGTTTCACGTCGACCCGGGTCGTGCCGCAGACACCACGTCCGCATCGTAACATCACAGCAAACGTACTGCCACGATGAGCGTACTTAAGGCGACTTTGTTGTCTCGACCCTTAACAGCGAAACGTCTTTCTCGTTCCGAATGCCCGCACAAGGAATCACGATAGAATAACATTTAATTAAAAGCAAACATGAGCGGATAGACCGACAGACATAGAACCATTCGATTAAGCGCGAGCAGAGCGAGCTTGCTTGCTATGCCGAGCGTGAGAATGGTGGGGTAAAACCCAACAACATAAGGAAGCGTTGACTTTTTGATTCTTGATTCAGAAATTTCGCCAAAA
>CAMHDT010000045.1 GCA_946183985.1 uncultured Prevotella sp.
CGTATTTCAAAAACTCTGAACTAGGATATTATTTTTTGCAAATAGGGCCTGGATTTTTGTGCTCGCTAAGTTGCTGTGGCACAGTGATATACACAAACTGCTGTTTCCGCTGTTTTTGACGGAATACTCCGTCATGGTCTAACGGAGCCTTCGTTGAACCGCAACGGAGGCTCCGTTGCATTGCAAAACAGCCTCCGTTGCGCTTCAAAACAGCCTCCCTTGGACTTCAATGCTGCCTGTTTTGAACAGCAAAGGTGCCTTCGTCGCGTTTTAAAACAGGCTGCATTGAACCTCAAGACGGCCTCCCTTAGACCCTAGCGGAACGTTCCTTTACAAAGAACGGGAAATGCGGTAGCCAACTCTACTCCCTAAACTTTACACTCTCCACTCCCAAACCGGGCCTTTTCCGTTCTAGATTGAGTCAAAACTCGTGTAAAGATTTTTTTCTTCCAACTGAATAATCTAGATTGAGTCAAAACTCGTGTAAAGATTTTTTCTTCCAACTGAATAAATAACCAACATGTCAAGAAGGGAATGATCCTGAATGTATGAATGATGCCGCTGAATCCGTAGTTATTCGTCATCCATCAATCCCTATCCGTCCATTCGTCATTCGTCAAAAACCATTCGTCTTTCGTCCATTCGTCAATCCCCATCCGTCCATTCGTCTTTCGTCAAAAACCATTCGTCCATTCGTCATTCGTCAAACACCTTTCGTCCATTCGTCAAACATAAAAAAAACGCTTTTTTGCTTGTTGTTGTAAAAAAAAATATTAACTTTGCAACGCAAAGAAAAGCATTTACCATCATGAAACGACTAACTTTACTACTAATACTCATTGTTTCAACACTAAGTCTTGCTGCCCAGACCGGCATATTCTTCTCGGCCGACAAGTTCTCCAACAGTCTTGTCACAGACCTCTGTCAAGACAAGTACGGCCATATCTGGGTGGGCACCGACTACGGACTGAACCGTTTCGACGGCTATCAGTTCCGCACCTATATCCATCATTCTGCCGACACCACATCGCTCTGCAACAGCGCGGTCGTCAGCCTGCTGTGCGACCGCGACGGCCAGTTGTGGGTGGGCACCAACCGCGGCCTCGACCGCTATAATCCCATTAGCGATACCTTTACCCATTATCCATTTCCCGACGGTTTGCTTCCGCGTGTCAATAGCGTGACCCAACTCTCCGACGGCACCATCCTCGTGTCGACGGCGGGCTATGGCGCCTATGTCGTTGATGCCAACGGCCGCCTTCAACTCACCACGGCCTATACCGACGATAACGACGGCTATTACAGCATGATCTATGAAGACAGTCGCCACCGCACATGGCGGTGTGCGGCCAGCAATCTCATCGTGCTCCAGTCCGGTGGCCGCTTCCAGCATTTCCAGTCGTCGGTAGGCATGCCGGTGTCAGTGGTCGAACTCAATGGCGAGGTCATGGTGGTGGGCATCCATGGCATTGAGGTGTTCCGCAATGGTCAACTGCATCCTGCCGACATCGACATGAGCGTGTTCCAGTCGCGCGAGGTGCTGCTCAACTCTGCCAGCGTCGACTCTGTGGGCAATATGTATATAGGTACGCGAGGCAACGGCCTCTATGTGCTGTCGCAGGGCTCACGCACCCTTGAGCGTGCCTCCATCAGCGCTTCCGACATCGACCTCAGCACCTCGAAGGTGTCTGTTGTCAAGTTCGACCGCCGTGGCAATCTCTGGGCCGGTCTCACCAACAAGGGCATCCTCATGGTGCCCCAGCGCCCCATATCGTTTGCCAACTGGAGTTTCAGCGCACAGAACATGCGCCTGGCCACGGCTGTCTCCTCCGTCTGCGAGGGCGACGGCGGCATCACCTGGTGCACCGTGCAGGGCGTGGGCGTCTATGGCTTCGATGGCCAAGGCCGCGTGGTGGCCCATCCCGCTGCTCCTTCGGCTGTCGAGATAATTTTCCGCGACCGTCTGCACCGCTACTGGATAGGCACCGACGACGGTCTCTTTGCCTATGATCCCCTCACGGGCCGTTCGCAACTGCGTGTCACCTTCGAGTGCGACATGTTCAACGACATGACCAGCGATGACACCGGTTGCATCTATATCTCCACCTTCTCACGCGGCTTCTGCGTCTACGACCCCGCCACGGGACATCTGCGCAACTATTCGTCGGCTGTGACCGATTCGGTGCGTGGCGGTCTCTGCAACGACTGGATTTTCTGTATGATGGCCGACCGCAACGGGCTCATCTGGATGGGCACCTCCTCGGGCCTCTCGTGCTATGACCCTGCCACCGACAGTTTCCGCTCGCAGGGGTGGAACGACCTGCTTTCCGGCATCATGTGCTTCTCTGTGTGCGAACTGCAGGATGGCAACATCGTTGTCGGCACCGACCAGGGCTTCTACCTCTACGACCGCAAGACCCGCCAGATAGGTCTCTTCCCCGGCAGCGACGACCTCAGCAACAAGATTGTGGACTATATCGTGCAGGCCGACGACGGCGACATCTGGTGCTCCACCTCCAATGGCATCTGGCAGTACGACAGCCGCAAGGGTGTCTTTGTGGGCTATATCAGCGGCGACGGGCTCCAGCAGAAAGAGTATATTTCCGGCGTGGGCATGCACCGCGACGACAACATGATCTTCTTCGGTCATAACGACGGCCTCGTGGTCTTCAATCCCCTGCTGGTCAACACCAACCGGCCGTCGGTGTCGCAACTCTGGCTCACACAGTTGCTCGTGGGCAACACGCCTGTCAACGCCCTCACCAAGGTCAACGGCGTGCAGGTCATCAACGGTCCGCTGGCCGAGTGCGACAGGATTGCCTTGTCCTATCTCGACCACACCGTCACCTTGGCCTTCTCGCAACTCACCTTCGACAACCCCGCCAACGTGGTGGTCGAATACCGTTTTGATGGCGGCGACTGGATTAGAAACGCACCTGGCAAGAACGACTTCACCCTCAGCCACCTGCAGCCGGGCAACTATACCGTCGAGGTGCGGGCCATGGTGGGCGAGGAGTACACACCGGTCAAGACCCTGTATGTGACCGTGCAGGCACCGTGGTATCGCACGCCCCTGGCCTACTGCCTCTATCTGCTTGCCATTCTCATCCTGCTGGGCTATGTGTTCTACACCTACCGCCGTCGTGTCAACGCCCAGACCAACGAGGAGAAGATGAAGTTCCTTATCAATGCCACCCACGACATCCGCTCGCCGCTCACCCTCATCGTCAGTCCGATGGAGAAGATGAAGCGGATGCTCAAGGCCGACGACACTCCCGTGCAGCGCAAGGACCTGCTTGCCATGCTCGATGTCATGGACCACAACTCCAAGCGCATCCTCAACCTCGTCAACCAAATTCTCGATGTGCGTAAGATTGACAAGCAGCAGATGCACCTCCACTGTCAGGAGACCGACATGGTCAACTTCCTCGGCGGCATCTGTAAGATGTTTGAGTTCAATGCCAAGGAGCGTAATATTACGTTCACCTTCAACCACGACGGCATCGACCAACTGCCGGTGTGGATAGACCGCAGCCAGTTTGACAAGGTCATCACCAACCTCCTGTCAAACGCTTTCAAGTACACCTACGAGGGTGGGGAAGTGGTCCTTAGCCTTGCGGCCGGCGAGAACAAGGCCGTGGTGCGCGTGGAAGACAGTGGCGTGGGCATTGATGCCGACGCCCTCAAGCATATCTTCGACCGCTTCTACCAGGGCGGCAACTCGCGCCGCTTCCATATCGACGGCACCGGCATCGGACTCAATCTCTGCAAGATGATTGTCGACATGCACCACGGCACCATCGAGGCGGCCAACCGCGCTGAGGGCCAGGGCTCTGTCTTCGAGGTGTGCCTGCCGCTGGGCAATGCCCATCTCTCTGCACAGGAGGTGGAGAAGGAAAACGGAAGTACCCCCCCCACCGTCAGTGCAGGTGCCATGACCGCAACAGGTTCCAAACGGCGTGTCCTCGTGGTCGACGATGACCTCGAGATAGGGCGCTTCATCTCCACCGAACTGGGCCGCTATTATAAGTTCGGCATTGCGCCCAATGGCAAGGAGGGCCTGAAGGAACTGCTCACCAACCCCTACGATGTGGTGGTCTCCGATGTGATGATGCCCGAGATGGACGGCTTCACCCTTCTGCGCATGATCAAGCAGAACGCCAACGTGAGCCATGTGCCCGTCATCATGCTCACCTCCAAGGCCGATGTGGCCAACCGCCTCGAAGGTCTCGAGCGCGGTGCCGACGCCTTCCTCGCCAAGCCTTTCGACATGGAGGAACTGCACATGAACATCGAGAACCTTATTCACAACCGCCAGCGTCTCAAGGGCAAGTACAGTGGCGCACAGCAGCAGGCCGACAAGATTGAGCAGCCCGAGGTGAAGGGCAACGACGAACTGCTCATGGAGCGCATCATGAAAGCCATCAACAAGAACCTCTCCGACAGCGACTTCAATGTAGACATGCTCACCCACGAGGTGGGCATCAGCCGTGCACAGTTGCACCGCAAGATGAAGGAGATGACGGGCATCTCCACCAGTGAGTTCATTCGCAACATCCGTCTGGAGCAGGCTGCCCGCCTGCTGCGCGAGCAGAAGATCAACGTGACCCAGGTGGCCTACACCGTAGGTTTCTCCAACCTGGCCCACTTCTCTACTGTCTTCCGCAAGCACTTCGGCGTTGCCCCCTCGGACTATGCGGAGAAAAAAGACTAAACTCCAGCCCCTCCAGATGTTCTAAAAGTCAAAATTCCAAGTGTATTTGGCAAAAAGCAAAGACGATTCTTTCGCCTTTGCTTTTTTGTTTTTTGTCAATCAAACCTTTTTGGAAATGCTGTTTCCGTGCGTGATTGCACAAAATGAAAAGTCAATGAAACATACGGGAAAGTCTGTTTATATGATATGTTATAAATTTGCACCGTAAAATTGAAACAAAAACCTTTTAATTCACATTATTAACTAAAACTTTATGCAAATGAGAAAGAGTTACATGATGTTGCTCACCTTGGCACTCACCGTGCTGGGAGCATTAAATGTAAGCGCTGTCGACCGCCGCATCAGCCTGGAGCAGGAGATGTTCAAGGCATGGGACGGATTCGGTGCAGATGCTAATGAAGTTGCAGAGCCTAAGGCCATCGACGTGACGGATGAAAATCCGGATGGCAACGCCTTCGCCTGCGACTACAATCTCTTCAAACAAATTGGTGGTGGCACTGTGGTCTACGGTAGCACCCACGTGTATTATCTGTGGTATGCCAACCTCACCGGCACCAAGAAGATGTACTTCGAGGGCACGCCAGGCATGCAGATTCGCGTGCTCTACAACCGTCAGGCTCCTGAGGATGGTGATACTGATCCTCATGGACATACTTGCCCTGAGACAATGGTCACCATTGGCGACGACGGTACAGCCGTGCTTGATGTGGCTGCTCTGGGCCTGCCCTATTTCCATGTCAACTGTCTGAAGACCGGTTGGGGTAGCCCCGCAGGTATTGTCCGCAAGATTGAGATTGAGGGTACTGTGAAGAACCTCACCGGCTGGGTGGAGATGCTGAACAACGGTGACGCTGAGGAAAGCGACGATGTGGAGAGTTTCCCCGTATCGAAGGATGGTGTTAACATCAAAACTGCCGACTTCCGTCCCGAGATTGTTCTCGAGGGTGAGAACCATGTGTTCAAGGTGGTCTCTGACCAACTGGAACCCGATGGCAACGGTTCATGGACCACATGGTCAACACAGTTCTACCTGAAGCCCAACCAGCCTCTGCAGGAGGGTGAGAAGTGGAAACTCACATTCCGTGCAAAGTCACAGAATGGTGCTGAAATCACTACCAGTGCTCAGGGTAATCCTCGTAACTGGTCCGCAGGCTTTATTGATAAATTCAATGTGCTTGAAGACTGGAAGGAATTCTCTTTCGAGGGCACTGTGACAGCCGATCAGGCTAGAAATGACGGTGGTCTGGGCAGTATTGCCTTCGACCTGAACAACAGCAACAACAGCCAGGCCTTCTACTTCGACGACCTCTCGCTGATGGTCTACAAGGAGGAGTCTTCTCCTGTTTCTAAGTTCACTGCCAACTATGGTGGTCACGCCGTGGTTCTTGACTTTGGCGAGGCAACCAACCTGCCCGCTCTTGTGAAGGCTGCCGGTGGCAAGCGCGTGCTGTTCCCCAGCGACTGCATGGAAATTACTTTCGACGGTACGAAGGTCACCAAGTTCTTCTCTATCGAAGGCCGTCCCGACGGCAAACTCTATGCTTTCATCGACATCTTGGATGCTTATCCTGACATAAATTATGGATACGACGGAACAGACGCTACCGGTCCCGCTCCTGTTGTGGAGGTTGCTTTTAAGAACCCTGCCGATGCTGCTTGCCATCTGAAGTTCACTGAAGGTCTCTGGACCGACAAGGATGTGCCTGAGTTCGCTGGCTTGGCTGCTACCTATAAGTATGAGTGCACTGAACTCTATTCTTATCGCATGGATGCACCCTCGCTCGTCAGTGTTGATCCCGAGAATGGCTCGTTCAACCTGCCGATGACCCTCTCTGAGTTCAAGGTGAAGTTCGACGCCCTGACCGATGCTTCAAAACTGAAGGCTAAACTGGGTTCTGAGGACCTGACCGTAGCCCCCAACGAGGGCCTGGCCACTGAGTTCACCCTGACCCGTACCGGTGCTAATGAATTGAAGGGCGAGTATACACTCACTATCTATGACATCTTCCCCGAGTTGGATCTCGTTATCGAGGACGGCGGCGTTGAGGAAGTAACGCTGAACTTCGGTCCCGTGGAGGTTGACCCGAACGATGTTGAAGAGTTGATCTACGAGTCTGACTTCACTACAACAGGTAACGGCGAAGGCTGGATGGTGAATGCTGACGCTGGTGGCCTGCAGGTTGTTGCTTCTGGCGGTGGTTGCCGTCTGCAACACAGTCAGGCTGGCTTTGCTGCCGATGTGATCTATCTGGCACAGCGCGGTACTCAAACCGGTGGTGTTGCTATCTATGGCACTGTGGAGGGCCACGAACTGGCTCTGCAGGCTAAGCAGTATCATCTGATTGTGCAGACTGCTATGTGGGATGCTTATGACAACGCACGTGCTTTGAAGGTTCAGTTGCTGCCGAAGGCTGCTGTAAATGCTGAAACTGGTGGTGTTCTTGACGAGAGCCTCATCGTGGCAGAAGAGTTCAAGGAGGTTACAGGAAGAGTAAAGGAAAATAAGGAATTTACTGAATTCGACATTACCGCTTCTATTGAAGAGGCAGGTAACTATGTGATCCGTCTTGTGCCCAGCAAGCCCGATGGCACGTTCGGTGGCTATAACGATGGTAATGCTATCGGCAAGGTGATGGTGAAGTACATTCCCAACACTGTTGGTGGCAAGGAGACTGCTCTGCTGAAGAAGGCTTTGGAGAATGCTAAGAACTATCTGGCTGATGTTACCAGCAGCAACCGTTATGCCGGCGAGGCCCTCACTGCCCTGCAGGATAATGTTGCCAGAGTGGATGCTGAGTGGGAAACCTACACTGCTCCTTCTAAGTACACTGATAACGCTACCTTGCTTGACAACCTTGTTCAGGCTATGAAGGATCACCGCGCTATCTGCGATACCTATGACAAGAACATCAAGGCGCTGATTGACACTCGTCGTCAGATTGAAGCCGAGGAAGACAATGGCAAGCCCAATGCAAAGCATAAGTTTGTGAATGCTCCTGAGTTTGCTGACCTCTGCGCTCTCGTCGAGAAGTATCATGGTGCCTCTCAGTGGGTGAACGTTGGTACCGAAGAGGCTCCCTCTTGGCAACTGGCTTACGAGTTTGACGTGCTCACGGACGATGCTGCACTGAATGTTGCTAATGCAGAACTGACACCTGCTTCTGCTTCTTATTCAACGTTGTTCACTGTAGGCGCATCGAAGATGAACACCACTGGCTATGCTGCCATGAACGAGCGTATCCGCGTGGGTATTGAGGCTCTGAAGGCGCTCGATCCCGAGAACTACGTTATCGCACCGGCTGAGGCTGTGTTCGGCGACGACGATGCAGTGGCTGAGAATCTGAAGTTAGAGTTGAAGCGTGCCGTCTATAAGAAGATTGCTGCTGGCGAGAAGATCTTCGAGAATGTGACCACTAAGGAAGATCCTGATGATCCCGAAAAGACCATCGAAGAGAAGACCGCTGTATCCATTGACATGACAGTGTTCGTGAAGAACCCGAACATCTATGCTATGCCTAAGACCAATGCCGTTGAGGGCTGGACCAAGATACAGAGCAATGATGCCAACGCTGCTTGGGTTGGTGGCACGGCTGTGGCATGGAGCAGTTGGGACGGTGCTAAGAACCACGGCAATAACACGGCTTATGCTGAGGACTGCGCCTTCCATCCCGGATGGCACCAGAAGGCTGCCGTTGAGCAGGAGATTACTGATCTGCCCGCAGGTGTTTACACCATCAAGGCTCGCGCTAACGACAACTCTGGCTCGCGTAAGTACGAGAACAACTATGTCTATGCAAAGGTCAGTGACTCGCCTGAGACCTATGTGAAACTGAATGAAAGCGACTCTATCGACGCCGATGCAAGTTTCGCTGCCTACGCTGCCTTCAAGAACGACGGATGGGACCGCACCTTCAATAAGGAACTCACCATCATCGATGGCAAACTGACGCTTGGTTGCGTATGGGATGCTGAGGCTCAGGCCTTCTTCGACGAGGTACGTCTCTATATGACTGCTCCTGCTGAGGGCTTCAACTATGAAGAAGGCGCAGCCACTGCTATCGAGACCGAGGCTGCTTCTGCTGCCCGCATCAACGGCATCCAGATCTACGACCTCAACGGCCGTCGTCTCGGAACTGCTCAGAAGGGCATCCAGATTGTGAAGAAGTACATGAACGATGGCACCGTGAAGGTTGAGAAGGTCATCGTGAAGTAACCCTGCCTTATCTCTCCGCATAGAGAGACAAAGAGATTCTATCAAGGCCCGCAAGGATTTATTCCCTGCGGGCCTTTTTTTGTAGGAGTGGCAGAAGCGGAGGAGTGGATAGGAGTGTCACTCCTCTATGGATGAAACATATTGAAACATATAGGAAACATACGCGGGGGGTATATGTCCCCCCTTTTTCGTACCTTTGCGCCATAAAACCAAAACATAGAATGTTATGATGAAACGATTACTTCCTTCTTTTTCACTGTTCACGCTTCCCTTTTACCTGTTCACTCTTTCCTTTTATCTTTTCACCAGTCCCGCAGAGGCGCAGATTAAGAACCCTATGCTGTGGGCTGATGTGCCTGATCCCGATGTGATCCGTGTGGGCGACACCTTCTATCTCGTGTCCACCACCATGCACCTCATGCCCGGCGGGCCCATCATGGCATCGAAGGACTTGAAGAACTGGGAAACCGTGGGCTATATCTTCGACCGTCTGACCGACTCGCCCAAGTACGACCTGGCCTTCTCGCTGCCCCTGGATGAGCAGAAGGGCGAGGGCGTGGGCACCGTATATGGCCGCGGCCAATGGGCCACCTCGCTCAAATATCACAACGGCAAGTTCTGGGCCCTGCTGGCACCCAATGAGGCCGGCGCCATGGGCCACACCTATATCTTCACTGCCGAGAAGGCCGAAGGGCCGTGGACCATCCACTCGCGTCTGCGCCATTTCCACGACGCCACCCTGTTCTTCGACGACGACGGCACCCCCTATGTGTTCTTTGGCACGGGCGAGATGTGTCAGTTGACACGCGACCTGAAGGGCGTGGTCGACGGCTCCTTGCGCCATTATTTCCAGCGTGAGGACGAAGAGCGCGGACTGCTCGAGGGCACCCGCGTCATCAAGCACCGTGGCACCTACTATGCCATGCTCATCAGCCACTCCTTCGGCAACGGTCTCCATCGCCGCGAGGTGTGCTACCGCACGAAAGACCTGAACGGCAAGTGGGAGAAGAACGTGATTCTGGAGAGCGACTTCGGCGGCTTCTCTTATCTGGCCCAGGGCACCATTGTCGACAGCGAGGAGGGCGACTGGTATGGCATCATGTTCCAGGACCGTGGCGGCGTGGGCCGTGTGCTGACGCTGAGCCCCGTGCGCTGGATTGACGGCTGGCCCATGCTGGGCGACGAGAACGGCAAGGTGCCTGAGACGATGCGCCCGTATAGAAGCGGTATGCCCGAGAAGGCTATCGTCTGTGCCGATGAGTTTGCCTCGTCGGAAATGGGCCTCCACTGGCAGTGGAACCATAATCCTGTGGACGAGGCATGGTCGCTGACCGAGCGCCCGGGCTTCCTGCGCCTGAAGACCAGCCGTGTGGTGCCCAATCTCTATCTAGCCCCCAACACGCTGACGCAGCGCATGATGGGCCCCACCTGCAGCGGTGTGGTGACGCTGGACGTGAGCCACATGAAAGATGGCGACTGTGCCGGCTTTGCTGCCTTCAACGGCGACAGCGGCGTGCTGACCATCAAGAAAGAAGGCAAGAAACTGTTGCTCGTGATGAGCGAGCAGAAGGTGAGCCTTACCGAGCGCGAGAAGGCCGTGACCAAGGTGGAGGAGACAGTTGTTGAAACGGTGGAACTGCCGTCTGCACTTCTGAACTCCCGCACTCCTGCATGCCTCCGCCTGAAGATTACCGGCGACTTCCAGCCCGGTCACCACGATGCCGCCAACTTCTACTATAGCCTCGACGGCGAGCAGTGGACACAGATAGGCACCAAGAACTACCGCATGGTGTTCGACTATCGCCGCTTCTTCATGGGCACGAAGTTTGCCATCTTCAACTATGCCACGAAGAAAAAGGGCGGCTATGTTGATGTGGATGAGTTTTTGTTTAATTCATAATTCACAATTAACAATTCACAATTAACAATTCACAATTCATAATAGATAGATGAAACGTATATTTCTTTTTATCATGGGGATGGCGATGATGTTGTCGGCACAGGCTGACGAACTCGTCGTGAACAACGAGACACGTAGTTATAATGTCTATGCACCCCAGAACCTGGGCGAGAAACGCCCGCTGCTCATCTTCTGCCATGGCTTTAATCAGGATGCTAACTGGATACAGAACAGTGAGTTCAAGAACGACAACGTGAGCATGGAGGCCGTCTGCGACACCGCCAAGTTCGTGGTGGTCTTCCCTAATGGCATCAACAAAGGATGGGATTTGTCTGGCGATCGCGACATCAACTTCATCAAAGCCATTATCGACAAGATGGTCACGCAGTACAACATCGACCGCAACCGCGTCTATCTGGGAGGCTTCTCCATGGGCGGCATGCTGACCTATCATGCCATGAACAGGATTCCCGACCTCATTGCCGCCTTCTGTCCTGTGAGCGGCTATCCCATGGGCGGTGCCACGGCCAATGCCAATGTGCGCCCGCTACCTATCCTGCATATCCACGGCACGGGCGACGATGTGTGCGCGTTCAGCGGTGCACAGCCGGCACTCAATGTGTGGATCAACCATAACGGCTGTCCTACAACGGCTAAGGTCACCAACAACTACAATGGCTTCAATGGCTGTAAGATGCATGTCTGGGGACCTGGCAACCAGAATGTGGAGGTCAGGCTGCTGGAGTTGCCCAACAAGGGACACTGGATCTGCAAGGAGCCACAGATATATACGGGCAAGGAGATATGGAACTTCTGCAAGCGTTTTACCAGTGAGCAGAAAGATCCGATAGTGAAAGTGACTGCCCCTAAGGACGGACTGACCTATCTGGCCTTCGGCGGTGCCGTGGAGGTGCCTGCCATCACCATGACGGCTACGGCCAGTGATCCCGACGGAACGGTGGCAAAAGTGGACTTCTACGACAACGATGAACTGCTGAAGGAGTTTACTGCCGCACCCTATTCCTATGCCATCAGCAACCTGCAGAAGGGCACTCATGTGCTCAAGGCCGTGGCCACCGATGATGAGGGCCGCACCGGCAAGCATACGGTGACTGTCATTGTCGACGAGCCCGATGGCAACTATAAGATGTATACCACCTATGCTGCGGCAGGCTCTGTACCCGAGGGATGGACCACCTACGACGGTAGCGAGAAGCGCGTGGGCTTCTCCAGCGGCTTTGGCAGCGGCAGCCGCTTGTTTCAGTTCACTGGCGAGAAGCACGATTTCGACATGGGCCTCTATACGCGTAACGTGAACGGCAATGCCAAGGCGGGTTATGCGCGCTTTGCCGATACCGGCACTTCGACCACGATGATGCTCTATCCCGGACAGTATCGCATCTATGCCCAACTGGCCAACTGGAACTGTGCCGACTTCTCACCGGTGACCATCGCCGTGGAAACCGTAGGCGGGAAGACGGTGGCCGAGACCACGGTGACACCTACCTCTAATATCGGCAATAGTGCCAGCAACAGTTTTGAGGGCACTACCCGTTTTGAATATAACTTCGAGGTGAATGAGAAAGGGCGCCATGTGGTGACCTTCTATACCGCCGATGCCCCCTGGGCTGACCTGGTGGTGGGCCGCTCGTGGATCAAATGGGTGGGCCCCGTTACGGGAATAAGCGACGCAGAGCGTCTAGTGAATAGTGAAGAGGGAATGGTGAATCATAAGACCTACGACCTGCAGGGCCGACTCATAAAGGAATCAGGAATTCGTCATTCGGAATTAAAGAAGGGCCTCTATATCGTAAATGGAAAGAAAATGGCAGTGAGGAAGTAAAGTATGCATTCCTGCACTCCTTATAAATCAAAAAGATAGAATGAAAAGAATTTGTTTGTTGATAGTGACGCTGCTGGCCGTGACGATAACGATGAGCGCACAGGGCGTGAAACCGCTGCCCACACTGCATGTGGAGGGCAGGTGGCTGGTGGATAATCATGGCAACCACGTGGTGCTCCACGGCGTGATGGACACGCCGAGTGCCTATTTCAATGGCGGCCGATGGGGCTGGAGTTATGACAATGACGGAAGGCTGCGTTGCCTCGAATATTTTGAGAAATTGTTTACTGGACTGGAGACTGCCAAGTGCAACGTGTTCCGTCTGCATCTGGAGCCCGCCTGGACCAACGATCCCAGCAGTACCTATGTCTATGCGGGCTCGGTGGGACAGGCTTCTGATGCCACGGGCGAGGCCGACATCAGCAAGTTCAACCCGCAGCGACTGAAGACTTATCTCAGCACCCTCTACTTCCCCCTGGCCAAGCGAGCCATGAACCACGGCATGTTTGTGGTGATGCGCCCGCCCGGCGTATGTCCCCACGACTTGAAGGTGGGCGACTACTATCAGCAGTATCTGCTGACGGTGTGGGACATCGTGTCGAAGGACAAGACCATACAGAGTTATGCCGGACAAATCAGCCTCGAACTGGCCAATGAGCCTGTGAACCTGAAGAACGCTAACGGAGAGAGCGATACCAAAGCCCTGCATGACTATTTCCAGCCCATCGTCGACAAAATCCGGGCCAACGGCTTTAAAGGTATCATCTGGGTGCCCGGCACCGGGTGGCAGGCCAACTATGCCGACTATGCGAAGAACCCCATCGAGGGCTATAACATAGGCTATGCCGTGCACGACTATACCGGTTGGTATGGCTGCAGCGACGCTACGCCTGACCCGACGAACAAAATCAACCAGTTCCATAAACAGGTGCCTGTGGTCGACACCAACCCCATTATCATCACCGAGGTGGACTGGAGCCCGGAGAACCCCAATGCGCAGGGGCACTATAATGAGCACGGACAGTGGGTGGTGCCCAACCTCGGCACATGGTCTACAGGCACTACCTCGAAGTGGGGCAATGCCTACAAGACCATGCTCGACTATTATCAGAATATCTCGATGACCCTCTCGGGCACATCGTGCCTTATCGATATCGACACGCTGATTAACAAGCAGAAGGTGGTGGCTGCCTTCAATGCCAACCCGGAAGCCTGCGGCAAGGCCTGCATGGACTGGTATAAAGACTACTATGAGGTGGACTGGCCACATGCCGACAATGAGGAGCAGCCCGACGATGCCGCCACCGTGACGAGCCTGACGGTGACCAACGGCAATGAAGTGCAGGTGGGCTGTGTCTCGATGCTGAAGGTGTGGGCCAAATATAAGGACGACCACTACCGTGATGTGACGGCATGGTGTACCTATGAGATTCCGGAAGGCAGTGCTGCCACCATCAACTATGGCATGAAGCACGGTCTGGTCGAGGGCGATGTGCCGGTGAAGGTATCCTTTACCGATGCCAAGGGCAACGAGGTGCAGAAGGAGTTCACCATGCGCTCCTCGTTCTTCCCCTTCGGTAAGAGTTATATCAGCACCTCGCTCTATGGCAATGGCACTTATACCGAGAGCACACGCACCTTCCAGCCCAGTCAGTACGGACAGATGGGATGGGAGTTCCCCGACGGTGCCGACATGTCGGCTTATAAGTATCTGGTGGTGAAACTGAAGGAGACGAGTTACAACTCACACCTTAATATCTATACGGCCAACAGCATCTGGTCGCCGTCGTTCTCGTCGTCGAACTTCGCCAACCGCAAGACTATTGGCATCAACCTGCAGGGCGTGAAATACACTTCGGACGGTGATAAGAAAGGACAGCCTATAGAAAACAATAACATCCACATCGTGTGCTTCTGGGGCAATGGTCAGGAGTCGATTGTGGTGGACGATGTCTATCTGACCAACAACAGCGACTACTCGAAGCCTGATCCCGCCTCGGGAATTGAAAACCTCACCCCCGCCCCCTTTACAAGGGAAGAGGGGAACGCATACAACCTGCAGGGACAAAAGATGAACTGCAAGCAGTTGAAGCCTGGACTATATATCGTCGATGGTCGTAAGGTCGTGGTGAAATAATAATCATTCTAAGATATGAAGAGAATCCTGCTTTTTGCCTGTATGGCAGCCTGCACGCTTGGTGTCCAGGCCACAGAGAAACAGATTGCAAGTCCTGACGGACACCTGGTAGTGACCCTTAACGATGAAGGCGGCAAACCGACCTACGAGGTCAGTCTGAATCAGATGACCGTCCTGCAGCGCTCACCCTTAGGTCTGATGCTGAACGTTGGAGACCTCTCCACAGGGCTGGTGATGAAAGACTGTGAGGTGAAAACTGTCGCCGATGAGTATGACCTGCGAACCATTAAGCAGCGCCATGTGACCTATGAGGCCACCGAGGCAGTGTGCCACTTTGCAAAAGGCGAATGGCAAGCACTCGATATCATCTTCCGTGTGAGCAACCGCGATGTGGCTTTCTGCTATAAGGTGAACGCGAAGCCCGGAAGGGGCGGCGCTACACTGGCTGCTGTCGTAGAGGGAGAAGCCTCCGGCTTTGCTATGCCCGATGGCACCACCACCTTCCTCTGTCCGCAGTCAAAGCCGATGGGTGGCTTTGCACGCACGGCACCAAGTTATGAGACTTCTTATACGCTCGATGAGCCCGCTGGTAAAAACGGCTGGGGCGAGGGCTATACGTTTCCCTGCCTGTTTAAGGTTCCGGGAGAATCCGGCATCTCTGGCTGGGTGCTGATCAGCGAGACGGGCACCGATGGCAACTATGTGGGCTGTCGCCTGCTCAATGAGGGTGGTGCCAACTATAGGATAGGCTTCCCCCAGCAGGGTGAGATGAACGGCTTCGGCTCGACAACGGCTGCCGTGAGCCTGCCTGCCCAGACACCGTGGCGCACCGTTACTGTGGGCACCACACTGCAGAATGTGGTGGAGACCACCGTGCCCTGGGACTTGGTGAAGCCTAAGTATAAAGCCAGTCGCGACTATACTTATGGTGCTGGCACCTGGTCGTGGATCATTGGCATGGATGCCAGTTGCAACTTCAATGAGCAGAAACGCTATATCGACTTTGCTGCTGCCATGGGCTATCGCTCGGTGCTCATCGATGCATTGTGGGATGTGCAGATTGGCTATGAGAAGATGGCAGAACTGTCGCGCTATGCACAGTCGAAGGGCGTGGGCATCTTCTTGTGGTACAACTCCAACGGCTCGTGGAACGATGCGCCTCAGTCGCCCCTGAACAAGATGAACCGCACGGGTGTGCGCCGTCAGGAGATGAAATGGATGCACGACAACGGTATCCTGGGCATCAAAGTTGATTTCTTTGGCGGTGACAAGCAGCCGATGATGCAACTCTATGAGGATATCCTGACTGATGCCAACGACTTTGGCATTCAGGTGATCTTCCATGGTTGCACGTTGCCCCGTGGCTGGGAGCGCATGTATCCCAACTATGTGGCCAGCGAGGCTGTGCTGGCCAGCGAGAACCTGCACTTCGGACAGGGCGCCTGCGATGCTGAGGCCCGCAACGGTTGTATCCATCCGTTTATCCGTAACACAGTGGGCTCGATGGACTTTGGCGGTTCTACACTGAACAAATATTATAATGCTGACAATAGACGTGGCACCCATCGCGTGACCAGTGATGTCTATGCGCTGGCTGCCGCCGTGCTGTTCCAGAGCAGCGTGCAGCACTTCGCTCTGGCACCCAATAACCTGACCGATGCCCCCCTGTGGGCCATCGACTTCATGAAACAGGTGCCTACCACATGGGACGAGGTGAAGTTTATTGACGGCTATCCCGGCAAATATTGTATCATGGCCCGTCGTCATGGCGACAAGTGGTATGTGGCAGGCATCAGTGCGCAGGCTGAACCGCTGAAGACCACCATCACTCTGCCCATGTTTGAAAAGGGCACAGCCCTGAAGGTTTATAGCGATGATGCTCAACTGCAGGGCGGCGTGACGGTTGTGAAGCAGAATAAAAAGCAACAACTTAGTATTACCATTCCTGCAAATGGTGGCATCGTTATAATGCATAATTCATAATTCACAATTCATAATTCACAATTCATAATTTACAATTCA
>CAMHDT010000046.1 GCA_946183985.1 uncultured Prevotella sp.
GCAGTTTGGCGGCGGCCTCGTCCATCAGGTCGATGGCCTTGTCGGGCAGGAAACGTTCGGTGATATAGCGCTCGGAAAGCTGCACGGCAGCGATACAGGCGTCATCCTGAATACGTACCTTGTGGTGGTTTTCATAGCGCTCCTTCAAACCACGAAGGATAGAGATGGCGCTGATTTCATCGGGCTCATCAACCATCACGGTCTGGAAACGACGTTCCAGGGCTTTGTCCTTTTCGAAATATTTCTGATATTCATTGAGCGTGGTGGCACCGATAGAACGCAGTTCGCCTCGTGCCAATGCAGGCTTCAGGATGTTGGCGGCATCCATGGCACCCTCGCCCTTGCCGGCACCAACGAGCGTGTGAATCTCGTCGATAAAGAGGATGATGCGGCCGTCGGAGGCAGTCACCTCGTTGATCACACTCTTCAGACGTTCCTCGAACTCGCCCTTGTATTTCGCACCAGCCACCAATGCGCCCATATCCAGCGAGAAGAGTTGCTTGTCCTTCAGATTCTCGGGCACGTCGCCACGTACGATACGTTGGGCCAGGCCTTCAACGATGGCTGTCTTACCTGTACCGGGCTCGCCAATCAGGATGGGGTTGTTCTTTGTGCGGCGCGAGAGAATCTGCAACACGCGACGAATCTCGTCATCACGTCCGATAACGGGGTCGAGCTTACCTTGACGGGCCAGGTCAACGAGGTTTTTAGCATATTTCTCCAGCGACTGATAGTTGTCGTCAGCGCTCTGACTCTGCACACGCTGCCCCTGACGGAGTTCGAGGATAGCCTGACGCATATCTTTCTCGTTGGCACCCGCATCCTTCATCATGCGGCTCACTGTGGTGTTGACAACTAAGAGAGCCAAGAGAATTGGCTCACACGACACATAGTCGTCGTTCATCTCCTTGGAGAGGTCTTCGGCCTTCTGCAATACCTTCTGACTATCGTTGGAAAGATAGGGCTCGCCACCCTGCACACGGGCCAGATGCTGCATCTCCTGCGAGGCCAGCATGTTGAGTTGCTGGACGTTGACGCCCAACTTCTGGAAAATAAATGTGGTAATGTCTTGCGCCTTGTCCATCAGAGCCTTGAGCAGATGCACGGGCTCTATGGATTGCTGACCGTTCTGGCGGGCAATGTTCACAGCCTGCTGTACGGTTTCCTGTGCTTTGATTGTGAATTTGTCAAGTGTCATATTTTACTCCTTTCTTTTTAATGCATCATATGTTGTCTATTAATGAGCAAACAAAGAGCGTGCCGTGCTGTCGTTGCTGACAGAATGGCGTATTCGGATGTCAAAGTGGCAAGATTGCGATAGTCCGGCCATCAGCATATAGTTATGACAATGGCGGGATGTTAAACTTTCCTATTTTCAATCCCGTTAAGATGGTATATTGAAATAAATGTGTATCTTTGCGCTTATATAAACAAATAATGTACACGCGTATGAAAAAGTTGATGATGGGCTTGACCCTTGCATTATTTACGACAATGACAGTATTCGGACAGACATACAGCAGTCTATGGAAGCAAGTGATGGATGCACGTGTAAATGACCTTCCCGAAACCGAGCAGCAAGTGCTTCGGAAGATTGCGGAGAAGGCAGAGCGCGAACGCGACTACGGGCAGTTGCTCAAGGCACGCCTGTCTGAGAGTTATGCCATGTGCACCATCAGCGGCGACTCGCTCGAGCCCGCAGTGAAGCGCATAGAGGTGCGTGCCGAACAGACCGGTGACCCCGTGCTGAAGGCCATCTACCACACCGTGCTTGGGTCGCTCTATGAGAACAACTCGGCTCTCGGCGACAACCACAGGCAGGTGGCAGCCGACTATTTCGACAAGGCCCTGCAGCAGCCTGCCCTGCTGGCCAGCGTGAAAGCCACCGACTACGAGCCCTTCGTGGTGACGGGCAGCGACAGCCGCTTCTATGGCGACGACCTGCTGAGCCTCATAGGCAGCGAGGCAGGTCGCTATGATGTGCTGCGCACCTATTATAGTCAGTCGGGCAACCGTCATGCCGCCCTGCTCAGCACCCTGGCCTGGCTGAAGGAGCAGCGTCCCGACGAACAGCAGCAACTCAACAAGTCGGCCTATCTGCAGCGCATCGACTCGCTCATCAGCGTCTATGCCGACCTGCCCGAGGCCGGTGAGGCCGCCCTGGAGCGCTTCTATTTTATGGACCGCTATACCGATGCCACCACCGAGCAGAAGATGCAGTATATCAACTATGCCCTGCAGCAGTGGGGCTCGTGGCAGCGCATGAACGAACTGCGCAACCGCCAGCGCGACCTTACTGCCCTGCAGTTCAATGTCCGTTTGGAAAAGAGCGTGAACATTCCCGACCGCGTGCAGACCGTGACGCTGGCCAACCTGCGCGGCCTGACGGGTCTGACCATGAAGATATACAAGGTGTCGGCCAATGGCACCATCAACGTGGATGCCGACACCAGCGAGGGCTACAAGAAACTGAAGTCACTGCTCACGGCCATGCCCGAACTGACGCAGACACGCACCTATATGGGCCATGCCGCCTATGAACAGTTTGAAGATTCGCTCATCCTGCCGGGCCTGCCCGCCGGCGTCTACATGCTTGAGTTTGAAAGCACGCCGGGCACCCAGGTGTCGCGTGAACTCTATTTCGTGAGCAACGTGCGCGTCATGGCAATGGGACAGCCCTTGGGCACCAGCGACAAGTCGCGCCGCCAGATGCGCTATGTGGTGGTTGATGCCACCACAGGTCAGCCGCTGAAGGATGCCAAGGTGCGTATCACCACCGTCTCCGGTCCGCGTGACCAGCGTACCAGCGTGACCCGCCATGCCAACCAGAAGGGTGAGGTGCTCTACGATATTTCCGGCACCTACTCTTCCTATGAGGCCTATGCCACCACCGATGGCGACAGTTACTGTCCGCCGGTGAACACCTACGGTCACTTCTCGATAAGAGATGTGAGAGCCCAGGTGCCCAATGTGGAGATTTATACCGACCGGCAGATCTATCGCCCCGGGCAGACCGTGCAGGTGGCTGCCATCTGCTATACCACCTACGACGGCTATGAGCATAAGGCCGATGCCGGCAAGGAGGTGAAGATGACGCTGCGCGACGCCAACTACAGCGTGGTGGCCGAACAGACTGTCAGTGCCGACGACTATGGTACCTGTCATGCGCTGTTCACCCTGCCCTCGAAGTCGCTGACCGGCCGCTATTCGGTGTCGGCTGACGGCGGGCATTACTATTACTTCCGTGTGGAGGAATACAAGCGCCCGGCCTTCGAAGTGGAAATTCCTGCCGTGAGTCAGAATTATGAAGACGGCGACACGCTGGCTGTGAAGGGTACTGCACGCTCGTATGCCGGTGTGCCCGTGCAGAATGCTCGCGTCACCTACAAGGTGGTGCGCCGCAGGGCCTTCTGGTGGATGTCGTATTCGTCCTACTGGAACCAGGGCGTGATTGCCCGTGGCAGCGACGACGATGTGATGATGACGGGCGAGACCATGACCGATGCCGACGGCACGTTTACAATGGATGTGCCGGTCATCCTGCCAAAGACCCGCTATACCATGTTCTATAACTTCGAGGTGACGGCTCAGGTGACCGACCAGGCCGGCGAGACCCATGAGGGACAACTCAACGTGCCGCTGGGCAACCGCAAGACGGCCTTCAGCGTCACCCTGCCAAAGAAGGTGCTGGCTGAGAAAGACAGTCGCATGGCCTTCCACCAGCAGAATGCCGCCGGCGTAGACATGGACGCCGTGGTGCAGTATCGCTTCGACAATGGCAAGTGGCAGGAAGCCAAGACCAATGTGCTCATCACCATACCTAAGATGAAAAGCGGCAGCCACACCCTTGAGGCTGTTTGCCAGAACGACACAATAGAGGAAACCCTGGTGGTCTTCTCGCTCGACGACCGCCGTCCGGCCGTGCAGACCGACGACTGGTTCTTCGTGTCAGACAGCCAGTTCCCATACGACGGCACGCCCGTCACCGTCCAGGTGGGCTCGTCGGACAAGGATGTGCACATTGTCTATGCGCTGATGGCTGGCAACAAGTTGATAGAAAGTGGTGCCATCGACAAGTCGAACGAACTGCTGAACCGTAAGTTGACCTATAAGGACGAGTATGGCACCGGTCTGCTCCTCACCTTCGCCTGGATGAAGGAAGGTGTGATGTACCATCACGAGACGGCCATCAAGCGCCCTGTGCGCGACAAGACCCTGCGCCTGCAGTGGCAAACGTTCCGCAACCGTCTGGAACCCGGACAGAAAGAGGAATGGACCATGACCGTGGTCGATGCCGACGGCAAGCCCGCCCAGGCACAACTCATGGCCGTGCTCTATGACAAGAGCCTGGACCAACTGGCACAGCACCAGTGGACCTTCGTGCCTTATGTCAACCTGCCCACACCATCGGCCGTATGGACGTATGGTGGCACTTGGGGACAACTGGGCTTCGGCGGCTATAAGCATCAGGGGACACTCAATGTGTCGCCGTTAGACTTCAGTCATTTCGACCACGATATCTATCCCTTTGCCTACACGGCCTACGGCTATCATACCGGTGCGGTGAGGCTGAGGTCGCGTGCCAATGCGGTCATGATGTATGATGCGGCTGCACCAACGATGGAGAAGGCTATAGGGAGTGCTGACTGGGATGAGGCTACCGCTGATGAGGCCGAAGTGGCAATGGAAGAAAGTGCAGACCAGGGTGCCGACAGCCATTCGCAGCAGAAGGTGCAGGTGCGCGAAAATTTGAACGAGACGGCCTTCTTCTATCCGCAACTCACCACTGACGGCGAAGGCCGTGTGGCCATTAAGTTCACACTGCCTGAGAGTCTTACCACATGGCGCTTCATGGGTATTGCCCATACGCAGGACATGATGCACGGCTTGCTCACCGATGAGGCTGTGGCCAGGAAAGAGGTGATGATACAACCCAACATGCCGCGGTTTGTGCGCATGGGCGACAAGGCTACCATCACGGCACGTATCTTCAATACCAGCGACAAGCCCGTGAGCGGTACTACCCGTCTGGTGCTCATCGACCCGGAGACCGACAAACTGGTATCGTCGAGCGCACAGCAGGTGACCGTGGAGGCCAACAGCACCGGCAGCGTGACCTTCACATGGCAGCCTCGCGACGACAGCAAGCCGCTGCTCATTGCCAAGGTGCTGGTCAGCGGCAAGACCTTCAGCGACGGCGAACAGCACTATCTGCCCGTACTGCCCAACCGGGAGCGTGTGACCGTGACCGTGCCCTTCACCCAGAACGAACCGGGCACAAAGGTGGTTGACCTGAAGGCACTTGTGCCTGATGCAACGACAAACACGCAACTCACGGTTGAATATACCAATAACCCTGCCTGGCTGATGATACAGGCCCTGCCCGTGATAGGACATCCGCACGACAACTGTGCCTTGTGCCAGGCATCGGCCTACTATTCCAATGTCCTAGGACGCCATATCATACAACAGAACCCGCAGGCAAAGAACGTGTTTGAGCAGTGGAGCCGCGAAGATGCTCCCTCTTCATCACTTAGTTCGCAACTCTCCAAGAACCAGGAACTGAAAGACTTGGTGCTCGAAGAGACACCGTGGGTGGCTGAGGCCAATGCCGAGCAGGATCAGAGGCAGCGTCTGGCCGACTTCTTCGACGGGAACATGATGGACCAGCGCATCGACGGCGCGCTCAATACGCTGAGGAAACTGCAGTCGGGCGACGGATCGTGGAGTTGGTGGCCCGACATGCCGGGCTCTGCCTATATGACCATAGAGATCAGCGAGATGCTGGTACGACTGAACCAGATGGCGGGGGCACAAGACGAGACCAGTGCCATGCTCGACAAGGCATTCAAGTTCATGGGCAAGGAAATGGTGGACATGGTAGCCGAGATGAAGAAAGAGGAGAAGAAGGGCAACCGACAGGCTTTCCCCAGCCACAAGGCATTGCAATGGCTTTACATATGTGCCATCGACGGACGGCTGTTGCCTTCTGATGTGCGCAGCGCAAACGACTATCTGAAGGATCTGCTGAAGAAGGAGACACGCAACCAGAGTATCTACGACAAGGCCATGTCGGCCATTGTGCTTAACAATAAGACTTATGTGAAGAGCCTGAAGGAGTATACCGTTTACAAGGAGGAGATGGGACGCTATTACGACACCCACCGTGCCCTCTATTCATGGCGTAACTATCGCATACCCACACAGGTGGCTGCCATCGAGGCCATGCAGCGCCTCACACCCGAGGACAAGCAGACCATAGAGGAGATGCAGCGCTGGCTGCTGCAGGAGAAGCGTACGCAGGCATGGGATACGCCCGTGAACAGCGTGGATGCCATCTATGCCTTTTTAAATGAAAATGGTAAAGTGAATAGTGAAAAATTTGCTGCCGCCCCACATACCATCCTGAAGGTCGACGGAAAAGAAATTGACACATCCGGTGCTACGGCGGGCATAGGCTATGTGAAGACGGCTATGGATGGCGACGGCAAGCAGACCTTCACGGCAGAGAAGACTTCAACGGGCACTTCGTGGGGCGCCGTCTATATGCAGTTCATGCAGCCCACGGCTGAGATACAGGATCAGAACAGCGGTATCAAGGTGAAGCGGGAAATACTTACCTCTGATCTCTCACCTCTCACCTCTCACCTCTCAGTGGGCGACCGCGTAAAAGTGCGTATCACCATCGAGGCCGACCGCGACTATGACTTTGTGCAGGTTGTTGACAAACGGGCTGCCTGTATGGAGCCTGTCAATCAGTTGAGCGGCTATCGCTGGGGCTACTATTGCACACCGAAGGACTGCTCAACCAATTATTACTTCAACATGCTGTCGAAGGGCAAGCATGTCATAGAGACCGAGTATTATATTGACCGTTCTGGAACCTATGAGACGGGTACCTGTACGGCTGGTTGCGCCTATAGTCCGGAGTATCGCGGCAGTGCCAAATCGCAAACAATCACTGTGGAATGAGATATAGAATAATAGTGATGATGTGTCTGTGTGTGGCGGTACTTGTCGCCGCGGCACAGAAGATACAGATCAACAGCAAGGTGGTGAATGTGGGGAAGACGGGCTATATGGTGCCCGTCACAGCCACGTTCGAACTGAAGAACAAGACGGGCAAGCACCTTGTTATCAGCGAGGTGAAGACCGATTGTGGATGCACCGCTACTGACTATCCTGCCAAGAGCATCGGCAACGGCGACAAGTTTACCATTACGATGACCTACGATGCCAGAATGCTCGGACATTTCAAGAAGCAGGCCTTTGTCTATAGCAATGGCATGAAAGAGCCGCTATGTCTTACCATGGAGGGCGTGGTGCTGGCTGAACTGAAGGATTACAGCAAGACTTATCCTTATGCCTTCGGCGACCTGCTGGCCGATGCCGACAACTTGGAATTTGACGATGTGGACAAAGGCGAGCACAGGGAGGCGGTCATCAATATCGTGAACAACAGCGAGGTGGCCATGACGCCTAATCTGTTGCACCTGCCCCCTTATCTCACTGCCCTGGCACAGCCAGAGACACTGGCGCCGGGAAGGATGGGCAAGATGACGGTGACGCTCAACTCGCAGAACCTGCATGACTTTGGTCTTACACAGACTACCATCTATTTGGCATCGCAGTTGGGCGAGAAGGTGAGCAGCGCAACGGAACTGCCTGTGTCGGTGGTGCTCGTGCCTAACACTGCAGGCTTCGAAGGCATCAACAAACAGTATGCGCCGAAGATGGAACTGTCGGCCGACTCGGTATTGCTGGGTATGGTAGGAGGCAAACGTCTGAAGAGCGGCACCATCGTGCTGACGAACAGGGGGCGCCTGTCGTTGAACATCTCATCGTTGCAGTTGTTCACGAAAGGTGTGAAAGTGACTTTGGGCAAGAGTGAACTGCAGCCGCAGGAGTCGACGAAGTTGAAGGTGACATTGACCGACAGGAACGTGTTGCTCAAGGCTCGCCAGAAGCCGCGTGTGCTGATGATTACTAACGACCCCGACCATTCGAAGGTTGTCATAAAGGTAACCGTGAAATAATTTTCAATTATCAATTATCCATTGTCAATTATCAATTAAAATAAATGGAGCATCCCGAGAATAGTGCAGAGTATGCCGGCCTGCAGGTGAATAGCGGCGTGGAACAGCCGTCGATAGTCAATCCCTATCTGAAGCGTAGCCGCTTCCGCCGTCAGGAACTGTCGGTAGCCGAGATGGTGGAGGGCATCGTCAAAGGCAATGTCACGGTACTGTCGCAGGCCGTGACGCTGATTGAGAGTGTCAACCCCCAGCACCAGGCCAAGGCACAGGAGGTGATCAACAAGTGTCTGCCCTATAGTGGCAATAGCGTGCGAATTGGCATCAGCGGCGTGCCCGGTGCCGGCAAGTCGACCAGCATCGACGAGTTTGGCATTCATCTGCTGAAGGAGAAGGGCGGCCGCCTGGCTGTGCTGGCCATCGACCCGTCGTCGGAACGCTCGAAGGGAAGCATTCTGGGCGACAAGACACGCATGGAGAAACTCAGCGTCCATCCCGACTCGTTCATCCGTCCCAGTCCGTCGGCAGGCTCGCTGGGCGGCGTGGCCCGTAAGACCCGCGAGACCATTATCCTGTGTGAGGCAGCCGGCTTTGACAAGATCTTTGTAGAGACCGTGGGCGTGGGGCAGAGCGAGACGGCCTGCCATTCGATGGTGGACTTTTTCCTGCTCATACAGGTGGCCGGCACAGGCGATGAGTTGCAGGGCATCAAGCGCGGCATTATGGAAATATCCGACGGCATCGTCATCAATAAGTGCGACGGCGACAATGTGGACCGCTGCCAGATGGCCGCCACCAACTTCCGTAACGCCTTGCATTTCTTCCCTATGTCGGAGAGCGGATGGATGCCTAAGGTGCTGTGTTACAGTGGCTTTTATGGCACTGGTGTGAAAGAGATCTGGGATATGATCTATGAATATTTCGACTTTGTGAAGCATAATGGCTATTTTGACTATCGCCGCAGTGAACAGGCCAAATACTGGATGTATGAGACTATCAACGAACAGTTGCGCCTGAACTTCTATCATAATCCAGTTATCCGTGAGAAATTGCAAAAGGCCGAGCAGATGGTGCTTGAAGGCCGCAAGACCAGTTTCGTGGCGGCCGGCGACCTGCTGGACGAGTATTTTAAAAGTTTGTAGGGGTTGTAGTTTCTATAGTTCCTATAGTACCTATAGTGTTGAAGATGATTATTGAGATTGACAACGGCAGTGGTTTCTGCTTCGGTGTGACCACGGCCATTAAGAAAGCCGAAGAGGAACTGGCACAGGGTGGAACGCTCTATTGTCTGGGTGATATTGTGCACAACGGTATGGAGTGTGAGCGCCTGCGACAGATGGGGCTGATTACGATTAACCACGACGACCTGCGCGACCTGCACGATGTGAAGGTGCTGCTGAGGGCTCATGGCGAGCCTCCTGCCACCTATGAACTGGCACGAAGGAACAACATAGAGATTATTGATGCCACCTGCCCGGTGGTGCTGAAACTGCAGAAACGTATTAAAGAGCAATATGAACTGGGGGGCGGCCAGATTGTTATCTTTGGCAAGAAAGGTCATGCCGAAGTGCTGGGATTGGTGGGGCAGACGCAGTCGAATGCCATTGTAATAGAGAACTTCGACGAAGTGAAGAAACTCGATTTCTCACGCGACATCTATCTCTATAGTCAGACCACGAAGTCGCTCGACGAGTTTCATCGCATCATCGACTATATCCAGGGACATATCTCACCCACGGCTACATTCCAGAGTTTCGACACCATCTGCCGTTCGGTGGCCAACCGTATGCCTAACATATCGCAGTTTGCTACCCGACATGATCTTATCCTGTTTGTCTGCGGCCGCAAGAGCAGTAATGGCAAGGTGCTCTTTGGCGAGTGTCTGCGTGTGAACCCCAATACCCATCTGATTGAGGGTCCCGAGGAGATTGAGCCTGAGTGGCTGACGGGCATCAGTTCTGTGGGCATCTGTGGTGCTACCTCTACGCCTAAGTGGCTCATGGAACAGTGTCGCGATGCCATCATGCAAATGGAGATGATCTGACCACTTTCCGCTTCACTATATGAAACGTGTTTTATCCACCTTATTAATATATATATGGGCACTGGCTGCTATGGCCGGGCAGCATGGCATGGGCAAGATGTCGCCTTGGCTGAGGCAGTTGGCACGGCAGGCAACGGCGAGCACCAGTAGGACTGACGCTCAGGGCCATCATCGTGACGGCTTTTCTGTGCGGGATGATAAGAGGACGGTTTGTGCCTTCGTCCGGTTGAATGGCGATGCCGGAGAGGTGATGCAGTGCTATGGCAGTCGTGTGCTGACTAAGGTGGGGAATGTATGTGTGGCACAGATTCCATTGTCGCAGTTACGGCCATTGGCGGCCGACAAACGGGTGGAGCGTCTGGAAGCCCGTCCCGTGGGTGAGGCTCTGTGCGATACGATGGCCTATTGTCTGAATGCTCATCCTGCCTATGAGGGGCGCAATCTGCCGCAGGCCTTTACGGGCCAAGGCGTGATGGTGGGCGTGATGGACATTGGCTTCGACCTGACGCATCCAAACTTCTATACACCCGACACGACGCAGTATCGTATACAGCGGCTGTGGGATATGCTTTCGGCCGACACCGTGGGCAGCGCCTTCCTTGTGGGACGCGACTATGAGGGGCGTGAAGCGCTCCTGGCACTGGCACATTGCCGCGACGGTCTTGATCAGACGCATGGCACCCATACGCTGGGCATTGCCGCGGGCAGTGGCTATGATTCCCGCTACAGGGGTATGGCCCCCGATGCCGACATCTCTCTGGTGGCTAATGCCGTGTCTGACGATGTTGTGTATATAGACACAGCCGACTACTATAAATATACTTTTGCTACCGATGCGCTGGGCTTCAAGTATCTGTTTGACCATGCTGCGCGTCAGGGACAGCCCTGCGTGGTGTCGTTCAGCGAAGGCAGCGGTCAGGATTTCTGGGGCTATGACCAGTTGTATTACGAGATGCTCGACAGTCTGGTGGGACCAGGCCGCATCCTTGTGGCAGCAGCAGGCAACACGGGACTTGTCAAGTCGTGGTTCCGAAAGCCGGTGGGCACGCCTTCGGTGGGCACCTTCCTGGAGCCTGCCGCATCGAAGGTCTCGTTTACGGTGAAGTCGGCCGATGCCTTCAGTCTGCGCTTCGTGGGCTATGCATCGGTGCCTGAAACCCTTGTGGTCGATAGCCGTGAGGTGCTGGAGTGTCCCGATTCTTTGCTCACGGCCACCATGATGTTTGACGATGGCCGTATCACCGTTGAGGTGGAGGCCTATCCGTCGTGCTATGACGAGCGTGAGACTTGCTATGATGTGATGGTGCGTTATGCCTTTGAACGCAAGGATAGCATGGTGCCGCTGTCGGCTGAGGTGGTAGGGGAGTCGTCGGATGCAGAGGTGTTCAGAGTCTATGGATTTTTCGGTGTCAACGCCCTCGACCCTTCGCTCAATGCGGGTGAATATGCCTATAGCATCAACTCGCCAGCCAGCGCACCGCGTGTGATAGCCGTGGGTGCCACCTCTTATCGTGATGGCATCGTGAACTATCGCGGCGACTGGAAATCTTATTGGACTGGCAACGGTGGCGTTCGCGTGCCCTTCTCGTCGGTGGGTCCTACGTTTGATGGCCGCATCAAACCTGATGTGATGGCACCAGGCAACAATATCGTGTCGTCGTATAGCAGTTTCTATGCTGAGCAGCATCCCACGGCAGGCGACCTGACATGGGATGTGGCTCGTTTTGCTTTCAATGGGCGCACCTATTCGTGGAACTCCAATAGCGGCACGTCGATGTCGTGTCCTGCTGTGGCCGGTGCCATTGCCCTGTGGCTGCAGGCCAAGCCAGACCTGACGCCCGAGGAAGTGAAGGATGTGCTGGACCATACTTGCCGCCGCTATGACGCATCGCTCTCTTATCCCAACAATGAATATGGCTATGGAGAGATGGATGTGTATGGCGGTTTGCTTTATCTGCTGGGGGTTGACAAGATTGAGGAAGTAGACCGCCAGCATACCTCGGCCCGTATCAGTTGTAGCGATGGCGTGATGCATGTGGCGTTGCCTGAGCCATGTGCTTCGCCTGTGTTGCTTCGCCTTTATAACATGAGCGGCCGGCAGGTGACGATGGTCACCATACCGGCCGGTCAGACGCGTTGCCAATTATTATTAGGTGCGCTGCCACATGGTATCTACGCCGTGCAACTCGACGGCGCAAAAACTGTCAGCGGGTCAACGCTCATTCGCCTGTGACGCCTTTTCAAACCGTGCCATAAGCCACTGGTTCTGCTCGTCAATGGTCATGTGACTATTGTCAAGCAGCAGGGCATCGTCGGCTTTGCGCAGCGGCGACACCTCACGGTGCGAGTCGATATAGTCGCGCTCCTGCACGTTCTTCAGAATGTCATCGTAGTCGGCGGGCATCCCCTTCTGCTGCAGTTCGTCATAGCGGCGCTGTGCACGCACCTCGGCACTGGCGGTGACGAAAATCTTCAGTTCTGCATCGGGAAATACCGTGGTTCCAATGTCGCGGCCATCCATCACGATACCGCCTTCGCGTCCCATCTTCTGCTGCTGGGCCACAAGGGCTGTACGCACAAAGGGAATGGCGGCGATGGGGCTGACATGATTGCTCACCTCGAGTGAGCGTATCTCGTGCTCCACATTCTCATCATTAAGAAACGTGGTGGTCTTGCCGTCCACCAGTCTCTGGTCGATATTAATCTGGGGCATAGCCTCGCGCAGAGGCTCTTCGAATACGGCACCGTCGGCTGCAAAAAACTGATGACGCAGGGCGTAGAGGGTGACAGCACGATACATGGCACCGGTATCTACATAGACATAGCCCACACGGCGGGCCAGGTCTTTGGCCATAGTGCTTTTCCCGCACGAAGAATGGCCGTCAATGGCTATGGTAATCTTTTTCATCTTTTTATATTGAATGATGTGTTTTCAAAGCGCATAGGAGATGTTGATGAGCAATGATGTTGAAGAGACATGATATTTGGCATAGGCCACATGCAGTTTGAACCGCTCCAGCATCATGCCGCCACCCAGCGACAGGGCTGCACCGTGAGCACTCTTCCCGTCGCCGTTGCTGATTTTCATCTCCTTGGCACGCAGGGCATTATAGCCGGCTGCCAGATAGAACTGGTCGCCCAGCAGCAGGTCGGCACCCACCACCAGATGATGGCCCAGACCGTATTCCCAGTCGTTCAGGCGCACCAGCGTGGCCGAGAACCGCAGGGGCGAGCCTATGAGGCGCTTGCTGACGCCCAATTGCACATCGAGCGGCATACGCTCGAAGTCATTGTCATAGGCCGTGAGTTGTCCGCCCAGGTTGCGTGCCACGGCACCGATGCTCCACTGGCGGTCTTCGTCGTAATAGTTAAGACCAAGGTCCACACAGGTGGCCAGCGAGTTATAGGAACCAATATACGAGGCGCCCATCTTCACCGTGATGCCGCCGCTGATGCGGTCGGTGAGCCCATAGGCAAACGTGCCGCCGACGGCAATGTCGCGTGCACTGAAGGTGCCTGTCTGCTGTCCGGAGATGTTGGTCTCCTTCATCTCACCGTAGTTGATGAAGCGTCCTTGCACACCCCATGTGGCGCGGTCGCCAACAGCCTTGGTAAACGAGGCACTGCCGGTGAGCGTACCCTGCATATAGGTCATCATGTTGAGGTTCAGCGTGCGGTCGCTCACCCTATTGATAAGTGCAGGGTTGTGGAATACCAGTGCTGCATCGTCGTCGGGCAGTGTCACGTTGTCGCCACCCAGCGCTGCCACATGGGCACTCGCCGGTAGCCGCAGGAAGTTGAACACCTCCTTGCTGTCTTGCGCTTGGGTTGTCAAGACAAGAACGGAAAACAGAACTGAAAGTATGCCGCGCATCCCTATCTTCATTTTTAGAGTGCAAAATTACGAAAAGTTGAGAGCAAAACAAAGAAACGGTTTCTTTTTTTTGCCGAGACGGAGTAACTTCGCCATCTGTTGATGGCAAAGTTACAAAAAAACGAGTAAAATGCAGTATGATTCGTGGATTTTTTTGTATTTTTGCACCGCAGTTATGGAAGTGAAGAAAAGCCGGAAGGCTGACTTGGAACGGGGATGGCTACAACGGTTCCTGCTGGGACTGGTGCTGGCAGGGGCATGTCTCTTCGTCGGACTCGAGTTCAGCATCGAGCCAGACGACCCGCTCGACGACCCAGAACTGCTGGAAATGCTGGCGGGCGATGAGGAATTGTCGCCGCTGCTGCAGCCAGAGAACGAACTGGCCCTGGCGCCAAAGGCCGAGCCGCAGCCGTCGCAGAGACTGAAGGTGGTAGACGAGGACACGGAGAAAGAGCCGCAGGAGACCGAACAGGTGGAGACCGATGCGGGCACCGATATGGAGGCCATGGAGGAAGAGGAGATGCTGCCCCCGCCACCAGACGACGATGATGTGGTGAGTTTTCGCGTGGTCGAGGATATGCCGCAGTTCCCTGGCGGCCCCACAGAGTTTATCAAATGGCTGACGCGCAACCTGAAATATCCTGAGGCAGCACGCCAGAGAAATGTGCAGGGCAAGGTGGTGGCTGAGTTCATCGTGAACAAGGACGGATCGGTGACCAATGTGGCCATCGTCACCTCGCTCTCACCGCCATGCGATCGCGAGGTGCTTCGCGTGCTCCGCATGATGCCTCGGTGGCAGGCTGGCATACAGAACAATGAGCCCTGCCGCACCAAGGTCTGCATACCCGTGGTGTTCAGACAATAGCCACGAAGGGCGCGTGTTGTTGAATAATGAAATTTACAAACCATAGCGACTAAAACAAAGGAATTAAAAATATGCTGACATCTGACGAAATCCTGAAAAAAGTGAACGAAGGGCTCAACGCCCTGCCGTACGACCGCGAGCCTGCGTCGCTCTATGAACCTATCCGCTACGTGCTCTCGCTGGGGGGCAAGCGCATCCGTCCCGTGCTGATGCTGCTGGGATACAACCTTTTCAAGGAGCATCCTGAGCACATACTCATGCCCGCGCTGGGTTTGGAAACCTATCACAACTACACCTTGCTGCACGACGACCTGATGGATAATGCCGACCTGCGTCGCGGACACCAGACCGTGCACAAGAAATGGGACGCCAACAAGGCCATCCTCTCGGGCGATTCCATGCTGGTGCTGGCCTATCAGCGCATAGCACAGTGCGACGCTGCCCATCTGCCACAAGTACTCAGTCTTTTTACAGAGACGGCACTGGAGATTGGCGAGGGACAGGAGTATGACATGACTTTCGAGACGCGCAACGATGTAACCGAAGACGAGTATATCGAGATGATCCGCCTCAAGACCAGCGTGCTGCTGGCATGTGCCCTGAAGATTGGCGCCATCCTTGCCGATGCTTCGGAAAAAGATGCCGACCTGCTCTATCAGTTTGGCGAGAAAATAGGACTGGCCTTCCAACTGCAGGACGACCAGCTCGATGTGTATGGCGACTCGGCCGTCTTCGGCAAGGCTATTGGCGGCGACATCACTTCAAACAAGAAAACCTATATGCTCATCAATGCCGTGAACCGCGCCAACCAGGAGCAGCGTGCCGAACTGATGCGCTGGATAGAGGCCAAGGAGTTCAACCGGCAGGAGAAAGTGGCTGCCGTGACGCGCTTGTATGATGAGATAGGCATCCGCCAACTCTGCGAGCAGAAAATCAACTTCTACTTTGAGCAGGGCAAGCAACTGCTGGAGCAGGTGAACGTGCCGTCAGACCGCAAGGAACAACTGCGCCGCTACACCAACGAGATGATGCACAGGGAAAGGTAAAGCATGCATTACATAGACACGCATTGCCATCTGGACGGCGAGGAGTTCGATGCTGACCGCGAACAAGTGATACAACGGGCGCGTGAGGCTGGGGTAGGGGCCATGTTTCTGCCAGCCATCGACCTGCCATCGTCGCGTCGCATCCTCAACCTGTGCCAACAGCACCCCCGTCTGCTCTATCCCATGATAGGGCTGCATCCTGAAGAGGTGCGTGCCGACTGGCGCGAGCAACTCTCCGCCATCAAGCAACTGATCATTCCTCTCACCCCTAGCCTCTCACCCCTCACTCCTAGCCTCATTGCCATTGGCGAGGTGGGACTCGACTTCTACTGGAGCCGTGAGTATGAGAAGGAACAGATGGAAGCCTTTGAAGCACAGGTACTGTGGTCCATAGAGACGCGCTTGCCACTTATGATTCATTGCAGGAAAGCACAGAACGAGATGGTGCGCTTGCTGCGCCAGTATGAAAAGGAACTGCCGGGCGGCGTGTTCCATTGCTTCACGGGAAATGCTATAGAGGCCGCCGAACTGCTGCAGTTCCATCAATTCGTGCTCGGTGTGGGCGGCGTGCTCACATTCAAGAAAAGCCATCTGCCCGAAGTGTTGCCCGATGCTGTGCCCCTTGACCGTATCGTTCTAGAAACCGATGCCCCCTATATGGCACCGGTACCACTACGTGGTCAGCGCAACGAGCCTGCCTATGTACGCCTGGTGCTGGAGCGTATGGCCTCGGCCTATAACATCGGGGTGGACGAAATGGCTGCAAGGACAAACGAGAATGTGGCTCGCGTGTTCAACATTACTTTATAAGCAGGAATTCAGAATTAGTAACTAAAAAATTTGGTTGATGGCCAAATTTTTACTACCTTTGCACCCGCAAAACAACAAGGAGAGGTGCTCGAGTGGTTGAAGAGGCACGCCTGGAAAGCGTGTAACCGGC
>CAMHDT010000047.1 GCA_946183985.1 uncultured Prevotella sp.
CCCCTGCGGGTGTACGAAAAGAGAGGTTGAAAAACCTCTCTTTTTGTTTATTATCGTTAGAGTTTTTTCATGGCCTCGTCGGCAGCGAGGACGGCACGGCGCCAGTCGGTGTCGAGGGAGAAGCGCGTGAGACAGTCGCCATCGCGGAAGTAGACCAGCACGAGGTCCTGGTCGGTATCCTTGAACAGGGGGTTGGAGTAACTGGCATCCATGAAGGCCTTGATGATCTTGGTCTGGAAGGCTGCTGGCTGCTGGCTGTTGGCTACGAGCGCATTGGTATACTTGGTGATGAAGATGTTGAGCGACAGGGCCTCTTTGTCGAGCAGTTCGGCGGTGGAGTCGGGCATCTCCTCGCGCATCTTCATGGCCATATAGTTGAGCGCATCGAGTTTGAACGTGGCAATCTTGCGCACCAGGGGGTTGGCCTGTTGGTTGTCGGCCGTGGCCTTGGCTGTGTTTCTTATCTCGGTGAATATTTCCTGGGCCTGCATGGTGTGTGTAGCGGCCAATGCCATGATGAGGGCAATGATGATTCTTTTCATATTTGTGTGTTTGTGTTAATATTGTTTGGGAAGTTGTTTGTAGTGGTCGATGCATCGGGGCAGTTCACTCTCGTAGTGCGTCACCATGATGAGGGTCTTGTCGGGATGCTGGCAGTAGGCGTCGATAATGTCCTTGGCCAGTTGCTGGTTGTGGTTGTCGAGGCCGTGCAGGGGCTCGTCGAGGATGAGCAGGTCGGGCTCTTTCACGAAGGCGCGTGCCAGCAGCACCAGCCGCTGCTCGCCGCTCGACAGGGTGAGGAACGGCCTGTCGGCCAGGTGGTCTATGCCCATCATCCACATCCATCGGCGGCACTGGGCTTTCTCCTCGTCGTTGGCCCTGACATAGAGGCCCACGGTGTCCTTGAGTCCGCTGGCCACCACGAGTATTGCTGGCATGTCGTGCTTGTAGGCGCGGTGCATCTCGGGCGACACATAGCCTATGTGGCGCTTGATGTCCCAGATGGTTTCGCCTGTGCCGCGCTGTCGGCCGAAGAGGGTGATGTCGCAGGCATAGGCTTGCGGGTTGTCGGCACAGATGAGCGACAGCAATGTTGACTTGCCGCTGCCGTTCTGTCCGGAGAGGGCCCAATGCTCGCCTTGGCGCACGGTCCATTCTATGTTGTCGAGGATGACGCGGTCGTCATAGCGGATGCTCACCTTGTTGAGTTGTGCCACGATGGGCGCTGGGCTGGAGGTCTCTGATGGTAGGGTGGAGGCTGGCATATTTTCCAGTGCCTGTCTCTTCTCGCTGGAGAGTGGGGCAGGGGTGTGGCGGAAGTCGGCCTCCGAGGTGGTCCAGATGAAGTCGGTGACATATTCGGGAATATCCTCGACTCTCGACAGCACCAGGTATAACTTGATGTGCTGCTTGATTGCAAGCACATAGAGGAGACCTTTCAGTTGGTCGCGCGTGGCAGCATCGAGCCCTATGAACGGGTTGTCGAGGATGAGCGTGTGCGGATTGGCCATGAGGGTCTTGATGAGTTGCAACTTGCGCAGTTCGCCGCTGGAAAGGGTAATGATGTATTTGTTGAGCAGCGGCGTCATGTTGAACAACTGGTAGAGCAGTTGCTGCAGATGGCGGCGCTCGAGGGTGTCGGGCCCCGTCATGCTGAACGACCGCTCGAGGGTATCGCTCACCAGAGGCGTCTCAGCGTCGATGTCGTGCTGGTTCCAGCGCAACTGCAGGTAGTAAGCGCTGTCGGTGGCGGTGCCGTAGGTGTCGCAGAAGGCCATGTAGCGCATGGTGCCGCTGGCCGTCTGCCTGCGTAGCGTCTCCACGTAGCGTGTCTTGCCGCTGCCGTTGCGTCCGACGATGGCTATGATTTCCGGTTCTTCCATACTTTGTCCTGGTTCTTGTTGACGAAGTCTTTCCATCCGCTATAGTGAGGGGCGTTGCTTTCTGGGCGCCCCATCTGCAGATAGTGGCAATAGGCGGCGGCCAAAGCATCGGTGGCATCCATGAAGCGTCCCATCTCGTCGTCGGGAATCTTCAGCAGGCGTTGCAGCATGCCGGCCACCTGCTCTTTCGAGGCAGAGCCGTTGCCGGTGAGCGCCATCTTGATTTTCATGGGAGCATACTCGTGGATGGGCACGCTGTGCTTGATGGCGGCTGCAATGGCCACGCCCTGTGCCCTGCCCAGTTTCAGCATCGACTGCACGTTCTTGCCGAAGAAGGGCGCCTCGATGGCCAGTTCGTCGGGCAGGTAGGCATCGATGATGCCCGTAACGCGCTCGAAGATATGTCCCAGTTTCAGGTAGGCGTCAGGAAATTTCCTCAGGTCGATGATGCCCATGGTCACCATGTGTGCCTTCCCGTCTTTGACGCACAGCACGCCATAGCCCATGATATTTGTTCCAGGGTCGATGCCCAATATAATCTTGTCCATTGTTGTGTGCAAAGGTAATCATTTTTCCGCTTACACGTACATTATTATAATAATAATTAACGGACAATAGAAAAATAATTGTCAATTTTTTGGCGTATTCAAATAAATAGCGTAAATTTGCAACCATAAACCAAAGACCTAAAATAAATCGATGTTACAGAACGAAAGTTTGGAGTCGACCATAAACAAGAGCGATTTCAAGATTCTTATTGTAGATGATGTCATCAGCAATGTGCTGCTCCTGAAGATATTGCTCACCAATGAGAAATATCAGGTGTGCACGGCTAACTGTGGCAATATGTGTATTGAGCAGGCAAAGGCTGAAAAGCCGGACCTGATACTGCTTGATGTCATGATGCCCGACATTAGCGGCTTCGATGCCGCCACCATCTTGAAGAAAGACCCTGAGACGGCTGAAATACCCATCATCTTCCTGACCGCCTTGAGCAATCCGAGCGATTTGGTGCGCGGATTCCAGATGGGAGCCAGCGATTTCCTGACGAAGCCATTCAACAAGGAGGAACTGGTGGTGCGTGTGTTCCACCAGATTAAACTGGTGGCTGCCACACGAATCATTGAGCGGCAGAACCGTGAACTGCGGGCCACCATCAGCAACCGCGACAAGATGTATTCGGTCATTGCCCACGATTTGCGCTCGCCCATGGCCAGCATCCGCATGGTGCTCAACCTTGTTGTCTCGACCATGACGCCAGAGGCTGTGGGGCCTGAACTCTTTGAACTGCTGGACAAGGCCAACAAGGAGAGTGAGGAATGCCACGACCTGCTTGATAACCTGCTGAAGTGGACAAAGAGCCAGACGGGGCGCCTGAATGTGGTGCTGCAGGATCTGGACCTGAACGATATTGTGCCGGGCGTGGTGGAGATATTTGAAATGATTGCGTTGACCAAGAAGATCAAGTTGGTGTATGCCGGAACTGACGGCCCCCTGCTGGTGCGTGCCGACAACGACATGCTCAAGACCGTGGTGCGTAACTTCATGTCGAATGCCATCAAGTTCTCGCCCGAGGGAAGCAATGTGGAGATTACCATGAACGAAGAGGGCGCCTTTGCCAGGATCAGCGTGCACGACCATGGCGTGGGCATAGCACCGGAGCGCATTCAGAACATCTTCCGCAAAGGCGAGACCACCTATGGCACCGGAGGAGAGGAAGGCTCGGGACTGGGATTGCAGTTGTGTGCCGACTTTGCCAGGAAGAACGGCGGCGATGTGGAGGTGGAATCCGTCTTGGGCGAAGGTTCTACATTCAGCGTCCTTGTGCCTCTGAAGAAATAATTGTTTAGACAAACGTAAAAAAAGGTAGTCATTTTTTTTGCCGTTACGAAAAAAATGACTACCTTTGCACTTGATTTCATGACAACGTTTCAGTCCTTGAAGCGTTTTTCAATTCAAAAATCATTTTTACAAGCATAAATATTGGTGATTCTATGTATACCAAAGAACAGTTAGAACAGATGGCTATACCCCAACTGATGGAGGTAGCCGCGCACTATGGCATAAAGGTGTCGCAGAACGATGAACTGGAAACGGTGATTTACGACATCCTGGACAAGGCAGCAGAAGATGCATCGACAGCAACGGCCGCGCCTAAGCGCAAGCGCACGCGTATAGCAAAGAAAGATACAGACCGAGTATATACCGTTAACGGCAACGAAGGCGAGAACCTTGATGTGAGGAACCAGAAGGCGCCCGCAGAGCCCCCTTCGCTGTTTGCTGATCCGCTGCCAGCCGAGGCTGCCGATGATGCAAAGGCTACTGGAAAGACAAAGGCCGCTAGCAAGGCAAAGGCTGCTAAGACAGAGGTTGCCGACAACACAGAGGCGGCACAGGAAGAGCCGGTGGCAGAGCCTGTGGTGAAGAAACATCGTGGCCGCAAGTCGAAGGCTGAGTTGGCTGCCATTGCCGCTGCCGAGGAGGCCCGCAAGCAAGCCGAGACTGCTGCCGAAGACCAGCAGGACATGGTGTCAGAGGACCAGGCAATAGTGCCCGAGGCTCAGCAGGAGTTGGCCGAGGCCAGTGAGGCTCCAGACCTGAACATGCTTGAGCAGTTGCAAGAGAAGATGGCCAAGCATAATCAGATGGAGGGCAGCGAGGAAACCGTTGCTGATGCCGATGCTGTCTGGGAGGGCGACCCTGCCGACGGCACCGACTTCATAACAGTTGTTGACCTTCCTATCGAGGACATGAGCGCGATGCCTACACTCGACATCTTCGACAGGCCTGTGGTGGCCCAGCAGCCGGAAGCGGCTTATCAGCCCGTGGCCAACACGCCCTCAGCCAACAATGCTCAGTATGACTTCGACGACATCATCGAGGGTAACGGCGTGCTCGAGATTATGCAGGACGGCTACGGCTTCCTGCGCTCCAGCGACTATAACTACCTCTCGTCGCCCGATGATATCTATGTGTCGCCACAGCAGATAAAGAAATACAGCCTGAAGACAGGCGATGTGGTGGATTGCACCGTAAGGCCGCCCCATGAGAACGAGAAATACTTCGCCTTGTCGAACGTGAAGATGATTAACGGCCGTAACCCGTCGGAAGTGCGCGACCGCGTTTCCTTCGAGCATCTCACGCCCCTGTTCCCAGAAGAGAAGTTCCGCCTGTGCGGCGATCCTAACACCACCAATCCGTCGACACGTATTGTAGACCTCTTCGCACCCATAGGCAAGGGACAGCGTGCGCTCATTGTGGCACAGCCCAAGACTGGTAAGACCATCTTGATGAAGGATATTGCCAACGCTATTGCCGCCAACCATCCCGAGGCCTATATCATGATGCTGCTGATTGACGAGCGTCCGGAAGAGGTGACAGACATGAGCCGTACCGTTAACGCAGAGGTGATTGCCTCTACCTTCGACGAGCCTGCCGACCGTCATGTCAAGATTGCCGGCATTGTGCTGGAAAAAGCCAAGCGAATGGTGGAGTGTGGTCATGATGTGGTCATCTTCCTGGATTCCATCACTCGTCTGGCACGTGCCTATAACACGGTGTCGCCTGCCAGCGGCAAGGTGCTTACCGGTGGTGTGGATGCCAATGCCCTGCAAAAGCCCAAGCGCTTCTTCGGCGCTGCGCGTAAGATTGAGAACGGCGGCTCGCTCACTATCATCGCTACCGCCCTGGTCGACACTGGTTCGAAGATGGACGAGGTGATCTTCGAGGAATTCAAGGGTACCGGTAACTCTGAAATCCAACTCGACCGCATGCTCTCTAACAAGCGCGTCTTCCCGGCACTTAACCTTGTTCAGTCGAGCACGCGTCGCGACGACCTGTTGCAAGACCAGACCACGCTGAACCGCATGTGGATTATCCGTAAGTTTATTGCAGAGATGAACCCCATAGAGGCTATGAACACCGTGCGCGACCGACTGGTGCAAAGCCGCAACAACGAGGAATTCCTGTTGTCGATGAACGGATAAGAAAACAACGTTTAGCCCCTGTAAGTAGATTGCTTGCGGGGGCTAAATGTTTATTTGAGAAAGATTTTTCTCTTTTTATTTCTTTATTTCAGAAATAAGTTGTATTTTTGTGGCTGCAAACGAAAGAAACAATTTAATCTATAAAACTTTAAACAAAAAGACAATGGCAAAAATCGTAACATTGGGCGAAATCATGCTTCGCCTTTCCCCTCAGGGAAATGACCGTTTTATTCAGAGTGAATCATTCCGTATCATACCTGGCGGAGGTGAGGCTAATGTAGCCATCTCGGTTGCCAATTATGGGCATGAGGCATACTTCGTATCGAAACTGCCGAAACACGAGATCGGACAGATTGCCGTCAACGCTATGCGTCGCTATGGCGTGAACACGGAGTTCATTGCCCGTGGTGGTGACCGCGTGGGCCTCTACTATGCTGAGACTGGTGCCTCTATGCGCCCGTCGAAGGTCATCTACGACCGTGCTCACAGCGCTATTGCTGAGGCTGATCCTAAGGACTTCGATTTCGACAAGATTATGGAAGGTGCAGCCTGGTTCCATTGGAGTGGCATTACGCCCGCCATCAGCGATAAGGCTGCTGAACTCACCAAGTTGGCTTGTGAGGCCGCTAAGCGTCACGGCGTGACCGTCAGCGTTGACCTTAACTTCCGCAAGAAGTTGTGGACATCGGAGAAGGCCATCTCCATCATGCGTCCTTTGATGCAGTATGTGGATGTCTGCATCGGCAATGAGGAAGATGCAGAACTCTGCCTGGGCTTCAAGCCTGATGCTGATGTGGAAGGCGGTCAGACCGATGCTGCCGGCTATGAGGGCATCTTCAAGCAGATGATGAAGGAGTTTGGCTTCAAGTATGTGGTTTCTACCCTGCGTGAGAGTTACAGCGCTACCTTCAACGGCTGGAAGGCCCTGATCTATGACGGCAAGGAGTTCTATCAGTCGAAGCGCTACGAGATCAATCCTATCATCGACCGCGTGGGTGGTGGCGACTCGTTCTCTGGTGGTCTGATTCATGGTCTGCTCACCAAGCCTACCCAGGGTGAGGCTCTCGAGTTTGCTGTGGCTGCTTCTGCCTTGAAGCACACCATCAACGGCGACTTTAACCTTGTGAGTGTTGACGAAGTGGAATCGCTTGCTGGTGGCAATGCTAACGGCCGCGTACAGAGATAAAAACAACGACAAGTTTTTAAATAACGACAACGATGACAACTAAGACAACTTTTTTCTGGCAGTATGCTGCCAATAGCGACATATTGTCGCTCAAAGATGTTGTTTAAGTTGTCCAAGTTGTCGTCAAAGAAAAGAATATGGCAAAGTTTGATAAAATTGCAGTATTGAAGAAAATCGGCGATACCGGTATGGTGCCCGTTTTCTATCACAAGGACCTGGAGACCTGTAAGAATGTTGTGAAGGCCTGCTACGAAGGTGGCGTTCGTGCTTTCGAGTTTACTAACCGCGGTGACTTTGCTCAGGAAGTGTTTGGCGAGTTGGTGAAGTGGGCCGATAAGGAATGTCCGGAACTGGCACTTGGTATCGGTTCTGTTGTTGATGCTCCTACCGCAGCCCTCTACATCCAGTTGGGTGCTAACTTCGTGGTTGGCCCGCTGTTCAACCCCGAGATTGCTCCTGTCTGCAACCGTCGTCTCGTTCCCTACTGCCCAGGCTGTATGACCGTTTCTGAAATCGGTAAGGCCCAGGAGTTGGGTTGCGACCTGACGAAGGTGTTCCCTGGCGATGTCGTTGGTCCTAATATGATCAAGGGCCTGAAGGCTCCGATGCCTTGGTCGAAGATCATGGTGACTGGTGGCGTGGCTCCTGAGGAGGAGAACCTGACCAAGTGGTTCAAGGCTGGCGTCTTCTGCGTGGGAATGGGCTCGAAACTGTTCCCCAGCGACAAGGTGAAGGCCGGCGACTGGCAGTATGTCACCGACAAGTGCAAGGAGGCACTTGGCTATGTGGCTAAGGCTCGCGCATAAGAAATTTTCTTTCGCCCCCAACCTGACAGTTCTTGCTGGGTTGGGGGTGCTTTTTATATTGTTTTCATGTTCATCGGATGATAGGCAGAAGGTAGATGAACTGAATGATTTGTCATATGCCTATCACTATCGCAATCTTGATTCCACCAGTTATTATGCCCAGACGGCTTACGGGCTGTCGGCCGGTTATGCTGATGGCAAGGCCGAGGCGTTGAACAACCTGGCCTTTGTTGATATTGCACGGATGCGCTATAGGGATGCGCAACGGCTCTTGGATTCTGTTCCGCAAATAACCGACAATCAACTGGAACTGCTGGTGAGTTATATCCAGCAGATGCGCCTGTGCCAGCGTGAGTCGCGCAACCGTGATTTCTATGATTGTCGCAGTCATGCCCAGCGTGCCTTGATGCGAATAAATGAAGAGCGTCATCTGCTCAACAACCGACAGTTGCACCGCTTGCTATATGCCGAAAGCGAACTGGCCATTGTCACTTCCACCTATTATTATTATGTAGGTTTAGAGCAACAGTCGGTTGATGCTATTTTAGATGTGCCTGCCGATGTTCAGCAGGACACGATACAATATTTGAATTACCTGTATAATGTAGGTGCTGGAGGCATTATTTCACAGGGTACCCAGCGCGACATCAATCAGGAGGAGTTCGATTATCTGATGCGTTGCTTCCTCTTGTCGCGTGAGGTAGACTGTCCTTTCTTTGCTGCCAACTCGCTGGAAGCAATTGCCGAGTTGCTGATTCCTGCTGAAGACCGCGCCGTGCTGATTGAAGACAATCTTCCTGCTCTTACATTCATCAATCCCACGGGGGTGGATGACGAGTATTTGCCATTATGGCTTGCTGACAACGCATTGGCTACCTTCCGTGAGTATGGCGATGTGTATCAGATAGCAGGTGCCTATCGCACATTGGCATCATGCTGCCTTTCACAAAATGACTATGAAAGCACGCTGTTCAATCTTGAGCAGGCCCTGAGCGACACGATTATCAATCAGGCGCCAGACCTTGTGGCCAGCATTCGGGAACAACTGAGCGTGGCCTATGCCGCAATGGACAACAAGGTGGAAAGCGACCATAACCGCAATATCTATCTCGACCTGCAGGAGCAGACACGTCAGGACCGGTCGTTGGAGGCACGTGCTGCCCAGTTGGAGCATTCGCTCACGCAACAGAACTGGTTGCTGGCGGCTGTGGTTATTGCCATCCTGCTGTTGGTATTGCTGATATACTATTTGCACCGTAGGGTGAAGCGTCGCAGCCAAAGCAATATTGACAAGCATTTGCAGGAGCGCGAAGAGGAGTTGAGCGAACAACTGGCGCTGACGCGTCAGCGTATAGAGACACAACAGCGCATGCTTCTTGAGCAGCGTGCGAAAGTATCGCTGGTAAACGGTATCACGCCGTTTATTGACCGTATCTTGCATGAGGTGCGTCGGCCATCTTCGTTTGACGAATCCTATGTGCGTGAGTTGATCGATGAGATCAACCATCAGAATGATGTGCTGACCCATTGGATTCAGTTGCGTCAAGGACAGTTGAGCCTGCATATAGAGACCTTCCGCCTGCAGGAACTCTTCGCCCTGTTGCAGAAGAGCCAGCGCAGTTTCAAGATGAAAGGGTTGACGCTCAATGTAGAGCCTACCGATGTCTCTGTAAAGGCCGACCGCGTGCTGACCATCTTCATGCTGAATACGCTGGCCGACAATGCCCGCAAATTCACGCCAGAGGGTGGCACCATCACCGTAAGTGCCAATGCCACAGAGCAATATGTGGAAGTGTCGGTCACAGATACTGGCGTTGGCATGAGTGAAGAACAGTTAGAGCATCTGTTTGACCATAAGGTCATTACTGACACCAACCAGCAGTCGCATGGCTTTGGGTTGCTGAACTGTAAGGGTATCATTGAGAAGTATCGTAAGATAAGTCAGATATTCGCAGTCTGTATGCTCGGTGCTGAGAGTGAGATAGGGAAGGGGAGTCGCCTGTATTTCCGTCTGCCCCGTAGGATGCTGATGCTGCTGGGCGCGATATTCTCATTCTCTTTTACCTTTGCAGCCCATTCGGCCGATCCGTTGGCTATGGCCAGCGCCTATGCCGATTCTGCCTATTTCTCCAATGTTGACGGTACCTATGAGCGTACGCTTATGCTGGCAGACTCCTGTCGCCGTCAACTGAATGCCTACTACATGCAGTCGCATACAGCAGCCGCCGACACGCTGTTGCGCATGGGAGACGTATCGGCCATTCCGCCAGAGATTATATGGTATCATGACAGTCTGCGAATCAACTATTCCATCTTGCTGCGCATGCGCAACGAAAGTGCGGTAGCCGCTTTGGCTTTGCACCAATGGTCGCTCTATCGTTATAACAATCGCATCTATACCTTGCTGTTTAAGGAGATGTCGGCCGACTCGACACTTGATGACTATTGCCGGAAGATGCAGCAGGCACAAACGAATCGCCAGGTGGCTACGATCATCCTGTTGCTGTTGTTTGTGGCAATATTGCTCTCGCTCGCGTGGCAGATAGCCCTGACACTAAGGAAACGTGCATCGCGCCAGAAAGAATATGAAGAGCAACTGGAGTTGATGGCTGATGAACTGCATCGTCTGCGACATGAGGAGAATACGCTCTATGTGAGCAATGCTGTGCTCGACAATACGCTGTCGACGCTGAAGCATGAAACGATGTATTATCCCAGCCGCATCCGCCAACTCATAGACAATGGCGATACACAGTCGGTGAACGAGGTGGTGGCTTATTATCGTGAACTCTACGGGCTGCTCAGCATTCAAAGTATGCGACAGTTGGAGCGCACCACCTTGCGGCTTCAGCCATTGGAGCATGATATTCTGGGCAATGAAATCCTCATCCGCTATCTGTTCGACATCTTGAAGAAACAGAATGGAAACCAGGCTCTGGCCATAGACTACGATGTTCGCGATGCGCTCTATGTTGACTGCCGGGTGCGCATGACCGCCCTTCATCTTTCGGAAGAGGAAGCACACGGGCTTTTCATGCCTCAGATAGCAAACATTCCATATCTGCTCTGCCGGCAGATTGTGCGTGACCACGGGGAAACCAGCAATCGTCGCGCCTGTGCCATCAGGGCCGAGATTATAGACAATACAACAACAATCATTATTACATTACCAAGCATATGCAAAACTTCAAAGTTATTATCGTAGAGGATGTGCCGCTCGAATTGAAAGGCACACTGGGCATTATACGCACGGATATACCCGAGGCCGAGGTGATTGGTACTGCCGATGCAGAACCTGCTTACTGGCGACTGCTGAAGCAGCAATTGCCCGACTTAGTGCTCCTTGACCTGGGACTTGGTGGCTCGACAACGGTAGGCGTTGAGATTTGTCGTCATACCAAAGAGTCGTATCCACAGGTGCGCGTGCTGATTTTCACTGGCGAGATTCTCAATGAGAAACTATGGGTCGATGTGCTTGACGCCGGTGCCGACGGCATCATCCTGAAAACGGGTGAACTGCTGACCCGCCATGATGTGGAAGCCGTGATGGACGGAAAGCAACTGGTGTTTAACGAGCCGATACTGCACAAGATAGTGGAGCGGTTCAAGCATAGCGTCGGTTCGCAACTCTACAAGCAGGAAGCCCTGGTCGACTATGAGATTGACGAATATGACGAACGCTTTCTTCGCCATCTGGCCTTGGGCTATACAAAGGATCAGATAACGCAGTTGCGTGGGATGCCCTTTGGCGTGAAGAGTCTGGAGAAACGGCAGAACGATTTAGTGCAGAAACTATTCCCTAATGATACACGTGGTGTCAATGCCACGCGACTGGTAGTCAGGGCGCTCGAACTCCATATCCTTGATGTTGAAAACCTACAGCCTGACGAAGAGTAGACTCGGTCGATGGAAACAGATGCTCGATACATGAAACTATTAGCCCGACTGGTTCTGGTGCTGATCTTGGCAGAGGTGGTGCTGGCGTTGTTGTCGTGGATGCTTGCTGCAATGATGACCGATGGCATCAGGCCTTTGCTTTCGGGCGAAGGCATCCGATGGTGCTTCACTCATTTCGCAGACACCTTCTCCTCGCCGCTATTCTCGTGGATGCTGCTGTTGGCAATGGCCTGGGGCGTGCTGCGCTATGGAGGCCTGTTGCTCCTGCGCCCTCGAGAGCGTCGACGCCTTGGACTTCAAGTGGCCATCATGGTGTTGGTGGCCTATGCTCTGCCGCTCATGTTACTCACGCTGTTGCCACACGCTTTGCTTCTTTCTGCTCTTGGCAGTCTGCACGATTCACCTTTCAGCAGGGCACTCTTGCCCATCATAGCCTTTGGCTTGACATTGTGTGGCATCTCCTATGGCATTGCTGTACGTTCTATATCGTCGTTCACGGATGTGTGCCGTTTGCTCATCTGTGGTTTGCGCGATGCAGCCCCATTGGTGTTGCTCTTCTTTTTTGGTGCCCAGTTCTATTACTCTTTGTGCTACGTGTTCTGGTAAGATGAAAGTGCCATCGTTTCAGCATCAATAGATAGATAAAAAAAAGACCCGCCGGCATGTTTGCTGACGGGTCTTTGCTTTTGGTTGCCAACTTGTGTAAGGCATTCCTTTTTATCAGAGGATAGTCTTTACGGCTTCGAGCATTCCCTTCTGCTGAATGAGGTCGAGGAACTGCTTGAGCATCGCATTCAGACCGGCAATCTTGTTGAGGTCTTCCTGCCAGATGAACTCTGCTCCCAGCACGCCGTCGACCACCTTCTGTGTGTCGCCAGTAGCCCAGAGTTCCTGGAGGAGTTCCATGATCTTCGGATCGTCGTTAGGCGTAATCTCTGCACCGTCTGCACGCTTGCCACCCTTGTAGTAGGTAATGATGGCGGCCAGACCGAATACTAAGCCCTTTGGCAGTTCGCCCTTGCGCTCCAGATAGGTCTTCACGCCGGGCAGGTCGCGAGCCTGGAACTTGGGGAATGAGTTGAGCATGATGCTGGTCACCTGGTGGTCTACGAACGGGTTGTCAAAGCGCTCCAGCACGTCGCCTGCAAACTTCTCCAGTTCCTCCATCGGCAGGTCGAGGGTCTGCATGAGTTCCTCAAACTGCACCTTGTGGATATACTTGCTGATGACTTCGTGGTTGCAGGCATCGCGCACGATGTTGACGCCGCTAAGGTAAGCCACGGGCGAGAGTACGGTGTGCGGGCCGTTGAGCAGCGTCACCTTACGCTTGTGGTAGGGCTCTTCCGATGGGACGAACAGCACGTGCAGGCCAGCCTTGTCGGCGGGGAATTCCTGTGCCACTTCCTTCGGAGCCTCGATCACCCAGAGGTGGAAGTTCTCGGCCTGAACCACGAGGTTGTCGCGATAGCCAATCTTCTCCTGAATCTGTGCAATCTCCTTGCGGGGGAATCCGGGAACGATACGGTCTACAAGCGTTGCATAGACGCCGCAAGACTCTTCAAACCACTTGCGGAAGCCCTCGGGCAGTTGCCACAGGTCGATGTACTTGCGGATGCAGTCCTTCAGCACATGACCGTTGAGGAAGATCAGTTCGCAGGGGAAGATGATCAGGCCTTTCGTGGGGTCGCCGTTGAAAGCCTGCCAGCGGCGATAGAGCAACTGCACGAGTTTGCCGGGATAACTGGCTGCGGGCTTGTCTTCGAGTTTGCAAGCAGGGTCGAAGGCGATGCCGGCCTCTGTGGTGTTTGAGATGACAAAGCGCATCTCGGGCTGCTCTGCCAATGCCAGGAAGGCATCGTTCTGTGCATAGGGGTTGACGCAACGGCTGATGACGTCGATGCGCTCAAGCGTATTGACGGGCTTGCCGTTTTCGCGTCCCTGCAGGTTCACATGATAGAGGCAGTCCTGACCGTTGAGCCAGTCAATCATACCGCCGTTAAGGGGTTGTACGACTACTACGCTGCCGTTGAAGTTGGTCTTCTGGTCCATGTTCCAAATGATCCAGTCGACAAATGCGCGGAGGAAGTTACCCTCACCAAACTGAATAACCTTTTCAGGCATGACGCTCTTAGGAGCGAAGTGTTTGTTTAATGGTTTTAACATTGCTTTGTTTGTTTTATTAGATGTATTGTTTTTTCATATCTGCCTGCAAAGATACTACTTTATTTCCAATCCACCAAATTTTCTGACAATGATTCCTTTTCTTTTTCTTATCTGGCTGCCACATACTTGTGAAGCGTCTGGCGGACGGCACCCTTGCCGGCATAGAGTTCCTTCACCATTCCTTCAATCTGTTCGCCGAAACCAGCCTCATAGAGGTCGAGACCAAACACATCCTTGCGGCTGTAGAGTTGCTTCAGCGGGCTCCAGTCCTGATCGTCCTTGCCTATCTCCAATGGGGCCACGATGGCCTGCAGTTCTGCCAGCATGGGATCGGGCGATGGCTCGAAGGGGGTCAGGTCGTCCTTGAGTCCCTTCAGGTAGCGGGCATAGCCTGCCAAGGTGAGAGGGATGAGCACAAGGTTCGACTTGTCCAGTCCGCGTGCAATATATTTCTTTAGTGTCTCGCCAAAGCGAATGGGCAGTTTCTGGCTTGTGTCCATCGCAATGCGTTGTGGAGCGTCGGGCATGAAGGGGTTGGGCAGGCGACGGTTGATGACGGCGCCGATGAACTCATAGGGGTTCAGCACACCTGGGTCAACCACCACGGGCATGGCCTCCATATAGCCTATCTTCTGAATGAAGGCGCGCAGGTCTTCGTCTTTCATCTCGGCAGAAATGAGGGTGTAGTCCAGCATGCAGCCGTAGATGCTCATGGCCGTGTGGAGCGGGTTCAGACAGGTGGTCACCTTCATTGTCTCCACTTTGTCCACAGTCTCGCGTGTGGTGTAGAGCGCACCGCCCAGGTCGAGTGGGGGGCGTCCGTTGGTGTAGTTGTCTTCGATGACCAGATACTGCACCTCTTCTGCGTTCACAAACGGAGCGGTAAAGGTGTGCTTCTCTGTCTCGATATAGTTGTTGTCCTCGAAACCGTCGGCAGCCAGCAGTTCCTTTACTTTCTCGTGCGGGCGGGGCGTAATCTTGTCAATCATCGACCAAGGGAAGGTAATCTTCGTCTCGTCTTTCAGATAGTCGAGGAAGGCAGCAGGAACCAGTCCGTCGTTCACCCAGCGCTCGGCATAGGCAAAGACGCCGGCCTTCACCTTGTCGCCATTATGCGAGCAGTTGTCCATCGACTGCACGGTGAGGGGCAACTTGCCGGCGTTGAAGCGCTCAAAGAGCAGCGCGCACACCTTGCCCATGGCGAACAGGGGCTTCAGGCCTCGGGCCAGGTCGGCCTCATTAAACGAATAGCCTTTCTCGGTGATGGTAAACGAAATCATCTGCAGGCTGGGGTTGCGGAAAATCTCAACCAGACGATTCCAGTCCTCAAACTGCGGGTCGGCCTTCAGGGCTTCTGTCACCGATGCAATCACCTTCTTCTCAATGGTGCCCGTGCTCTGCAGGGAAACGAGCAGCGAGAGGTTGTTGTAAGGAGTGTAGGCCTTGTCGACGACTTCGAAGTCGAAGGTCTCGGCCACGATGACGCCGCGGTCGTACTTACCTGTGTTCAGCGCATCGTTGAGGATGGCTGCAGGAAAAGCACGGAAGATGTTGCCGCCTCCGAAGTGTACCCACGTAGGCTCCTTGGCCGTCTTCTCACGCACGGCCTTGATGTCAAACTTTGGAAGCAAATAGCCTTTCTGCTCCCACTCTGCGGCATTAAACTGGCCGCTCAGCAAATCGTTCAGTTTCATTTCGTATCAAATTTGTTTTAGAGGTTTCTATGTGCAAAAGTACAGAAAAATATTCAATCACGTACCTATTTTAATACAAAAGTTTGTAAAAGCGTACAAGAGTTTGTGAAAATGAGGCGGCAACCACTATTCTATCCTTTAATCAACGGAAGTCGATGGTGCGATGACACGATAGCGGCCACTCAGATGCATGAAGGCAAAGAGGCGCAGCAGACCGTCGTAGTAGGCATCGAAATAGCCGTCATCAAAAGGCTCGTGACGGGCCTTCCACAGGGCATCGACAAACTCGCGGCTCTTTTCGTGACTGCACATCATCGAGGCTGCTGCCGTTGTGGCTACGAGGCCGATGGAGTGGCGCAGTTTGCGGAAGCCGCCTGCCTCCAGAATCTCGTCACCTTCTGGCAGCGAGCCGTCTGTGCGATACTGGTCGAAAAACGTGTCAATGCCTTGCGAATAGAAGAAGTCCTGAATCTTCTCGCCATACTGCTGCTGCCATTCGCGGTCGGCACAACTCCATTCATAGTCCAGGGCAATGTTCATGGGCACCCGCCATGAGTCGTAACGGAAGTTGGAGCCACCATTGCGGCGCGGGCGCTGGCCCGGGCGTGCAGGGAACTGCAGCATCGTGCCGTCATAGTTGCACAGGTCGGGGTTCAGACCCGTCGTGTCGTTGATGCACCTGTGCAAGAACTCACGACTCTTCCGGGCACACTCACGCCAGTAGTCGCTACGCCCGTCGCCAGCCCAGCGCGCCCATACCTCGTAGAATGCAGGGATATGGTACGAGGGGTCCGTAAAACGCTGGCCAAACCCATCGGGGGTGAAGGTGATGAGACTGGTGGCAGGGTCAAGAAGAGAGGGCTGGACGCATTCCAAGATATACTGTGCCTCCTTCAGATAGTCGATGCCCGTATCGTTGCCCCAGCGGTTGGAAGCGAAGATGAGGGCGGTGATGTAGTAGAGTTCGCCGTCGCTGGCCGCTCCCTCGGCATTGTGGGTGCCGTTGGTCTTGCAACTCCAGGCAAAGAACCCTTTGCGCGGCCCCTCCTTGTGCTGCATGTAGCGCTTGCTCCAGCGCCACAGGCGGTCGAAGATGTCTTTCTCGCCCATCTGCACCGCAATCATCATACCATACGACATGCCCTCGGTACGGGCATCGTGGTTCTTGATGTCAGAGAC
>CAMHDT010000048.1 GCA_946183985.1 uncultured Prevotella sp.
AGAAGGTGGCTGCTATAGTTAATTCTGTGATTCGGAATCATGGTTCTGCGACTTGGAATTATTATTTTGTGACTCTGAATAATGATTTTGTGCCTCAGATTTTGTTTTATCAGTCTTATTTTGTATCTTTGTAGGCAGTTTTTGGATGTTTTTCCAGACATGAAACAGGAGAATTGTAAATAAGACTGAAGATAGAATGACAAAGTACATTAAGAGAGAGATGGCTGATATGAACGGAAAGGGCACTACACAGGCGCACTACAGGGTGAAGACCTTCGGTTGCCGCACGTTCAGGGAGTTTGCAGAACAATGTGCCAACGGCAGCACCGTGACGGTGAGCGATGTGGTGGCCGTGGTGTCGCGCATAGCCAGCGAACTGGCGTGGCAGATAGGCCAGGGCTACAGCGTGACCATTGATGGCTTGGGCACTTTCAGTGGACGGCTGGGTGTGACGGCCGACAAACCGCTTGACAACTTCGATTCCGACATGGAGCATCGCAATGCCATGAGCCTGGGGTTTACCGGCGTGAACTTCAGGGTAGACAAGGCGCTGGTGGGCGAAATCAACGCCAAGTGCTTCAAGTTGGAACGCAGTGGCGAGTGCCGACTGCGACGGTCGCCCTATACCCCTGAGCAGCGTGCTGAGCGTGCGCGTCAATGGCTGAGGGAGCATACGATGATGCACGTAGCCGATTATGCAGCGCTCAACGGCTTGTCGCGCACCACGGCATCGCTTGAGTTGCGACGTTTGGACGATGACCCGTCATCGGGCATCGTGTCGCACGGCAGAAGCAGTGCCAAGGTCTATATGCTGGGTGAGTAAACCCTTATGATATGGCTTCCCAATATTTGGTAGTGAAGTTGAAGATACGAAAAAATCCGAACCGCCAAGCGATTCGGAAGGAAATATGTGATATGTAGTTTATAGACAATGGTTTGTTTAGCCATTCATTTTTAATCTCCATCGTAAACTCAGGATTGATATTCTTCGATGAGATAAGTACGGCATAGAACATTCCGTCTTCAGCATTCAGCAATCTCTCAGTAGAAAGGACCAATGCCATGTGTGGCTTAATGCTACCGTCTGGTAACTGATAAGGGACTTCAACAATCTCTCTTTGGGACACGGTACTTACAGCCATTTCTCTATGGGTTGTATGGTCTTACCTGTGTTTGAGTTAATCACTTGACTCCAAGACGGATCTTCTGGGATACTAGGTGTGTCCTTCCCAGAAAAACGAGCCTGCAATTCTTCATCAGAAGGAACGCTGGATGCTCGTCTGACGACCTTGCGCGTTTTTCTTGACTGCAAAGCAGTATCCCTTCTGCTTTCTTCTTCAAAAGCAGCAGTTGTCAATAACGATGCCAATTTCAATTTGGCTCTTACGCTAAGTGTGCGTAGAGCCTCCCAGTAGGCATCTACCATATCGCTTTCCGTTTTTCTTACTGCAATTGCCATAATTCGGTTTATTTATTATATCTCGGTGGCAAAAATACAAATAAAAATCCGAACCGCCAAGCGATTCGGAGAAAAATATTCAGTGACTGGCCAAGGAAGTCAGAACGGGTATCCGATGGCGAGGTGCAGGGTGTGCATGTCCTTGAAGCGGGGGATGTTGAAGTAGCCGCTCTTGCCGGTGTGGTAGGGCACATGGAGACCGAAGCCCCAGTCGAGGCGCAGCACCAGGAAGTCGAGGTCGTAGCGCAGTCCGACGCCGGTGCCGGTGGCCAGTTGCTTGAAGAACCTGTTGGGCTTGAAGGCGTTTTCGCTGCATGCGTTGTTCCAGATGTTTACAAAGACTACTTCGGCCTCGTCGGTAGCGTCGTCGGGCTCCATGTGCCAGTCTTGGCTGTTCCACACGTTGCCGGCATCGAGAAACAGGGCGCCGTAGAGGTTGCCGAAGAGGCGGCGGCGGTATTCCAGGTTCATCACCAGTTTGGAGTCGCCGTTCTGCAGGAGATAGGAATACTGGCGGCTGTTGAAGATGCGCGAGAAGGCTCCGGGGCCGATGCTGCGCACGGCGAAGGCGCGGATGCTGTTGGCACCGCCCACATAGAACATCTCGCTGAAGGGGGGCTCGCTGCTGTTGCCATAGCAGAACATGATGCCGGCATTGAGGTGGGCCACCAGGCTGGAGCGGCTGTCGAGCGGCCATGTCTTGCTCAGGTCGGTCTCTATGCGCACGAACTGGGCATAGGGGTTCTTGAACAGAGTCTTGTCTTTCTGCTTCCAGCCGTGGCCCTGCACCAGCACATCGTAGAGGGCGGTGAGATTGCCTGACTCTTCGATGGTGGTCTCCCAGCGGATGGGATGGCGGGTGGCGAGTGCTGAGGCGTAGGTGTAGGTGTAGCGCATCTTGGGGATGAAGTAGTCGCTCATCGTGGCCAGCAGGAAGGGGTTGTTGTCTAGCACGGAGTCGAAACGCTCGGTGTGGCTGTTCATATACTGGTATTTCAGCGTGAGGGGCGAGAACTCGTGGCGGCTGGTGGCCGAAGGCTGCCAGCGGTAGGTCCACTCGCCGCTCACAATGTGCATCTTGTAGTAGTTGGGCCGCCGCTCTACGTCGCTCGACAGTTTGGCCACCGTCCACGGTGTGGAGATGAAGCGGCGGCGCAACTGGGGACGGCGGCTGAGCGAGTCGCGGCGCAACTGGGGACGGCGGTTGACGAAGGGGGCCAGTATGCGCGGAATCTCGAGGCTGGCGTCGATGCCATACTGATAGGCGTTGGAGTTGTCCATGCTGTTGGTCTGCCACTCGTAGTTGCCGTGGAGGTTGATGTCGAGTTTCTCGGCTCCGCGAAACACGTTGCGGCGCGTCACGCCTATCTTCAACTCGGGCCCCATGCGTCCGATGGTGCGGTTCTTCACGTTGCCTTCGACGTAGATGTCGTAGGGCTTGTCGAACGTACAGTTGATCTGAAGGTCGAGCGTGTCGCGGTCGCGTGGCGTAAAGTGTATGTCTACGTTGCTGAAGACGCCTGTGGCGTTCAACTTCTGCAGGGTCTCGGTATAGTTGTCGTAACTGAACGGGCGGCGCGGCCACAGGCGCATGTTGCGCAGGATGACTCGCGGACTGACGGGCGAGTGCTTGCCCTGATAATAGATGCGGACAAAGCCGCGGCCTGTGCTGTCGGTGAGCGTGTCACGACGGTTGCGGCGCAGGGTGACCTTCGTGTTGCCCATATACCAGGGGTGCAGGGCTTCGGGCGGCAGGGAGTCGGCCATCTGAAGGCGCAGCCGTGCGCGGTTCTGGATGTCGAAGGTGTCGGCCAGATAGGTGGCATAGCCTGTCTGATAGTAGTAGTAGCCGTTGTTGCGGAACAACTGGCTGATGCGCTGTCGCTCGGCATCAAGGTTGGCCACGGTGAATGGTGCTCCGCTCGTGATGTAGGTCTGGCCAGCCGTGGAGTCGATGAGGGCCTGCATGGGCTTGGGGAAGTTCACATAGTTCATCGTGTCGACGGTGAACAGGGTGTCGAAGGTCACGGTATAGGCAATCTTCATCTTCTTGGGGTTCTTCTGAGGCACCTCGGCATAGGTTACGTTGCCGTGCATATAGCCGTTTTTGCGAAGCACCGAACGGGCCACCGAGGTGCGCAGGGCGGGGTTCACCTGGCTCATCAGCACGGGGGGCTTGCCAAACGAGTTGGTCATCCACTTGGCAAACTTGCCGTGTGAGTCGCTGAAGGCATTCCACACCCAGAGACCGTAGGGGAGGGGCGTGCGGTAGTAACTGCTGCCGAGAAGGGCACCGTTGGGCTGCGTGGCCAGTGCGGCCTCCAATTCCTCCTGTGTGGCGATGGCATGCTCGCTGCGGTCCATGTCGGGGTAACTGATGGCTTTCAGGCCAACGAACAACTGGTCGTCGTCGGGCACGAGTTTGGTGGTGGAGCAGGCCATGGCCATGAGGCTCCACACCGTGAGCATGATATGTTTAGCGTATCGTGTCATTGCGTTCTTTTTTGGGGAAGAAATCCCACAGTGAGTCTAACTTGCGCTTCCAGAGATAGCCGGCACCATATTCGCTGGTATAGCCCTCAAGCCAGTCGTAGGCATTCTGGTTGTAGAACAGTTTCACATATTGGTTGGATGTGGGACTGAGACGGTATTCCATCGTCACATTGTCGAAGAACGAACGGTTCTGGCCCTGCATCTCGCTGCCTGTGGAGATGCTGCCGCCTATCTGCACCTTGAGACGGTTGTTCCAGAAGCGCTTGGCAAACTTAAACGAATAGTCGGTGTGCATCTGTCCGGTGGCATCGGTGGTGTTGTCGAGGCCGATAGAGAGGTCGATGGTCTTCAGGGCGTTGCCTGTGATGTTGTTGATCTCGCTCTCAAGGAATGAACTGAGGGCCGAGTTCATGGAGAAACCGCTGGTGTTGCCGTCGGCCAGATACATGCCTGTGGTGAGCATGGTGACGGCCAGTTTGCCGCGCTGCTCTACGCTCATGGCTGCCAACTCGCCAGCAACGGCAAGGTCTTCGGGGGCAGAGATGATGAACTGCAGGCCCATGTCGTTGAGTGTGCGGGTGATGACGACGCCGCAGTCGAAGAGCACTGTCTTGCTCTGTCCGCCATCCTGACCCACCGCTGCCTTTGTCTGCTCGGTGGCGGTGATGTTAAGCGTGGGATTCATGGGGTCGCCGGAAAACTCTACATAACTGCCGTCTTGAATACGGAAGGTCTTCAGCGGAATGACGGGCAGTGAATATTTCATTTCACCGCTGGTGAGTGTATAGCGACCGTTGAGACGCAGGTCTTCGGTATTATTGTAACGCATCTTCAGGTCGCCTCCGCCAAAGAAGTCTATATAGTTTGACAGGGCGTCGTTCAAACCGCAGAGCACATGTGCACCCTCGTCGATGCTGATGGTGAGATCCATGTCGAAGCCGTCGGGTGCTGGCCGCTGTACCACGGTCTGTGTGGTATCGGTAAAATCGGTGAACCGCACCAGTTCGTCGAGTTGGTTGTCGGTAGACAGTGGCGAGTCGAGCAGCAGATAGGTAAGGTCGGTGGTTCCAAGCACATCGAGTTTGCCGCGCATCTTCAACTGGTCCAGGGGTCCCCGCATCACCGCCAGGAAGTTGACGAAGCCCTTGCCATAGGCAATGGACTTTGCCGTGCGTTTCGAGTTGATGAGCATGAAGTTGCTGGCTCGCATCTTCATGTCGAGCGTCATGTGGTCCAGGTCGTGGAAGTCGATGTTGCCCATGATGTTGAGCGGGTTGTCGTTGTAGGCATACATGGTGAAGTTCTCGAGCAGCAGTTTCGACTGCTGTATGCGAACGGGGTCGTTGTCGAAACGCAGGCGGATGCCATAGGGCTGGCTCACAAGATAGGCGGAGTCGAGCAGCACCTCGCCGTTCACATCGAGTGTGGTGAGCGAGCCCTCCATGGACAGTTCGCCCTCGGCATAGCCTTCCAGTCCTATGAGTTGATCGGGAATGAAGCCGTTGATGAGCCCGAGAGGTGCCCGCAGAAGGGTGAGCGTGCCGTCGAGATGCTCGTTGCCGCCAGTCACTTTCCTGTTGCGGTAGTTGCCCTGGAACATGGCCACCTCATGGCCGTTCTGCATCAGCATGCCGTCGACGGCGTGTGTCTCGTCTTCGCGCTGCAGATAGACAAACTCTGTGCTGAGATTGCCCATGGGACAGCCCTCGTAGGTCATATTGAGCACCTGCATGTCGGTGGCCACGGAAATCTGCCGCTTCTGGTCCATGGTGAGGTGGTAGTCGCCGTTGAGCATGCCTGTAATACGGGGCACGTAGGGCAATGCTGCCGTGAGCCGGTCGAGGTCGAAGCGGTTAAGGCTGATGGTGAGGTCTTGCAGCATGTCGTCGGCGCTGGCCGCTGTCTCGGGCGTGTAGACTCTGATGCCGGTGCCGTCGTCGGCCAGCAGGTTCACCTTGGCTTGCAGCCGCAGGTTGTCGCGCAGGAAGAGATAGTTGTCGTCGTTGACGGCAAACTCCCGATAGCCTATGGTGGGGCGGCTGGGCAGCAGGTGGAAGCGCATGCCTCCTTCCTCCATCTCGGCTTTGGCACCTATGCGCAGTCCCATCATGCCCTGTGCATCAAAGAAGCGCAGGCCCATGCTGGCCCCGTGTTCCTGCAACAGTCCGTCGACGAGTGCCGTAAAGACGAACTGCGGGTTCCGCTTGTTGTTGGCAATGCGTCCCTGAAAGGTGAGCCCGTGGTGAGGCTTGTCGATGAGCGTCACCTTGATGGTGTCGATGCGTGTGGAGTCGGCATTGAGTCCATAGAGGTGTGCACTGCCGTTGAGGCCGCTCTGCGGCGAGGTGTTGAGGTCGACGAGCAGTCCGCGGAAGTCGATGTTGGCCGATGCCTTCAGCATGTCGGCCATAGGGTTCGAGCGCCCGCTGCTGACATACAGCCGTGCGGTGGGTAGCATGCTTTTGAGCAGTGGCTGGTTGATGGTGCGGTGAGACAGTTGCGACCCGATGGTGTCGGCCAGCGTGGTGAGGCGCTCGGCCAGTGCGTTATAGTTGCCGCTGGCATCCAGTTTCACGATAAGTGTTCCGCTCTGTGCCCGCAGATAGGTGGTGTCGGGCCGTGCATTGAGCAGTATGCCAACCTTCTCGGGATGATAGGTCTGCACTGAGTCGCGCAGATAGATATGGTCAATCAGTCCGCTTAGGCGGTGGCTGTCCTCAAGGTTGGTGGTCAGGTCGAAATCGCCTTCCAGTCCCACCGTGAGCGGATGCTCGGCAAGTCCCAGCGCATAGAGGTCAAGATGGCTGATGGCGGTGCTGAGCGAGCCCTTCACTTCTTTGGCGTCAAGCAGCATGTCAACGCTGGCGGTGCCGTCAAGAAGTGTGTTGCACGAAATGATGTCGGCCATGGCATGGCCGTTCTTCAGGTGTGCCTGCACCCGCAGGTCGTTCATGTCGTGGCCGTCGTAGGCCATGTGGCTGATGGTGCCTTCGGCGTCGAGCCATGCACCGGGCTTCATGAAGTCGGTGCCACGGCCCTTTAGCGACAGTTGTGAGTTGCTGATGGTGAGCGGCAGGGTGGGCATGAAGCGCTGTACATTCAATGCACGGGCCGTGACCTTGGCGTCATAGGCCATGAGACGCTGGTCGAGACGGCCTTTCAGCGTGGCCACACCACGACCGTCGCGAGCCGTGAGGTCGGCCGTATAGCGGAAGCCGTCGACGGTGGCATCGCCCTCTATGGAGAGTCCTGCGGGAATGGTGAAGCCCGCATCCTGCAGGTCGAGCATTGTGAGCAGGGGCTTGATGTTGTACGACTTGGCTTTGATGTTCATGACGGCCTGCATGCGGTCGGTATCAAGCACATTCTTCACATAGCCGCTGCCAGAAGCGTCGAGCACAGTGGGCCACGCCAACTGTTGTATGTTGAAATCGGCATGGTGCACATTGCCTTTCATCTGTCCTTGAAGGGTCAGCGGCCATTCGGGCAGCGTGCGGAGGTCAAGATCGTCGTAGAAGAAGGCCATGTCTTGCTTGCCCACCTTGGCATTCAGGTCGATGTCCATGCGGCCGGGCTGCAGCGAGTCGGCCACGGAATAGTCGATGTCGGCGCGACCGTATATGTTAGAATAAGGTGTGATGAGGCTGAGCCCGGCTATGCTCACGCCTACCGTGTCGACGGCCACGTTGCCGTGCAACTGCGAGAGGGCGAATCCGCAGGTGTCGCGCAGGGCGGCCTCGGCCACCTGCAGACGGAAGGTGGAGGTGGCATCGTCGTAGACCACCGAGTCGAGACGCAGGTTCACATGGCTCAGGCTGATGTGGCTATAGTCGAAAAGCGACGGGTGTTGTAGTGTGCGTACCGACGGTTCGAAGGGCAGGTCGTAGACCAGCGTGCCGCCGGTCCAGGCCAGCGTTCCCACGGCATAATGGCTGTCGAGCAGGTTGATGCGGCCGTCGGTGGCTGTCATGCGTGCCGCCCCCACATCAATAAGCATGGAGTCGCCAGACAGATGAACAGCCACGTGCGAACTGCTGATGGTCAACTTGTCGAAGTTGATGCGCCACGGTGTTGGCCCGCTGGCGGTGGTGTCTACTGCGGCGGTGTCGCTCAGCAATACGGCAATGTCGGCACGGTCCATCGAAGCGGTGCTCAAGTCGACCCGGCCTTCTGACAGGTGAACGCGGCTCGGGTCTAATGAGAGGCGTCCTGCCATACCCTTCACCTGCACATCGCTGATAAGGTCGAGCGTGTTCAGACGGGTTTCTTCCAAGGACAGACCCTGCACATAGACCTCGCCATGCAGCAAGGGCAGCAGTCGCACATCGACCACCGCACGCTGCACCACCGCAATGGTGTCTGTCATACCAGCGGAATCGGGGGCAGGCCTGCTCACTACTACGCCGTCAACGGCCAGATCGAGGGGGAAACTGAGGTTGACGCGCTCTACGCTGATGTCCAGGCCCGTCTCATCGGAAGCGATGGCGGCCACTCGCTGCACCAACCATTGCTGGACAGGGGGCACATAAATAAGCAGCGGCAGGGCACATAGCACCACTACCCCCATCACAATGCCGATGGCAATCCGTATGAGTCGCTTTTTCCTCACGGAGTGCAGAATAACGAAAAACGCCTATAGTTTGGTGATGACGCCTGCTTTGCTTGAGCGCAGGAACTGGATGATGTTGCGAATCTCGGGGCTGTCGGGCACCTGCTGCTCTATCTGGATGATGGCGTCGAAAAGCGAGGTCTGTCCGTGGAACACCAGACGATAGGCATTGGCAATATGCTTCTGTACCTTTTTGTCTATGCCGTAGTTGGTGGCCATGGTATAGTTCACACCGCCAAACTCTGAGCGTTTGGTGCAAACGATGTAGGGGGGCACATCCTTGGAGAAGGTGGTGCCAGCCTGGATGATGGCGGCTTCACCTACACGGGTGCCGGCGTTCTCGACGACCGACGACGAGAAGATGGCTCCGCTGCCTATCTCACAATCGCCCGCAATCTTGGTGCCGTAGCCGAAGACGCAGCGGTCGGCCACCTTGGTGTCGTGAGAGATGTGGGCACCTTCCATCAGCACGTTGTCGTTGCCGATGACGGTTTGTCCGCCAGTGTGCGTGGCGCGGTTGATGACCACGTTCTCGCGGATGATATTGTTGTTGCCGATGATGCACTCCGACTTCTCTCCGCGGAAGTTGAAGTCTTGTGGCAATGCACCAATGACTGACCCTTGGTGCACCTTGTTGTGGCTGCCCATGCGTGTGCCGCTGAGGATGCTGACAAAGGGGAAGATGATGCAGTTATCACCAATCTCTACATCGTCCTCGATATACACGAAGGGGAATATCTTACAGTTGTTGCCAATCTTCGCCTTGGGCGATATCTCGGCTCTTGGACTAATCTCACTCATAGAACCTCCCCCAACCCCTCCGGAGGAGGGGAGTGCCTGGCGGTTTCAGGGGGATCACCAGACTTTCAAAATGTTTATTACTCTATTAATTATATACTGTCCGTAGGCCCTCCTCCCCTTTCTTACGTCCCTCTGGTAGCAAGCGTCCAAAGACCGAGCGGGGGAGGTCGGGAGGGGTTTTCATTTACTTCCGCCTCCCAGTGCCTGATAGAGGTTGACCACGGCCTGCATCTTGTTGAAGTCGTCGGTAACCTTGGCGATACGTGCGTTGAGCAGGCCGTTCTGAGCCTGAATCACCTCAAGGTAACTGGAGCCGCTTGAGGTGTAGAGTTGGCGGGTATCTTCCACATTCTGCTCATAGATCTTCACCTGCATCTCGTCGAGTTTGCTTTTCTCATTGCATGTGTTGTAGGCCACCAGCGCGTTGCTCACTTCATTGCCTGCTTTCAAGATGGTTTGCTGGAACGTGTTCAGGGCTTGCTCCTGCTGGGCCTTGGCAACTTTGAGGCCTGCCACAATCTGCCCGTGGGCAAAGATGGGCTGTGTGAGTGAGCCTACGGCAGACAGAATCCATTTGCCAGGGTTGACAATCTGCCCCAGGTTGTTGGTGAACATGGCGGTGCCGGTGACGGTGATATTGGGATAGAAACGTGAGCGGGCCGTCTCGGTGTCATAGAAACACTGAGCCAGCGACATCTCGGCAGCGTGCACATCGGCACGGTTCGACAGCAGTTGGATGCCAACGCCTGTGGCAAACTCGGAGGGCAGGCTCTGGTCGTAGAACGAGCCACGGGCAATCTGGTGGCCCGGCTCGTTGAGTAGCAGCGACATGGCGTTTTCCATCTCGCGAATCTGCTGGCGCAGGTCAGCACCCTTTGCCTTTACGCTGTAGTAGTTGGCCTCGGCCGTTTGCACACTGGTAGAGCGGGCGCGGCCCAGGTTCATCTGCAATTGCATCATATCCCAGGTTTCCTTGGTGAGGCTCTCCATGTCGTTGATAATACGCATCTGCTCGTCGAGCATCATGAGCGTATAGTAGAGGTTGGCCACGCCGCAGATGATATTGGTCTGTACGGTCACCTGATAGTCCTTGGTGGCCAGCAGTTTCATCTGTGCCGACCGTTTCTGCGAGAGCAGGTTGCCGAAGAGATCGAGGTTCCATGATGCGCTGACGGGCAGTTGATAGGTCTTCGACACCTGCGCACCGTCCATTTGCACCTGGCTGATGGTGCCCTGCGGGGCAAAGGACACAGAGGGCAGGAATGCCAGTTTCGACACGGTGAGTGCCGTCTCCATCATCTTTACGTTGAGGGCGGCATTGCGTAGGTCGGTGTTGTTCTCCAGTGCTTTCTCGATGAGGGTCTGCAACTGCGGGTCGGTAAACACTTGGCGCCATGGCAGATTGCCGAAGTTCTCGTCGCTGTTTACGGCCAACGTGTCGACATCGGAGGTAAGGTCGCGAATGAGACCGGCGGTGTTCACCTCATCGGGGCGCTCATATTTGTTGTAGAGGCCGCAACTGCTGAGCATCAAGCAGAGCAACAGACCCACCCCCAGGCCCCTCCCTATATGGAGGGGGGTAGATACCTTTTTCCTTAATATCTTATTCATCTTTATCTTCATTTAATTAGACTGTCCATTCCCCTCCCTTCAGGGAAGGGTCAGGGGAGAGTTTCTTATTTCTGTAATTCATAATCAACAGGACGCTTGGCATACTGCTGCAACTCGGCTGCCATGTCGGGGTTCTCGTCATCGCCTTCGAACTTCATCGGACGGATCTTCTCCTGAAGCGACTGGAAGATGACAAACAACGTGGGCACGACAAAGAGCTGACAGAGCGTACCGATGAGCATACCGCCAACGGCTGCTGCACCCAGCGTCTGGTTGCCGTTCTTGCCTACACCGCTGGCAAACATCAAAGGCAGCAGACCGATGATCATGGCCAGAGAGGTCATCAGGATAGGACGCAGACGGGCTGCAGAACCCAACACGGCCGACCAGGAGATGGCCATACCGGTGCTGCGACGCTCGAGGGCGAACTGCACAATCAGGATGGCGTTCTTGGCCAACAGACCAATCAGCATGATGAGCGAAATCTGCATATAGATGTCGTTGGCATGGCCGAACAACATGGTGAACAGGAAGCAGCCTGCCAGACCGAACGGTACAGAGAGAATGACCGCCAACGGCAGGAGGTAAGACTCGTACTGGGCTGAAAGAATCAGATAGATAAAGACGATACACAGCAGGAAGATGATGCCGGTGGTGTTGGACGCCTTGGCCTCTTCACGCGTCAGACCCTGATAGTCGTAGGTGTAACCTGTGGGCAACATCTGGGCAGCCACTTCCTGGGCGGCCTTGATGGCCTCACCGGTGGAATAGCCATCAGCCACGGTGGCAGTCACGTTGATAGACGTAAACAGGTTGAAGCGGTTGATGTTGGAAGGACCATAGACGCGCTCCAGCTGGCAGAACTCCTTGACGGGTGCCATGCCTGCATTGGTGCGCACATAGACGCTGTTGAGCGACTCGGGCGTCATGCGGGTCTCGGGCGAGCCCTGCACCATGACACGGTAGAGCTTACCGTAGGCGTTGAAGTTGGAGGCGTAGAGTCCACCGTAGTAACCCTGCAACGTAGAGAGGACGGTGGCAGGCGAGATGCCGCTCTGCTTACACTTGGCCACATCTACATGCACCATGTACTGAGGATAGTTAGGATTGTATGAGGTCTGTGCCATCTGGAACTCAGGACGCTTGTTGAGCTCAGCCAGGTAGTCTTTGACAACGCCAAAGAACTTGTCCAGCGAACCGCCCGTGCGGTCCTGCATGACGATAGACACACCACTGTTGGCCGAGAAGCCAGGAATCATTGGTGGTGCAAAGGCGAGAATCTGGGCATCCTTGATATGGGCTGTCTTCAGATAGATCTGCGCCAGCACACCATTCGACTCATAGGGGTTGAGGAAGAAGCGATAGATGCCATCGCCCTGCCACAAGCCAGAGATCTTCCACCACAGTCCTTTCTGACGCTCGCTGAAGGGCTTCAGCTTCACGATGAAGGTGGCCTGGTCGGAACCGGCACCGGCAATGAAGTTGTAACCCTGAATCTGCTCACGGTTCTGAACAGCAGGATCGGCAGCCAGGATGCTGTCAACCTCGGCAATGACCTGCTGGGTGCGTGCCACGGAAGTGGCGGGAGGCATTGAGATGGTACAGAAGATGGTGCCGGTATCCTCGTCGGGCACCAGACCGGTCTTGCTGGTAACCAGCGAGACGACGAGCACAACAATACCGATGACCACAGTCACCATAATGGCGATGGGACGGTGTACGAGCTTCTCGATGCGCGACTTATACTTGCCAAGAATGCCGTCGTAGGCGGTGTTGAAGGCCATGTGGAACTTGTCGATGCGCGACAGTTTCTTCTCGTGGCCGTCCTTGTCGTGCACCTTCAGGAAGATGGCACATAGGGCGGGCGACAGCGTCAGGGCGTTCAGCGCCGAGATGAAGATGCTGACTGCCATGGTCACACCGAACTCACGATAGAACGTACCGCTGGTGCCACCAATGAACGACACAGGGATGAACACGGCCGACATCACCAGCGTGATGGAGATGATGGCACCCGAGATTTCGTTCATGGCATCGATAGAGGCCGTCAGCGTTGACTTGTAGCCTTGGTCCAACTTGGCATGCACGGCTTCGACCACCACAATGGCATCATCGACCACGATGGCGATGGCCAACAGCAGGGCCGACAGCGTGAGCAGGTTGATGGAGAAGCCAAACAGCTTGAGGAAGAAGAACGTACCGACCAACGACACAGGCACGGCAATCAGAGGGATCAGCGTAGAACGCCAGTCCTGCAGGAAGACGTAGATGACGAAGAACACGAGCAGAAGGGTGAACACCAGCGTGAACACTACCTCCTTGATAGAAGCATAGAGGAACTCGGTGACGTCGTAGTTGATCTTATAGGTCATGCCTGGAGGGAATAGTTTGGCTTGCTCTTCCAGTTCTTTCTTCACGTTCTTGGCAATCTCGTTGGCGTTAGAACCAGCAATCTGCTGCACCATACCCAGCACCGAAGGCACGTTGTTGTTCTTCATGGCAACGGAATACTGCTGGCCACCCAACTCAATCTCGGCCACATCTTTCAGTTTCAGTGTCTGGCCTTCTTCATCGCTCTTGATGATGATGTTGCCGAACTCCTCGGCAGTCTTGAGGCGACCGGTGTAGCGCATGGCATACTCGTAGGCCACGTCAGAGAGTTCGCCGAAGGTACCAGGAGCGGCCTCGATGTTCTGTTCGGCGAGCACACCGCTGATGTCGGAAGGCATCAGGTTGTACTGCTTCATCACATCGGGCTTCAGCCAGATACGCATTGAGTAGGTCTTCAGACCGGGGCTCTGCACATCGCCCACACCCTGAATACGCTTGATGGCGGGCACGATGTTGATATTACTGTAGTTGGTCAGGAACTCGTCGTCGTAGCGGCCGTCACTGGTCAGGGTGTACATGATCACCTGAGAGGTCTGGCGCTTCATGACGGTCACGCCGATACGTGTCACCTCGGCAGGCAGCAAGGCCTGTGCCTGCTGCACGCGGTTCTGCACGTTGACGGCACACATGTCGGCATTCATGCCCTGACGGAACAGCACACTGATCTGTGCCGAACCCGACGAAGCGGTAGAAGAGATGTAGTCCATACCCTCTACACCGTTGATGCTCTCCTCCAGAGGTGTGATGACCGAGTTCTTGACGGTCTCGGCATCGGCACCAGGATAGCTGGTATATACCACCACGGTAGGTGGTGCAATATCGGGATACTGCTCAATAGGCAGCGAGGTCAATCCGATGACACCCAGCAGCACGATGAGGATAGAGATCACCGTAGATAGCACTGGGCGCTTGATAAAGTTTGTAAATGTCATAATTGTCAATTATCAATTATCCAGTTTCAATTATTTCTTCATGGCACCCACGATGTCGCCTGCGCTCATGGCCCTGGCCTGCTCCTGAATCTTCTCTTGATAGCGCTGTGGGGTAATGGGCACAATCTCCTGACCGTCGGTCAGCTTGGTGACACCATTGGTGACATACTTGTCGCCAGGTTTGAGTCCGCTGGTCACAATATAGTTGTTGCCATCGTTCTGTGGATCGACGGTGATTTCGGTGTATTGCACTTTGTTGCTGTCGTTGACCAGATAGATGAACTTCTTGTCTTGTACCTCCATCACCACTGACTGAGGGACGACGATGGCACCCTCGGCAGAGCGTGGGATGATGACAGTGCCTGAGCCGCCGCTCTTCAGCAGATGCTCGGGGTTGGGGAATACGGAGATGACCTGTACAGAACCGGTGGCGCGGTCAATTACGCCGCTGATGGCTGTCACGCGGCCCTCGTTGGTGTAGATGGTGCCGTCGGCCAGTTTCAGTTTCAGTGGGGGGAATGTCTCAATGGCTCCGTTCAGACCGCCGTCGGCCTTTGAGAGGTCGAGCATGTCCTTCTCGGTCATGGAGAAGTAAACTTCCATCTGGCTGTTGTCCGACACGTGGGTAAGTATGTTAGAGGCGCTTACCAGGGCTCCCTCCTTCAAAGGCAGGGTGCCTACCACGCCGCGAACAGGGCTCTTCACATAGCAGAAACTTAGGTTCTCCTTTGCCGATGCCAGCACAGCCTGTGCCTGCGCCAGTTGTGCCTGTGCGCTCATATACGAGTTTTCGGCGGTCTGCAGTTCATAGTCGCCCACCACGCGGTTGGCATGCAGTTGCTTGGTGTTCTCAAATGTCAGTTTGGCTGTGTTCACCTGGCTCTGGGCCGTGTTGACTGAAGCCTGTGCCTGACGGACTTGTGCCTGATAGGTCTCGTTGTCAATCACAAACAATACCTGTCCGGCATTCACCGTCTGACCCTCTGTCACATAGATGCGGGTAAGGAACCCCGATACTTTAGGACGAATCTCTACATCCTGGATGCCATAGATGGTGCCGGGATAGTTAGACTGCATAGCAGCCGACTGGGTGGTCACGGTGTCCACCGGATACTCATTGTCTCCGAAAGTGGGGCGGCCGCCGCCTCCGCCACATGCTGTCAGCATGGCGGCTACAGCCGCAACCATCATCATTTTGCTCTTTTTCATAATCCTTATAAAATGCTTTAATTATTGTTTATTGCTTCTTTTTCTTGTGAAAACCCAAACGGTGTCTCCGGTTTTCAGTCTGCAAAGGTAATAAAAAGAGGTGTAAGTCTGTTTACTTACACCTCTTTTTTATAGTTAATTAGCAAAAATAGTGGTTTGAATCATTGTAAAATGATGTGCCATCAACTGTCTGTTGGCATTTAATTTAACTTATAAATAATATTTGTCCCATCGTGGCTATCAAATGAACTGTCAGATATCTTTGCCCATGCATCAGGACATACTGAGTCTATTTTCAAGTTGTTTTGCAGGAAATTCATAATAATGGGAGGAATATTACATTTATTCCCACTTGATGGTACGACAAAATAGACAAACATATCTTTTCTGGGATAATTCTTTGCTGTAGTTCCTTTCAGATTATATGCCTTATAGTTCCCTTTTGAGCGTAAGACTTTTGGCATAAAGAACTCGCTAGACAATATGATGTAGTCTTCCTTGAAACTGTTTTCAAATGAGTTTTCTGTGTATTTCGCATAATTGTTGACAGGTATGCCTGCAAAATCTTCATAGGCCTTTGCCGTACCACTTTTTTCTTTTGTCGCATAAACTGTTATGCCATCTTCTCCGTGCTTCTTTAACAAGGTCAGCAATTCATCCTTTGAAAGAGAATCCTTGTTTTTAAACGACCGCATGGATTCTTTCTCCAAAGCATGGTTGCTGACATATACCGTCAGTCGTTCACTACCTAAGTAATAGGAGACAATTCTCGCTCTTTCATAAAAAACTCTTGAAATCATATCGTAAGAATCAGAGTCTGCATCCAGTACGAAATCGGATTCCTTAGCTTCTGCGGCAGAAACACATACTGGATAGAATTTTACCTTGCGCACTTGTGGATTTGTAACTTCTTCTGCTAATAATTGCCATGCATTGCCGCTTGGCATCCTTGCGAAAACAGAGTTAGGAATATCACTAAGGTCCACGTGGAGTTTCTCCTCAAGAAATGTAGCCACGCTACCGCCTCCGG